>CAINLJ010000134.1 GCA_903850335.1 uncultured Bacteroidia bacterium | reverse complement strand
GATTACCCTCACTTCGGGTAACGGTTCTAACAGTGCCAACGGCTTTCCAGCCACAAGATGCACGACCTTTAATTTTAATTTTATCCTCATCCAATGCCAGTATAACCATGCCCCGGTTACTTTCCCTTCCATTTGTAAATACAATTGGATTTGTAAAGGAGAAATCATCTCCGGCCATACTACCATATATATTCACTTGATTGCCAACAACATCTTCAAAGCCAAACAATAATTGCTCAGCATCTGTTTCCATATGACTGCCAGACACAAGGAATGTAGGACGTGCAAAACGATCCAACACCCTGGTTGCTACATCAGCTGCGACTTCGCGATAATTCTTGTTTGGATATTCTTCAAAGTAAAGTTGGAAGTACTCCCTTTTCATATCCAGCAACAGGATTGCTATGGATTCTTTCCCAATATTCTTTTCGGTGAACTCACCATGCGTAGTGGCTCCAAAAATGGAAATCCCGGCATTATCAAGGATCTTGCAGATGGCATTACGATCTTGTTTAATAGATACAAAAACAATGGCCAATGTAGGCAGAAATCCGTCTTCCAGGCACATTTCCAATGCGATATTAATTTCCGAAGGAGATGTACCCCCGATTGATTTTGCTTTCATGCTATTTATTTTTCTTTGACTGCCACCCAGCAGCAGGTGTGGTTATGGAATTCGTTGCTCCCGTTTTTAGTCCTGCCAAACTCACCGTAGGTGAAAAAGCCGGCCATAGGAACATTGAATACCTTCCTGATCCCTTCTATTTCATCACACACCAAGGGGCCAAATTGCCCCAGTCTGCCTATGCAGGAAAACATCAGTAATGCGTCCGGATCAAGAAATTCCTCGTTTTTCATCTTTTCAACATTTCTGCTCACTTCTTCTATGACCTCAAAATCTGGCGGAAGTGTAAGGCGGATTTTATCACCTTCTTTGATGCTTCCAAGAATGGAGATTGACTTGTTTTTCAAATTGATTATTCCGGCACCACGTAATACCGGATCACCCTGGTTTCTGGAAACACTGAAAATAATTTTATTGTCGACCGGATAGAAGGTTTCTGCTTCATCTTCAGTTAAATGAAGTCCCAAATACTTCATAGCCATTTCAGCAGCAGGCTGATTGTCTATTTCATTTACCCAATTTCCATTAGTCTTTGTTATTGTTTTTTCTGTTCCAACAGCTTTTTGTCCGGAAGCTGCCTGTCCCTTTACCAGAATTTTATCGCCATCCAAAACCAGTAACAGAATTCCCCTGCTCAGCGACTGCTCATTCGAGAAAACAATTGTTTCATTGAATGCAAAATCATCACCTGCACAACCACCCCAGATAATTGTTTCTGATCCGGTCACTGATTCAATCGCTCTTATAATGGGCTCTCCATAATCTGAGCCGCTAACTACATGTATGCTAATTGAAAGGATGAATGACGGATTTTTAAACCGCTCTTTAGCTTTCAGAGCCATCGTTTGCGTCAGGATCTCCGGATCTTTATCGCTATAATCTTCAAGTAAAACCATAAAGTTGGAAGGATCCAAATCCAATAGCAAGATGGCAATTGTTCCGGCGCCAATTTCACCATTAATGAACTCACCACCCGAGGTGGCACCAAAAATCTGAATATTATACTGATCGAGGAGTTTAGTTATAGCCTCCAGATCTTGTTTGATGGAGATAAATACAAAGGCCAATGTTGGCATGTAGCCTTCTGCCAGGCTTTGTATCAGATCAGTTTTAATTTCTTCGGCAGAATTTCCTTTGATTGACTTAGCTTTCATAAGTACACTTTAAAATTATCTTTTAGTTAGTTCTGAATAATCAAATACCAGATTACAGAAGGCAATTACACCTGTTTTAAATGAACTTTCATCGATAATGAATTCACTCGTATGGTGCGGACCTGAAGTTTTTGGATCTTTCCCTTTTGGTAATCCTCCAAGGAAAAAGAATAAACCAGGTACTTTCTCCGCATAGAAGGAAAAATCCTCCGAACCGGTTTTGGCAGGTTTAAGCACCACATTCCCGGCTCCTGCAGTTTTTTTCAATGAAGGAAGCATGGCATAGGTAAGATCTGGGTCATTAAAAGTTACCGGATAGTGAACAGAGAATGGTAATTCAACCAAAGCCGTTGCACCAGCGGCTTCTGCGGTTTTCTCCGAAACCTGCCTCACACGGTTGAAAACAAGTGTTTCATCGGATTCGCTAAAGGTTCTTATTGTTCCTACCATTTCAACCTGTTCAGATATGATATTAAAACGGTTTCCTCCGTTTATGGCACCTATTGTTACAACCGCAGGATTTTCAGTCAGATTAACGTTTCGGCTCACAATGGTTTGCAAACTATTAATGATTTCGGCTGACACAACGATAGGGTCAACGGACAACCAGGGCTGTGAACCATGCGAAGGTTTACCTTTTACTGTAATCTTTAAATCACCGGTACCCGCCATTGCAGCACCCGGATGGTAAGATATTTTGCCGGTTTCAAGCTGGGCATCCATATGTAACCCGAAAATCAGATCTACTTTTGGGTTTTCAAGTACCCCTTCCTTCACCATTAATTCGGCACCATACTTTTCACCCTGTGGACCGCCTTCCTCGGCCGGTTGGAAAATGAATTTCACGGTGCCCCTCAGCTCTTTTTTCATGCCTGCCAAAACTTCTGCCACACCCATTAATATAGCAACATGGGCATCATGTCCGCAGGCATGCATCACACTGGTCTCCTTGCCGTTATATGTAGATTTTACCTTTGAGGCAAAAGGAAGATCATTTTTTTCCAGGATTGGCAGAGCATCCATATCTGCCCGCAAAGCAATCACCGGTCCTGGCTTATCACCTTTTAAGATACCAACCACTCCGGTTACTGCAATCCCTGTCTTTAGTTCAATTCCCAAAGATTGCAGATGCCTGGCAATGATTGCAGAGGTTCGTATTTCATGGTTTCCAAGCTCCGGATTTTGATGAAAATCACGACGCCAGTCAATAACCTTTTGTTCTAATTTGCCGGCAGAAGTTTTAACTACTACATCATAATTGGGTTTTTGTGCTGCTGCAATTTGGAAACAAATTAACAGGTAAAATAAGATGGTTCTTTTCATGCTCATTATTTTTCTTTTATTTGAATGCCGAAGAGGATTCAGCCCTCCAATTTATATTTGATCTCTTCAAAATAATTTATCTCAAATGATACTACTTTAGATTGTTTATTCATAGGTATTAAATTTGTTTAGTGATGATTATTAAAATATCCCGAAGAAAATGTCAGGGGACGAATTTTATAAATGATCAACAAACATCCTCCTACAAAGTTCAATAGAGAAAATCCGTCAATTTGCTATAATTCATATGTTTAACATATTCCATATCTTTAGGACTTATTTTAACATAAAATGAGAATTGCTATTGGATTAATTCAATTGATGAGGTCAATAAAAAACCCTTAAACGTTCGAAAACATTTAAGGGTTTCTTTTCATTTTTTTTGTGTATCTGATTTTACACTTCACATCCTTACGTCGGTAAAACGATGGTGAGGTTTGAACCACTACCTTCTTTGGTATCGACTTTCAGTTCACCGCCATGACCTTTAGTTACAATATCATATGCTAAACTAAGTCCTAAACCTGTTCCCTGGCCCGGAGGTTTGGTGGTGAAGAAGGGCTGGAAGATTTTATCGAGTATTTTTTGCGGGATGCCATTGCCATTGTCACGAACTGATATTTCTATATGTTCTCCCCTATTTTTTGTCGATACATTAACCGTTGGGACGTAATCCGGTAGAGAGAAATCATGATTTCTCTCTACATCATGATTTCTCTCTACATCATGATTTCTCTCTACATCATGATTTCTCTCTAGGGCATAAAACGCATTGTTAATCAAATTGAGAATCACGCGTCCAATATCCTGCGGAACGACGTTGATTATCCCGATTGTTTCATCAAAATCGGTTTTCATGGTTGCATTGAACAATTTGTCCTTTGCCTGCATGCCATGGTAAGCCAACCTTAAATATTCATCAACCAAAGAATTGATATCTGTCGGTTCTTTTACCCCACTACTTTTCCGGCTATGCAGGAGCATCCCTTTTACTATGGCATCAGCACGTTTGCCATGGTGAAGTATCTTTTCAAGGTTTTGTTTTACATCGTCAGCGATTTGAGCTGCCTGTTGCCAGTTGCCAGCCTCCAGTTCATCTTTCATCTCATCGATCAGTTCATTACTCACATCGCTAAAATTATTCACGAAGTTTAAGGGATTTTGAATTTCATGTGCAATGCCGGCTGTTAGTTCACCCAGCGATGCCATTTTTTCGGACTGTATAAGTTGGGCCTGAGTTGCACGCAAATCTTTTAAGGTGTTCTCCACCTGGGCTTTGGCTGCTTCCAGTTTGGTGAAGTCTTCGTAGCGGGCATAGGCCACTGAGAAGGCTTCTGCGAGTGCCTTTACCGGTTCAATCTCATAGGAGGTAAGTGGTTCTGAACTGCCGACATACAACATCCCCTGTGGAAACGGAACAAACTGAAGTGTTAACGATTCAGGAGGTTCTTCCCCGCCCTGGTAGGACGCAGCAGTTTCTACTTGTTCCTGAGCCATCATTCCATTCATAAAGCTCATAAATTGCTCCTTGCTCCAATGATAGGTATAAACCTTTTGTCTTCGCCAATGATCTACGCTTTTCCTCGTAATATCAAGACTTTCAATTTCCAGGTGTAGTGCTGCAAGTGACCTGCCATCGGGCGTGGATAAATAAAAGCGAACGATCTCTTCATTTTCATCCACTATCATGACACCACATCTGAAAAAAGGTACCCCCAGGGCAAGCAACTCCCTCCAGACTAAAGGTGTGATACGTTGCAGATCATCAGCATGTCGCATGGATGCCACCTCTGCACGTACCCGGTCGAGTGAAGCTTCTCTTATTGCGATACGCGCACGCTCCTCAGCGTCTTTCAAATCTTTGTGTCGTTTGTAGGTGAGGCTGAGTACAGAGGAAAACCTGCGGTAGATTTGCAACTCCTGTTTTGATAATTCCTTTTCCGTAACCACATAAAAGGAACCCTCGCTGAACACCTGGAAATAAAAATACTGGACGGCATCATCATGATAATCGGGAATAGCCAGTTGCCCTCTTACAAACTGGTAATATGTTTTTATTTGGTTGCCGCGTAAAACGTTGCGATACTCCTGCTGAATCATCCAATGATCATATACATCTTTAAGCATGGGATGTCCACTCATATCAAGTCTTCCTGTGGCTTCTACCAGTTCTCCTGTACTGGATTTACTCACTGAGGAAATATCTGTAAAATAGTTCTCCTTGTTTGGCAAACCAGCACCGCAGCGGATGATTGGCACTGAGCCTAAGCCAACTAATTCATGATAAAATGTACGAATTGTTACAGCCAAATCTCCAGAGCTGTGCATGCCCGTTGCTTTACCCCTGACCCGCTCCAGGGCCGCTTCAATCTGAGCTTCCCTGGCCTGTAATTCTGCTTTTTGAAGGTCGAGGAAACGTACATAAGCCTGCTCAAATACGTTTCCAAACCGTTTTACAATGCCGTTTTCCTCATCGGTATATCGTGTTCCTTCATAGTTATGGATGCTAAGTGAAAGTGAAATCTTCTTTTGATAAGCACTGGAGCAGGTAAGACATTTACTGTTCATTATATATTGTTTCCTGTCGTCCGGCGAGTTTCTTGCTATTGTATTTTGAAAAAAATGTCTATAAAAGGTGTCCTTTTCGTCTCTTGTTAATTCGAGTGTAAAAAAATCAGTTTGATTTTGTAAGGCATTTTCAAATATGTGGAACAATCTGTGATCGATGTACGGCACGTTAATCCTGACCGGGTATGGCTGATGTGGGGAAGAGACCCACATATCCCAGCTCCGGTCGGTATTTATGATAACAAATTGTGTCGCCTCAAAATACAGACCTAGCCCCAGCAATTGGTCCGAGACTACTTTGATTACATGATGGAGGTCATCGCTGTGGTACATGGCCAGGGAAGATGCCCGCACACGTTCCAAAGCTGCTTCAATCTCAAGTTCCTTTTTTTTTAAGGCTAACTCAGTTGTTTGCTGAACCAGTAGCTCGTTCAATTCATTTATACTCTTTTCCATGTTTTTAGTTTCTTGTATTCCTGAATGGTTGTCTTTGCCAGTATGTTAATGAACGCCACATCCATTCAAGCGGACCAAAACGAAAATACCTCAACCAAATGGGGCTAACGATTAGTTGGAAAACCCAAATACTAAAAACAATGTAATAGAGCTCATACCGCTGCAACTTTCCATACATCCCAAATCCAAATCCCATAAAAATTGTAATGCAGATAATGGTGTGCATGATATAATTGGTAAATGCCATTCGTCCCACAGCAGCAAGGGATTTCTGCAAAAACAAGAGCCAGCCTGACTTAATAAACAGAGCGATGATAGCAATATGCCCTATAGTAGTAAACACTCTGCCAAGTTGATAAGTATTGAATGATTTAGAAATGGACATTATTGAAAAGTTATTGGATATGATCTGACTAGTTTCAAAATAATTGGTGGTTAGTCCGATTACATATCCAACCAATGCCATTATCAAATAAAACCGGTTTGATTTTATCGCTTTTAAAATCCCTAGATTAAGAAATGCCATCCCGAGTAGCATCATTGCCAAAGTATCCCAGAATGTATAGCGATAAAGGTATACACTTTCAATTATTTCATTTTCATGGGCTTTGTGCATGACAATACTGAAATAATCCTTATTCCTTTCAGCAATTTCATTCTTTACTTGTTCAGGGGTAGCTATTTCGTCTTTAACTTTTTCATCCCATTCTTCAATAAACTTTGTTTCTTCCTGGCTTAAAGTCTCTTTTTTGATTTTCTTTAAATTAGCAGCTGTGGCAGTTTCATATGCATGTTTGGTATGATAATAATCTTTAATATCCAAAGAGGTTGAAATCAATAATATCACTGTTGCTGTGATTATTAGGCGCTTGGGGTTCATGTGTCTGAAACTGAAAGCAAACATACCTACGAGTGCATAAGCATAAAGTATCTCGCCGTCCCATAGCAGCAAATAACAATGGATAACACCAAAAAGCAACAACCAAAGCAACCTGCGAAAAAACAGGTCAGTTACTGCACTTCCTGTATTATTTTCAGATTTTCGGCTGGTGAATAATAAAATGCCAGCGCCAAACAGCATCGAAAACAGCCCACGCATAGTGCCTTCAAAAAACATCGAGTTTATCCACCAGACAGTCAGGTTCAACCCATTTGCACCGCCTGAATTTAAGGGGTTAAAGTAGGCTTTATATAAACCGAAACCAGTAATATTCATCAGCAATATCCCCAGAAGGGCGACTCCCCGAATAATATCAATCGAGTTAATTCTTTCGGCGTTGCCGGTTGGTTTTAATAAATCCTGTGTTGTCATAATTGGTTTAGGTTTAATATTTTTTTAAAACTTTTTATCTTCTTAAAACTTGAGGCTATTCAGGTGTAACCAATAGAATTTCAAGCGAGCCACTTTTCCTTGCTTTCATCGCAGATTTTACGATGAGAAATAAAATGATTGCCAGTACAGCAAACAACGCCTCGATATTCAGCATTCCGGTTGAACCCCACCGGGTGTGTGTCCATCCTTCAATATATATCATCATGTAAATAGGTATATTAGCTATCACCGCAAAAAAATTATATTTAGTAACGGCAGCACCTTTGCCAATAGTTTCAAGTACAACCGCAGAGAAGCCGGCAAATGAAAATCCCATGAAGACTGCATAAACCGAAGTCCAGATGATATACATGAGTTCAGTTTTTGGAGCATAAGCCATCCCAACGGCACAAAATGCTCCGAGCAGTCCGAATAATAAATAAGCATTCTTACGATTCATGCTGTCGCAAATCCATCCTCCCAGAAGGCACCCTACAGCGGTAAATAGTCCTCCCAATACGCCGGTTATCAAAGCTACGGTATCGGCACTGGCACTCCAATCGTTTGCAACAGCTGACCACAAATTTTGTGCAGCTCCCGTACCCAGTGTTAAGAAACAAATGACCATAGTTAGAATTCCTGACTTTGTTTTCATGGTACTCCAAAGATCCTGGTAAAGGTTCAGGTAGGTATCGCGCATCTGAGGTTCCCGAATGGTTGATTCCGGTTCACTTAAAAAGAAAAGTCCGGTACAGCACAAAAAAGCTGTAAAAGCTAGTATCGCACTAACCATCCATTCTTCAGGCAACCGCTGTGCCAGCCAAAGCCCGGCACCTCCACCCAAACCTGCTCCTCCAAGATTTCCCGCCTGATAAAAGCCTGCTGCCCGTCCTTTTAAAACTTCAGGAATATCATGTGCCATAAGGCCTTCAGTAGCCATCGATAAAAAAGTAACCGTGAAGTTGGAAAAGATGACGATGAACGTTAAAAGAGGCAAACTGGAATCTTTAATCGGAAGAATTCCGGTTGCCAGAATCCCGGAAGTGCTTACAATATTAGAAATCAGGTACCATTTTTTCAGTGTAAAGGTGGAATCTATAAGCGGTGCCCAAGCAAATTTAAAAATATGTGGAAGAAGAACTGCAGCCACCAACGTAGCTATCTTTTCTACTGAAATTCCTTCTTTAGCATAAAGAAAAGCCAGCGTAACTGTAACATAACCGCCCATTATACCAAGAGGAAGTATAAGTAAAGTGAATATGGAAGGATGCACTTGCGTATGAGCAGTAACGACACCTGACTTATTAGAATTATTTGTTTCCATACGTGGAATTCTTCTTCAAAAAAATTTACGAGCAAATTGAAACCTTCAAATTCATTAAAAAAATTATAAAATTGAATGGCCCAATGGGGGGCTTTTTGTGGGTTTGCGACGCACAAAAAGCCCTCTTTATTAGTTGCTGTTTTTTTACCATTCTATTTTTTCATATGAAAACTTAGAATACCCGAATTGACAGAGTACAAATAATGAATACTTGCAAAGGCTAATGGTTTAAAGCGTTATTCTGTTTTCTTATTTTTGGCAGCCCAAATAATAAGTACTGCTGATACGAGAGCAAGAACCGATAGAAAACCCAGAACAGTTACTGTCAAATCCTGCCACGAAGCTGCACCTGCAGGCATATCTTTACCATTTACAGGATAGGTATCCCGCCCTGCACTCCATAATGCAGATAATTGTGTGCTTACCCAATTGGCATAAAATCCAACTACCAACGTGTATTTGATAATCCTTAAGGTTTTAGGGGGTGCATTAAGCAAATGCCACGATCCTGCGACTGCAATAAGTATCGCCCCCTGTAAAAGTCCAACTGTATGCGAACTAAGAGCAATCCGAGGCGAAAGGGCGAAAAAAGTTGTAAAACCTGAAAGTAAACTCAGGAGAGTCATAATTCCACCGTGGAAAAGTAGTTGGCGGGCCTCACTTGCACTGTTGTTTGAATTTTCGGTTGTCATAATTTGGTTTTTAAAGTTTATTTTTCCTACTCTTTTAAGGATTTTTGGATTTCTCCTGAATTATTTCAAATTTATTCGGATAGGGCTTTTCATTTAATCGAATATTACGCTATAAAAGACTTTCTATTACCAAATTCCTGAATACTTCAATTCATCAATATAATTTTGCAGAAAAGGTTTCATGTTAGCATAATTCTAGTGCTAATCATTCAATTAATGCCATAAATAGAGAAGTTGAAAAAATCGGTTTATAAATATGAATTGAAAATAATTAAGAAATATGTATGTTAATTATAAACTTAGCCACATATTTGTATGTTATCCACTATCTATCATACGAATTGAGGCGGAATTTCCTGTTAATAAATTGTTTTATTTAGTTCTTGAAAACGGATTTATATTGATATATATCATTAATCCCTTCAAAATAAGGAAGGATTATGTACACTAATTGAAGATAAAATCATTTATAGGCATTAAAATTTTGCAATCATGGTGAAATTTGATAAACAGGATAATAATGACTGCCTTACCTGTAAAAGAAGGTCTGGCATGTTTAATCTGCTCAGCAAAGAAGAACTTCAGGTTATCAGGGAAAACAGGATAACTATACATTATGGAGTTGGCGAGATCATTCAGAAGCAAGGCACTAGTATGACTCATGTAATTTCGGTGAATGCCGGCCTTGTAAAACTTTACCTTGAAGGCGATAGCCATAGCAAAACAATCCTTAGGATTGTTACCCCTACAAATTTTATTGGTGGACCAGGGATATATTTTGATCAGTTGCATCATTTCACGGTTTCGGCAATGAAGAAAACATCCGTGTGTTTCATCGAACTTAATGCATTTAAGAGTATACTCACTCAAAATACAGCTTTCGCTGCTGAATTTATGAAAGATTTCAGCAAAAATGTAGTCTCTGTGTATAGCCGGTTGATTAATATTTCTCAAAAACAGTTAGCTGGACGAGTGGCATTTGCATTATTGTATCTATTTGAGGAGGTATATGAAAGTAAAACAGCGACTATAGCCGTCTCAAAACAGGATCTTGCTGATCTTTCGGCTATTTCGAGAGACAGCGCAGTGAAGATTTTAAGGGACTTTCAGAATGAAAAGTTAATCCGATATACTAACCATGAAGTTGAGATACTTAACCCTGAGACTTTAAGGATGATCAGGTCATTAAGTTAACACCTGTTTATGAGGGAAAGGAACCTTCATTGTAACAGCCAGACAGAACTGGTAAAGACATTATAAAATAACCCCCGGTTCCGCAAAGCTTAACCGGGGGTTATTATAATTTAACCAAAAGGCAATATCGAACTTATAAACTATTTTTTGGGTTCAATTCCGAATGTAAACCCTCCTTTGACACGTTCGATAAGTTCCGGAAGAATATCCTGATATTCACCTACAATACCAAAATCAGCATTGTTGAAGATACTGGCTTTAGGATTATGGTTAATTGCTATCACCTTACCGGATTCTTTCATACCTGCGATATGCTGGATTGCCCCGGATATTCCAACCGCAACATATATTTTAGGACGGACTGTTTTACCTGTTTGACCGATTTGCCGTGCATATTCGGTGATCCCTTCGTCGACAACCGGACGACTACATGCCCATTCTGCATTGATACCCTGACCTTTTAACGCATCGGCAAGCGCCTTCATAAGGTTCAGACTGTCCGTGGTTGCTCCTCTACCTCCTGAAACAATAATATCGGCATCAAAAAGATTTTGCAGGCCACCTTCGCCCCTGACGGTTTTAATGATTTCAACAACAAAATCCCTCTCTTCCAAAACCGGGCTAAAGGCAGAAATAATCCCTTCTCTGTCCTTTACACGCGGGGGAACCTCAAAGGTGCCGGCACGGGCAGTTGAAACCTGAGGACAAACAAATCCAAGAATTGTAGCAAGTTTACTCTCACCATAGGTTGGACGACGTGATTCGAGGATAGGAGTAACAATGACCTTCTCCTTCTTATTTATGTATTCGCCTATTTCAAGACCAGTACAGTCGGCTGTAACACCACTATTTGTTCTCATCCCAATTCTGGGTGCCAGTTCACGTCCGGATGTAGTAGCCGCAAAGAGTGCAATTTCAGGTTTTCTAATCTTAATAACCTGAGTAAAAATAGAAGCAAACGGTAAGACAAGATATTCTTCGAGCCGATCATTATCCACTACAATCACTTCATCAGAACCATGCTCAATAAGTGTCTGCGCAAGAGGCTGAATGTTTTTCCCGATTATCAATGTCATAACCTTAGTACCGGCACCTAACTGTGTAGCGAGGTTTCTGGCGGGCGTCAGTAGTTCAAGTGATGGCCGGGAGATATTCCCATTCGTTATCTCGGCCCATGTAAGAATTCCTGATGCTCCGTCTCTGAAATCCTTGTCCGGGAAATCAGGGCGTTCGGTCTCCTTCTTCGCCGCAGCCTCTTTCTTTTCAAGTACATTTCCACCTTTTTTCAGATTGGCGATAAGGCTATCAATTAAGGAGGCTTCATTATGCCCTTCAGACATTGTGATAGGAGGACGCTCACTAACCATATTAACGACCTTGGCAACAATTGTAGGAGAGCCGGTAAGACCGATTTTCTCTGTTCCCAAACCAATATCATCTATACCAAACGTTGTAATTTTCAGGTTACGAGCCTTGATGGCTCCGCTTAACGAAGGTTTACGAGGTGGAATTCCAGTAGGTGTTAATGAGATAACGCATGGCATTGGTAATTTCATCATTTGATAGCCACCCTCTATAATTCGTTTTGCAATAACGCTGCCTACTCCGTCCGATTTGACACTTTCGACAAAAGTAGCCTGAGGAATACCTATATTTTCAGCTACCTGCGAAGGGACATGTGCTGTATCGCCGTCACTGGTTTGTCTCCCTGCAAGAATGATAAACGGATCAACAGAGTCTTTTGTGAAACCCAGGTGTTTAAGCATCGTTGAAATTGCAAGGCCGGTGGCATAGGTATCACTGCCACCCAGCTTACGATCCGACAAAAGGTATGCCTCATCATAGCCCATTGAGACTGCAGTTTTGAGAGAAGTCTCAAACGAACCCGGGCCCATCGAACATACGATAAGTCTTGCCCCCGGATTTTGTTTCCGTAGCTGTAGGCCAGCTTCCAGTCCAAACTGACAATCTATATTGATAATTGATTTCGCTTTTGTCCGGTCCATCAGCCCATCTTCTCCCATTCTCATTTCGCTGGGGACTGGAACCTGTTTTATTAAACTTATAATTGTTAAAGCCATTATTCCCTAATCTTTAAATGTTACATATTTTGAAAATCCGGACCATTGCCGCCGTTTGGCACTACCCATGTAATACCTAAACCAGGAGATTTTATGTCACATGTTCTGCAGTGCATACAGTTTTCAGCATGAATTCTGATCTCTTTTTCTCCCGCCTTGTTCGTATGAAGCTCGTAAACTTCAGATGAACAATAAAATTGTTCCGGCGCGCCGTATTGTTCAATATTAACCTCTTTAAACTTACTGGCATCATTAATCCGCACATGGACAACCTGTTGCTCATCATGATAAACTCCCGAATAATAAACATCAGTAACTTTATCAAATGTCAGTACCTTGTCCCATTCGAGTTTTCCCTTGAAACGTTCTTTAAACGGTTTCTTTTTTAGCTTGCTTAATTTGGAAGTAGTCTTATAATCTGCGGTTGATTTAAGTCTTCCAAAGAAACCAGCACCACCTGTAATCAACTGTGTTCCAAAATGTATTCCACCTATAATAAGTCCCTTTTCGAATCCTTGTCTGAAATTGCGGACTTTATACATCTCCTTGTGTATGAAACCTGTTTTCACAGATTTTTCATATTCCTGAAGGGTGGATTCTGAAGTGTCGTTATTCTGCAGAGCTTTTGCAATTGTTTTGGCTGCCAGTATACCTGACTTAACAGACAGGTGAATCCCCTTTAATGTAGGCATTGCTACAAGGCCGGCACCATCGCCCACGATCAGGGCATTATCAACGTACATCTTTGGAATGGCATAATAACCACCTTCGGGAAGGGTCTTGGCACCATATTCGATTAATTTCCCACCCTTAAGAATCTTCGAAACGAAGGAAGTCGTTTTCCAAATTTGCATGGCATCGTGTACATCAAAGGTAGGATCCTTGTAATCGAGTCCGACAACGATCCCTACTGCAACTCTGTTATCGTTTAATCCGTAGATAAAACCACCGCCAAACTCATCATTCTGAAGTGGATAACCTAGTGTATGATAAACCTGGCCAGGCTTGATATTAC
Organism: uncultured Bacteroidia bacterium; assembly: GCA_903850335.1. GTDB lineage: Bacteria > Bacteroidota > Bacteroidia > Bacteroidales > Prolixibacteraceae > JAAFHB01. The sequence continues at coordinate 1,090 of CAINLJ010000134.1, read as the reverse complement.
CCTCAGGAACAGACCATAATTCCTTACATCCCAGCGAATAAACCTGTTCATTTTTCCCCTCAGTCAGATTAAACTTTTTGATTAACATCTGTGTGAGTGGTCCTCGTTGACCTTCAGCAAAAACTGTAATCTTAGCTTCGATTCTTGTCCCAGCCTGGAAATTTTCGAGTTGATTCCCATGATGGTCCAATCCGGTATCTTTTGTTTTTGCGCCGATTACCTTTCCATCCTGATATAAAATCTCATCTACTGCAAACCCTGTATAAATCTCCACCCCTTTTTCCTGGGCTTTTACAGCTAAGTATTTACAAATCTGACCTAATGAGGCAGTATAATACCCTATATTATTCATATACGGCATATGAAACGGCATTTTCAGATGGCTTTTTTCGCCCAATAATACCATACTGTCGCCAATAACCTTAGCATTAAACGGTATTTCCGAAAATTCGACGTCCGGCAATAATTCTCTAAATACATCAGGTTTAATTACAGCTCCCGATAAAATGTGGCTACCTATCGAACTACCCTTTTCGATTAGTAATATTCTATGGTCCTGCCCGTTTTTTTTAAAAGTATCCGCTAAATGAATTGCAGTGGACAAGCCTGAAGGGCCACCGCCTATGATTAGCACATCTGTTGATACTGTATCAACATTATTCATATTAATACCTCCTTTACTGGTTTTTTGGTGAGTTTGAAAAATTTTTTCATAGTCTTAGGAGATATTATTTTGCATCAAAACAATATTTTCTAAGGGTGCGTAAACTTACAAAACATTATTTTTTCAGATGCATTTTTTAAGCCTGATTTTGTCAGATTTGTGCTCATTCAGAATCACTCTAAGTAAGAAACGGTAAAATTGAAAACCTTAAGGGAAAAAGCCCTAAACTATTCGCGTAAAATTCCTTTCAACGACACGAGTCTGCCTATAAGTATAACCGGATACATTACGCCGATTAATTGCTCCATGATTGCAAATGTCCTTGCAATGGGGTGAACTGGGATCAGATGAAAAAGTTGTGGGGAAAGGTATAAAATTGAATTTTTATTTCATAAACAGCGATTTGCAGAAGTTTTGTTACCAAAG
>CAINLJ010000133.1 GCA_903850335.1 uncultured Bacteroidia bacterium | reverse complement strand
CATACGATGAAGCAACATGGCACTCCCACCGGTAAGGCAATTTCCAAAACCATCAATTGACTGATATTTCTGATCCGGATCAACAGTAATCGTCTCTTCTGCATTCAACTTTTTATCAGCACTGAAACTGAACTTATGTGGCTGGAACAGAACATTTTGCTCCGGACTTGTGATCCATGCAGTTCCATCTGAATGACCATGTTTATCCTCTGCAAAAATTCCCGGTTTTAGTGCAGACTGAGCTGTTTCCCAACAACCTATCCAGATGAAAATGAAAATTGAAAAAATAAATTTATCCATAAGACTATTCTTGTTTAATAAATTTCGTGATTATATAACCTGATTTATAATCAATTCTGAGTGAATACATTCCATTTAACAGATTGTCTACTTTAATCTGATTTTCAACGATTTTACCATTTAAAACCAATTTACCGTTCATATCAAAGATACTAAAGTATTTCAAATCAAGCAAAGTGTTTATGTATAATACTGCTCTTGCGGGGTTAGGAAAAATTGAGAATCTCACGGCAGGAACATCGGAGACCCCTGTCGTTCCACCCTCCTGTGACACGGTAATTATCTGAGAAACAACGCCAATTCCGGAAACTGTGACGATAGCGGTTCGTGAAGCTATCGTTGGATTAGCCGTTGCAGACAACGTAATTGTCGAATTTCCGGATCCTCCCGACATATTTGAGGTTAACCAGGTCTGGTCACTTAAAACAGTCCAGCCTATATTCGATGTAATATCAAATGTTTTAGTGCTATTTGCCTGACCTGAAATAGTCAGTGAACCTGAAGAAACATTTAATAAGCCAACCGAATTTGTACCAAGTACAATATCATCAAAATAGAAAGTAGAATTGGTGGAGCCATCTCCTACAACTCCAAAATCAAACATAAAGGTTAATTTATTATAGGTGTTGGAAGGGTGTCCTGAAAAATCCCACGACATATTTTCCCATGAATCTGCCATAGTCGTACTCGCTTGTACTTCAGCAACAGCCCCGGCGTCACCTTCAAGTTTAAGATGAACCTGTGTACCTGATTTTGGTGAATAAATCTTCATTTTAAAAGTTGTCCCGGCAGAGAAATCAATTTTACCAGCCAGCAAAAGATAACTTCCCGCCCAGGTTGCCCCTCCATTCCGGATTATCCGGGCTACTCTGTTACTCGTATTTATACCCGACGGATAGGGGTTGTTGATAACTGAGCCAGTGCCCCCATTAAAATCAACAAAACTATATGATCCGGATTCAAAGTCAATTGGCAATGTCAAGGGAAGTGGTGCCGCACTTTGAGTAACTTTAACTGTCTTGTCTGGAAGCCCTGTCGCAGAGACTGTCACGTTGGCAATTCTGTCTGTCAGACCAGAATTGGATAGTACAGAAAGGGTAATCTGAGCACTTCCCGTTCCAGAGGAATTGCTGACAGTCAGCCAGGACTGGTCGCAGACAACCTTCCATGAAACATTAGAATTTATATCTATCGTTTCAGTGCCTGCTGAATCGCTTATTGGAAGATTATCCGGGGAGACCATCAGATAAGACATCCCACCTGCCTGCTGAATGACAGTAATGATCTGATCATTCATTCCGGCACCTGAGACTTTTATTAGGGCTGTTCTTGGGGACATCAACCTGTTTTCCATCGCAGTAACCGTGATGGTTGAGTTGCCAAACCCGCTCAGAGAACTGACATTTAACCAACTTTGATCACTGGTTAAGGTCCATCCAATATTTGAAAGTATATCGAATGTACCACTACTGGCTGCCATCATTGGAATCGAAAGGGTTGTAGCAGATACAGATAATGCAGGAGATGCAATGCCTTTGTACGTAAATGACATTCTGCCAATATTAAATCCACCGTTATCGAATACGAGCTTTAGTACATGTTGCCCTGCTGGTAAGATAATTCCGCTAATTAATTTCGTCGTCCAGCTATTCCAATTCGTATCCGTGAATCCAAAAATAATATTTGCAGCTACAGTTGTACCATCTACTTCTATGTGGAACGGGCCGCCGCCAGCTGCATTTCCTGAAGTGTACCTGAATGAGAGATCATAAGTACCAGATTGTGCAATGTTAACCGAATACGTCAGCCACTCTCCATTTTCAATAAAACTAACTGTGTTCCCTTCTCCTGGTGCAGGTCCGGCATCTACGTATTCAGGACTACGAAAGGTTCCGGCCTCATTGGCTGGAGTGAAATCAAAATAGGTAATATTCTGACCTATTCCGCCTTCATAACTGTCGTAATTTCCAGCTTCGATGATCTGCGAAGGGATCGATACGGCTGTGCCGCTGTAAGGCAATTGTGAACCAACAATTACAGAGACTATATTTGACAATTGCAATGCATTCCCAATATAAACTTTCGCAAAGAAACTGTGAACTTTTGCCTCGAGATTAGTAGCCGTTACCGAATAGGGAGCGGTTGTAGAGGTTCCTGTTAATACATCGCCATCAAAAAATTCTACCTTTGTTATTCCTGACCCCGTTGTTACTGATGAAAGTGTTACGTTTCCATTCTTGGCGACTTTTGATGCTGATGCCGAAAGTGCTGCAGTTACGGCAATATCCTTACTTGTTTTCATTGTTCTGCCAGGAACAGGCATTGAGAAACCATCAGAAAAATCAACTGTAATTTCACTCGTGCCATAGTTATGTGCGACATAAGTTTTGTCACCTGACTTATTAAAGGTCATTGCAATTGGGTAATTTGCTGTAACTGAAGCATCCACAGAACCGGATCCATCAAGACTGTGAAGCCAGTGATAAGTTTGTGCGTCTGAGCATCCACCTTTAGGTTTATAACCCGGGTAGGCATTGTATAGAGTCAAGGCACTCTTTGCGTCGGCTAATGCAAGGTATGACCAATAAATATCATACCAAAGGTTATCATTTGGTGTATTTGACAGAACGGCAGTCTTTACCTTCATGTCGTTCCATAGATTCTGAACATACGTAATATTGTGCCCAAGATAAAGAGAGGAACCGGTTAGCGGAAACATCTCAATCCCGTACATCGCGGCAATATCACCCGTCCAGAAAGTACCATTATCATATCCGTCGTTCCAAACTCTGGAACACATCATTTGCGAATAGCCGGACCCAAAGTTTCTCTTGTTCATATTAAACCAATACTCTTCAATGCCGGTTTGCTCAGTAGTATATAAGTAAATCCCAAGATCACGAATTGTATTATTTCCGGTAAGTTCGCCCCAATTTATTAAAGATGCATTAAAATTCATGGCTTCTGATGAGGATTCCTGATTATTACCATGGGGCTCTGTATTTAACAGACCTGATGCAAAGCTGTGACCGGCATAGGGGTTGAAATTTCTCAGGAAAGGAAATTTCGTATCCGATTTATCCCAGTTAGCCACATCACGAATAAGCATATTAACCATCGGACCCCATTTTGCGGCCCAACCTGGCTGGAATTGTTCGATTGCCGCAGCAGCGCTGATAAAATAACCATAGTGGAAATGATGGTCATTAAGATTTGCATCTGCAGAATAGCCAGCCGGATAGCCTATCAAAGTGGTCCACATGGTGTTGTAATAAAACAGAAATGCATTTTCTCCAGGATCAGCCTTGAACCAATTCTCCAGCCTGTTTTTCACAGTATTAACGATTTGATCGCGAGCTACTAAATTACCTGTCTGATCAGCAATTTTGGCTACCTGAATAAGGCGATTCATTGCAATCCCTTCGTTATAGGAATCGGTCCATAGGGCGAGTCCCTCCCCTTTTACAAGTTCAATTTTTGAATTTAGACTTGCCGGGTCAAACCCGGGGCTATACTTTGCAAGGTTAGGAAGTGTAGAGAGTATACCTTTAAACTTATTTTCAATCGAAAAAGTGTTGGATGCTATCAGTTTCATCTCTCCACGTGAAGTATTGTAATGATAATAACCAGGTTGAGGCTGAGGTGATGACCCACCTAAATGGGCCCACTGATGAGGTAAGAGTCCCAATAATACCATTGTGCCTGCTCCCTCCTTAACATCGGCAATGACTGAAAATACGGACCGCACAGTTGATGTATTATTGTCGTACGACCATTTTACATCTGTACTTGACGGAAATACATATGCAAATTGTTTAAAATCGTTTGCAGCAGTTGCTGCTACAGTTCCGGGAGGGAGCATCGCCACTGAAAAATAATTCTTTCCTGCCAGAGTTGAAGTAAAGGTTTTGTCTGTTACAGTCCATGTTGAGCCAACCGGAGCATAGACGGCAAAGTTTGATCCGCTTAATGAATTTGTTACCAGAATCATTTCGCTCAATACAGTTACTGTTCCCGCATTGATAGTCACTGAAGCGACGTCTGAGCTCCCTTTAGTGCAATAGACAAAAGGCATGCCCATACCGATTGTCGCATTGAACGAATGACCTGAACTATTCCATGATGCAGTAACCGTCCAGTCAGAATAATCTGAAACTGTAGGAAAGATGCCTGTCAATCCGCTGACTCCCAAGACTAAAGGCTGGTCAGGACTCATTGGCTGACGGGTATCATTGGCACCTCCGCCCAGGAAAGTATAACTTAACACCAATCCACTGGCGCCTCCTTTTAATGACATTGGGTAATTATAGAGATTAGCTCCATTGGTTGCATCATTATTTGTCAATAAACCTGTCCACCAATCGCTGGTAGCTATTGGTTTAGTCAGTGCAGCACCCGAAATCCGTGGTATGCCGGCAGGATTCATGTTTCGACCGGCTGCATCTGGCGGTGGCAACTGCAAGGTATAACTGCCACTTCCCATGGGCATTATCTGAGCTGAAATTTGAATTGAGAAAGACATGAGACAGCCCAATAAAACACGTGACAGATTATACATTACAGAATGTATTATATTCATTTATAATCTTCTGGGTAAGGACAATCCGGAAAATAACCCGGGACCCAAAAATGAAAGGAATCAAATTGTATGCTGGTCGTTCTTACTGCCAGATATAAGTTCCAACGGAACCTCCATCGAGGGAAGAGGTAACCCAACGACCGTTAAATTTTATGTTGAAAAGTTCACTGTTTATTCCATCGTTCTCAATGATTACAACTTTTTTTCCATCCGGAGTCTTAAACGCAACATTATTAAGGTTGCCGGTAAGATTACTGGATATGCGAACAGATCCGGCAGGTACAAACTTGGATGCATGGGCTACGATATAATAACCTACATTTCGGGTAATGTTATCACTTGTATTTACAGTAACAGCACCTTTACACGTATTGCATCCCCCCGGAGTGTGAGGTTCGAAAGACCCATTATTTGCCAGATTCCATTCCAGGGCAACTTTGCTCCAATTCCTCGTTGAACCAATTATTATATTCTTTAGGTGCCACTTTAAATCACCGCCAAAATCACCGGTTGAAGAGGTATATTGCTCAGTGAAATAAACGTTTTTTTCAGGAAAGGCAGTATGTACTGAAGACAAGGCACTAATATCCCCTCCATAGAGATGAAATGCAGAGCCATCGACAAATGGCTTTGCTCCGGCATCGTTTAAAATAGCAATCGGGTAACCTGGCTGGTCACAGTTGTGGTCGTAAACGACTATTTTTGTGGAGATATTTGCAGTCTGAAGTGCAGGCCCAAGATTACTTTTTATAAAATTGGCCTGTTCCAGCGCCGACATAAGCATGCTGGGATTATTGCCACCGTACAAGGGTTCGTTTTGGGGAGTAACTGCTGTAACAATAATTCCCTGATCCTTCATTCGCTGCAAATAGGTTACAAAATACTTCGAATATACATCGTAATATTCCGGTTTTAACCTTCCCCCAATCGTACTGTTATTGTCCTTCATCCAGACGGGTGCAGACCATGGCGTTGCAATAATTTTTACAGCCGGATTTATAGTAAGAATCTCCTTTAGCAGGGGTATAAGATCACTCTGATCGGGGCCAAAATTAAAACCTGACAGGCTGAGGTCTGTCTTTCCATCGGGCACATCATCGTACGAAAAAGGAGCACTGTTTAAGTCGGATGCCCCAATACTTATTCTCAAATAAGATATTGTTATGGAAGTGACGGCTGTGCCAAACAATTCCTGCAATAACTGTTGTTTGAGAGTTGAATTTAAACTGTTGATTACCTGAGCACTTCCACCCGTTAATGTAAATCCAAAACCATCAATCGATTGAAAAGATTGTGATTCATCTATTTCAATAGTAGGATATATATTTACCGGCGTACCAAAGGCTAGAATTGTTGATTGCTTCGCCAGAGTTATTGACTGATCTCCCTTTGTTAACCAAAAATCCACTTCATTTTTTGCCGGCGCAGGGGGTGGCACTGGGGCAGGATTATCACCTGATTTAGAACACTTTAAAATTGATGCAACTAGTATAAGCAACAGGATAAAATTCCTAATTATTCTCATCAGATGAATCTGTTAGTTATGAATTACAAAATTAATTTTAATTGTCTATAATTTTTGTTAATCTAACGCTCTTCTTGCTTCAAGATCGGTTTTCATTTTTTCTGTAGTTCCAGAGTCAATCTTGTAAAATATCATAAATAATGCGCACGACATATATAAAATTCCAGGAATAACCGACACCAATAATTTGATCCCGGTAATTGCAGTCTCATTCTGAACAACATTTGGAATGAACCCCGAAATAGCCAGAATCCACCCTGCGATTGCAGCACCAATTCCCCAACCTGCTTTTTGAGCGAAAACTGCAGCCGAGAAATATAAACCTGTAGCCCTTCTACCCGTTGTCCATTCACCATAATCGGCAGAATCGGCAATCATAGTCCAAAGTAATGGAACTGCAGGTGCATAGGCCATTTTGGCAATAATATTAAAGATATAAATAGTCGTCAGATCAGAAATTCCCGGTAAGTAGATAAGCAGAAAGAATAATCCGGAAATTAAGGAACTTGCGATGAAAACATTTCGATTACCAAATCTTTTAGCTAAGGGTTTTGACAATGGTAAGGCGACAATAAGTGCAACAGTTCCTATTACATTAAAAAGCTGAACATTATTTTCGCGACCGAGGTAATATTTAAAATAGTAGGCGATTGCTGCATTTTGCATCGCGAACATGATGAACGAAATAATCCCAACAAGAGCCAGAATGATCCATGCTTTATTTTGAAAAAGATTCCTGATATCCTCTTTTAATGAATTTTTCTGGGCCTTTGGTGGTTGGACTCTCTCTTTTGTCGTTTTGAAGGTGATAAAAAAGAATACAAGACTTAATACTGCAAAAAGAAATACAGTAAATTGAAATCCCCGTGCCTTATCTCCACCTCCAAAATATTCTGCCATTGTAAGCGCAAGTCCGGTAACTACAAATTGTCCGGTAAACCCAGCAATGAAACGATAAGTATTCAATCCGGCCCTTTCGTAGGTATCGTCAGTCATAACGGCTCCTAATGCTGAGTATGGGAGATTGATTGCTGCATATGCCGTCATTAAGAGTACATAAGTGGCTCCTGCATAAATAATTTTTCCCACTTCACCCAGATGAGGGGTAGTAAATGTTAGTATAGCTAAAACTGCGTAAGGAATAGCTCCGAACAGAATATACGGACGAAATTTCCCCCATCGGGTGTTGGTCCTGTCAGAAATTACACCGATTACGGGATCTATTGCCATATCCCAAAAACGGGCCACAAGCATTATTGTACCCGCAGCAGCAGCCGAAATACCATAAACATCAGTATAAAAGAACAAAAGCCAGAATCCAACCATATCCCATACAAAATGGGAAGCCGTATCACCCAGACTATATCCGATTTTTTCCTTTAGAGAAAGATTTGTTACAAATTCATTCATCGTATTTCATTAAATTTTTGTCTCACAACATCGTAAGACATTTTTTTATTCCTGTCAATATTTACTATTCCCCAATATTCTTCATTTGCGGCTCCGTCATAGGGAACGCCACTACTGTTTGGTGCCCACCCTCCCGGATCATGGGCATTATTGTTACCTGATTTCCACCATTCATCAGCAAATTCATACAAAGCAACACCTGAGCAAATCTCGGGAAATCTGAATATATCCCCGAGTATATTTTTTATTGCATCAGCCTGAGCTTTTTCATTTTCACCCTGCTCGTACCCATTCATTTTTGCAGTCATATAACTGTCTGCACCTGCTTCGGAAAGATACATTGGTTTGGAACTAAGTGCACTCCAACCGTTTATTGCTCCTTCAGGATTATCCCATCGGTAAATATTCATGCCCCAGATGTCGATATTGGGACATAATGAAAGCGCCTTGAGATCAGGCAATTCACCATGTGCAGTGGCTACCGGATGTGAAGGATCCATTTTATGGATCAATTGTGCGGCATCATCTAATGAATGATACCAATTATTAATATTACCCTCAAACCACTCAGGGTGGAAGTTATATTCATTTCCAAGTTCCCAGAACAGTATCGCTCCATGATTCCTGTAATTTTTTACATAATCGATAAATGATCCGGACAAAATATCAAAGGTTCCCCCTTGGTTGTATCCAAAATTAATGATAACCTTCAGCCCGGCTCTCTCTATTTCATCCAAAACCGGTTTTTCAGTAATTGGGGAATAAACCCTGATTGTATTGATTCCGGCTTCGCTCATTAGTTTAAGGTCTTCAGTCAGATTGCTAAAACTTACGACATTACTGCCTTTGGGTACCGGGTGGTAGCAAATTCCTTTAATCGTGTAAAGGGATTTGTTTACGAATATCTGCCTTCCGGAGATCGTAACAACATCGGCCTTTAAACTGTTTATACAGAAAAGGGAAAGGACAGAAAAAAGTATTATGAAATTACTCTTCATTACAATGGATTAGGAGATTTCTTCATTTTCACCCGGATGAAGTACTTTCCCTCTTCGCAAAATCAAGGCTTCCCTGATTTCATGCGACCTTTCTTCTGTAACATCATATTTCCACATAGTTTTTTCCATTGATCTTTTTCAATCCACTGAAAATAAT
>CAINLJ010000132.1 GCA_903850335.1 uncultured Bacteroidia bacterium | reverse complement strand
TTTTCACTTCAATGCAACACTTACCGCAGAACGATTTATGTGCATGTTTGCTATAAACCCAAACACACCAAAAAATCAAAAAATTGTCAAAGAACTACTCAATTATGGCAAAATTGCCGCTTAAAATTTACCGAAGTATTGAAAGAGGGAAACATCGATTATCTTAAATCATTATATGAATGCATCTTATATCGGGATGTACTAATCAGAAATGGACTGGTAAATGAAAGGGAGCTGCTTGGGTTGGTAAATTATCTCGCAAGTAATGTCTCCAAATTATCTTCATTTATTTGATTATTCATTAAAAAAACAAATTCAGAATCCTAAAAAAACCTACTTCATTGACAATGCGTTGATTCAGCGTTTAGGTTTCATGTTTACTGAGGAAAAAGGTCGGCTATAGGAAAACATTGTATTTCTCGAGCTTCGCAGAAAAGGACTGGAAATTTTTTATCATTCCCATAACTTTGAATGTGATTTTGTAGTCAGACTAGGAATTACCAGTATGGAAATGGATTTTAAATGAATCAGGTATGCAAACTGGAATCTAATTTTACAAAAAAAGCTAATATGTTATAAAACTCGATCCGTTTGTAAAATATTTAATAGGAAGTGTTTTTGGAAGAAATCCTTTTAGCCACTTTGCGCAATAGTTCATACCGGCCTCTTCTGAAAGAGCATGACCCAGGAAGATAACCGCCTTGCTTTTCCCTTCCAGCTGTGCATCATAAGCATATTGATAGGTCTCCCATTCAGGTGCCTCCCCCGCGATAAGTAATTGGTTATGCGATTCCTGTAATAATTGGATATGTTCGCCGGATCCCGGTGCCCCCACTGCAAGTGCCACACCGGTTATTACAAGCTCAGGATCTCCGATTACCCGGAATGAATTTCCCGGGAAGATTGATTTCAAATGACTGACAAATCCTGAAAGTTTCTTTGGTTTAAAACTATAATGTAACATAGTGCTGTCGGTCTGATTGATTTTCCATCCGAGTCTCTCAACCATTCCGGCATATATTCCATCCGGATTCATCCGGTGAATATGATCATGAAACCTCCAGATGATCAGTTTGTGATCGTTTATATATTTTATCTTGGCCTGATAAACAGGATCTTTATCAAACCGGCTGGTCTCATCCAGATGATTATAAAAGACAGGTTCATGTGTGATTATAAGATTGCAGTTGTCGGCAACGGCTTCCTGCAAAACCTTCATATCAGCAAACATACATGTGGCAATGCCGGAAACTTTATCCAGTGGATCACCTGCTTTAAATGTATCCACTGTCTCTGCAGACCATGAAACCCGGACATTCTTTTTTATCAGATCGATGACCTGATTGGCTGTTAACTGGTCTGAACTTGTCGGCTGACCAAAAAGCGATCCGGAAAGTGCAACCGCAATAAAAACTAATTTTGTAGCTTTTAAATTCATTTCTGCCTTGTTATAAAAGAAAGTAACTGATAACTTTTTACTTGATATTTTTCTGATGCTCATTTATGATTTCCTTTACGCCATCGGCATAGGTGGTAGGCTTATATTTAAAATAGTTCTCGAATTTTGTGCTGTCAAAAAAGTAATCACGATCGAACTGATACCGCATTTCATAGAATTCCTTCATGAAAGGAATGAAAAAACCAAGAAGATGAACCATCCAGGCAGGAATCAACTGATATTTTTCATTTACATTCATCTCCTTTGCAAAGAGATGAATCCATTGCTTTGCATTGAGTGATTTCCGATCCACAGGTAAATTCCAGATTTGGTTATATGCATCGGGAGTATTCCCAAGTAAGGCAGTAGCCTTTCCGGCATCGGGTACATATATAAAGGAGTGTTTGACTTTATCATTAAACAGCCACTGGGCTTTTTTCCCGCTCAGGAAATTTTTATAAACAGTAGTCATCACCATACTCTTATCGATATTACCGCCATAAAAGTCTGGTGAACGTGCAATTATTGCCTTAATCTTGCCTGTATTCATATAGTCAAGCAGCATCAGGTCTATCTGAGCCCTGATTTCACCCTTCTTACTTGTAGGACTTATGGGCGAATCTTCTGTTATATGGTTAACAAAATCGCCTCCTATTGAGTAGACATTATCAAAAAAGACGAGTTTGGCCTTATTCTCAATACAGGCGTCAATAACATTTTGCATCAGAGGTGGCCACAGTTCTTGCCATACCTTCGTAGTATATTCTAATCCTACTGTGAGATAAACAACTTCAGAGCCTTTTACAGCCCTAAAAACCTCATTTCTATCAGTGAGATCTGCAGAAAATAACTCATCATTTTCATTAACTTTCTTTGGATTACGACTTACCAATCTGATTTCATCTGTGAAGTATTTAAGTGATTTGGCAAGTTCCAGGCTTACTGATCCTCCGGATCCTAATATTGTTTGCATGTTTTTTAACGATTTAAATTTTTTGGCAGCTGTCATTCAAAAGTAAGAAATTCCTTTGATTCATTTTGATAGCAGGAAGGAATTTGATTTGCATGATTTTAGTTAAAAACTGTATCTAAATTCCCTCAACATTTAAAAATATTTTATAAAAATAAAAAACATGTTAACAAACCGTAAATAGATTATAAAAATTTTTATTATCTTGCGCCCTAATTCACCCTATTGGTTAACCATAAATTCATCTTTAGTTAATACAATGCATCAGGAAACAAATATACTTTTCAAAAAAGTCTCTTCTTCCGAAATGAACAAGGTCAGACAGAAGAAGCAATTGTTGAGTTTATTGCGTACGCATGGATCTGCATCGGCCCCTGATCTTAGCAAGTGGTTAAAGACAAGTTTGCCCACATGTATCGTATTGCTTAACGATCTGATTAACTCCGGGTATGTAAAAAATTTCGGGATAGGTGAGTCAAGTGGTGGTCGCAAGCCAAATCTTTACGGTTTACCAGAGGATGGCTTTTATGTTATTTCGTGCGATTTAGCCCGTTTTTCAGCAACCATTGTAATAGTTGATTGCTACCATAAATTTGTAACTCCGGTTTTGGAGATAGACACACATATTGACGATCCCCACTTGGTAGATAAAATGTATGAAGCTGCCAATCAATTAATAACAGGTCACAATATTCCCAACGAGAAGATTTTTGGCTTGGGGGTGGATATGCCTGGCTTAATAAATTCAAAAATTGGGATTAATTATACGATTAAAGATAAGAAGCGTCAGAATATTGGTCGTGATTTGAGACAACGTTTTAACAAGCATGTTTACATTGAAAATGATGCAAGGATGCACGCCTTTGGGGAATTTTATTTCGGATCTGCCAAGGGTTATAAAGATGCGATAATCATTCACTGGAGCTGGGGTCTGGGACTTGGCATTTTCATTAATGGACAGCTATGCAGTGGGAAAAATGGTTTTGCAGGCGAATTTTCTCATATTCCTATTGTTGAAAATGGTGAACTTTGTATTTGTGGTAAGCGTGGATGTCTTGAAACCATTGCCTCTTCGAATACAATTATGAGACGGGTCAGAGAAGGTATTGCAGACAAAGAGATTTCTTCATTAATCAGCCAGTTTCAGGATCATCCGGATAAAGTAACACCGGAGGATGTAATAAACTCAGCCAGGCTTGGAGATGAGTTTTGCATTTCAATTTTAAATGAGGTAGGCACTGCTATGGGGAAAGGGTTATCCTATATCATTCAGTTAATGAATCCTGAAGTGATTGTTCTAAGTGGTCCCCTTTCAAAAGCTAAACAGTACATTCTATCTCCAATACAACAGTCATTAAATCGCTTTTGCCTTGAAAAGATCTCTGAAAGCACTCAGCTTATCATTTCAGATTTAGGAGATCAATCGGCGCTACTTGGAACTTCTGAGATGATTTTTCAGAAGGTTTTTACGGAAATGAATTTATTATGAATTAATAAACCAAATTACATCTATGAACTACTTAAAAAGCGGCTAAAAAATCCAAATTCCATTGTTTTGAAGCAAGACAAGGAACCTCACTTTGTACAAATCCACATATACAAAGTTGAAAATTGAAGATGTGGAAAAAGATCAATTATCAATTCAGAATTTCAACTAAAATTTAGAAACCTATGCGTAAAATTTTATTATTGGCTGTCTTGACGATAGGATTATTCTGCTCCTGGCAGGTAGCCCTCGCTCAAAAAACAATCACCGGTAAAGTAACGGATGACAAAGATGGCACTTCCATGCCAGGTGCAACAGTTCTTGTACAGGGAACTACAATAGGAACCGCAACTGACGCTCAGGGCGCCTACAAGATCTCGGTTCCTGCCAACGGAACCACTCTTATTTTCTCAATGATTGGATTCAATTCAAAGAGTGTCACAATTGGAAACCAGTCTGTTATTAATGTTAAACTTCAGGCAACTACTGCACAGTTGGGTGAGGTTGTGGTAACGGGTATGGGTATCAGCAGGGAGTCGAAGGCCCTGGGATATGCAACTACGACAATTAAATCAAATACACTTGTCGAAACTGCTTCAACCAATTTCGCCAGTGCATTGTATGGTAAAGCACCTGGACTTCGGATTGCGACTGCACCGGGAGGTTCGACCAGTGGTGTGGCAATTCAAATTCGTGGTCTGAACTCACTTACACAAAATACTCAGCCATTGATTGTTATGGATGGTATCCCAATCCGTAACGGTAGTTTCGACAACTCCAATTACTGGGGCGACCAGAGAATCAGAAGCAATGGTCTGACAGATTTGAACCCAGAAGATATTGACAACATTACTATTCTTAAGGGTGCATCGGCAGCAGCACTTTATGGTTCAGATGCTACGAATGGAGTTATTTTAATTACTTCAAAGTCTGGTCACGGTAAAAAGGGGTTCTCAGTAGATGTTAGCACTCAATTTTTCCAGGATGAAGTAGCCTATTTGCCACGTCTGCAAAATGTCAGAGGTGCTGGTTCTCCGGTACAATATGATGTTTATGGTGAAGATGCAAATGGATTTAACAGTAAAAAATTCAACGTGAATGGTACCGACTATCGTGCATTGGTACAAGGTTCATTGAACTTCGGACCAAAATTTGACGGACAACCAATCCTAAGTTGGGATGGAGTAGTTCGGCCTTATTCTGCACAAAAGAATGGATGGGCTAATTTATTTCAAAAATCCAATAACCAGGTTGAGAATATCTCCATTACAAATGTTTCTGACAATTCGAACACTCGTCTTTCAGTTACACACGCTAATTATCAGGGGTTAAGTATTAATTCATCTAACGAAAAATTTACTGTAAATTTAAATACAACACTAAATTTCGGTAAAAAATTCCGCATGAATATTATCGTTGATGAAATCTATTCGAATGTTCTCAACCGCCCATACATGGACGACCGGTTGATCAATAACTTTGGCGGTATGTTGCCTTCTTTCGACAATGGAAGTTGGTATAAAGCAAAATACAAAACCAGTTTGGGATATAAGTACGTAACAGGTGGCAACCAGAGCCTCACTCCGAATGAGAATTTAAAAATTCCAAATTACCGGACCGATGTACTTGATTTCATGTGGAATGTCAATGAAAACAGGACGAATGAGCGCAATAACCGTTTATTTGCCAGTGTCACCAACTTTTGGGATATTACAAAAAATCTCCAGTTACGTGGCAGGATAGGTACAGACTGGACTTCAAACCGTGAAGAAGACAAATCTTCGTCTTCACAACCTCTTGTATATGGTCCTAGTGGTAGTTACGGAATGTCAAACTATGCATATTCCATTTTATATGGTGATTTACTTTTGACTTATTCAAAGAAAATTAATAACGACTTTGAAGTTAAGGCAATGGGTGGATATACCGGAGACAGGGAATCAAACTTCCGCGACAATGTGAGCACAAATGGTGGGTTAACGACAGAAAACAGGTTTGACTTGTCATCATCAGCAAACCCAAATTACTATAGTGGGATAGGAAGAAGCTATTTGACAAAGGACGCGTTTCTGGCTACTGCTAACGTAAGTTACAAAAACTACTTGTTTGCTGAAGGTACCTTCAGACATGACCGGACTTCAACGATGAATCCAAACAACAATGCTTTCTGGTATCCATCAGTAAATGGTTCAATCATTCTTACTGAAGCTCTTAAATTACCAAGCTTCATCAACTACGCTAAATTCCGCGGTTCATGGGGTATTGTAGGTAACTACCCTTCTCAATATCAGGCCAACGTAGCCTATTCTTTAGGAAATCTGGGTAACCAGGGTGGAGGAAGTTCTACATTAACTTCAACTATCCCTACAGGAACTTTCGGTAACGACGGAATCAGGCCAGAAAAGAAACATGAATATGAATTTGGGTTGGAAACGAAATTTTTGCAGAGCCGACTTAATTTCGATGTTACTTATTACAAAGCCAAGATTGTAGATATGATCCTTCCGTTGAGTATTGCTCAGTCAACAGGCGCAAGTGGTATTTTGACCAATGTTGGAACTATGCAAAATTCAGGTATTGAGATCGCCTTGAGTGGTTCACCTGTTGTTACACGTGATTTTAACTGGAATACAGGAGTCAACTTTAGTTTTAACAACAATAAGATCCTGAGCCTGACAACAAATTCAGACAGATTATATCAGGTAAACGGTGCTGATGGAGACGCCTATTCAATTCTTTCTCAGGTTGGCAGAGCAGCTGGTGATTTTTATGCTCACCCAATCAAAACAGATAGCAAAGGGAACAAACTTATCACTGACTATGGCAATGGTGAATTCAATTACACGATTGATAACGGAGAAATGAAACGCTACGGGAATGCTACAGTAAAAGCCGTTGGTGGTTTCTATAATTCATTCAAATACAAAGGATTTACCTTGGATCTTGTAACTGACTTCCGTATTGGTGGTTATGTAATGCCTTCAGGTCTGTTCTGGATGACAAGCCGTGGTTTGACAAAAGAAAGTTTGACTGCAATGGATGCTTCACATGGTGGTATTTCTTATTACAAGGATGATCAGGGCAGAGGTATTCAAACTTCAGGTCAACAAGGACCTAATGGACAAACAGTCTACCACGACGGTATCAAAATGGGTGGTGTATTCGCTGATGGAACACCAAATACATATGTTACCTCACAGTTCTATTACTATTGGGATATGTGGAACTGGGGTGGCCCTCAATATGGCAACTCACAGTATTTCAGGTATATCATTGAAAACTCCTACTGGAAAATGAGAGAGGTGTCGTTAAGCTATACACTTCCTAAATTCATTTCGTCCAAAATTGGATCCAGCAAAGTAACACTTTCTGTCTTCGGTCGTAACTTGTTCTATATCTACAGAACGATTAAGGATATGGACGCTGAACAGTTGACCGCCGGTACATCATGGGCAAGTCAATTACAAAATGGCGGAAATAACCCTTCATCACGCACATACGGGTTCTCATTAAGGGCAAGTTTCTAATTACTAATAAATATCAAATATTTTATTATGAAAAAAGTAGTTTCAATTATAGCCATCATCTCGGCCATTGCATTCTCCTCTTGTGTAAAGAGCCAATTTGCCGATGCGTATGCCGACCCGTCCAAGGTTTCATCCACCACGGTTGAACTGCAATATGCAGGTTTTTTATCGTCCAATCTTAATTATACAATGTATAACTATTGGCAATATTTCGTGGTTTATCAGAATACAGTTTTACCCTGGACTCAGGTAACACCAATAATAAATACTGCAGGAAGATTTGTCCCAGGTGTTCAGGCAGAATCTGATCTGTGGAATACATATTATGGTTTTACGGCACAGTACAAAGAGATCCTCAAACTAAATAAGGCACTGTCTGCAAACGACCAGACCTCTAAAAGGATCTATATTATTACTGCCGCTATCTTTTACTATGATATGACCCAAAAGGTTGTAGATGTATTTGGGGATATCCCATTCAGCCAGGCAGGTCTCCTAAGTACTAATGGAGGTAATTATCAGGCGTCTAATGCTAAATACGATCCAGCATCCACCATTTACACCAGCATGCTGGATGATTTAAAAGCCATTGCTGATGAGCTTAATACAATCGCAGTTCCTACCGGGGTAAATTCCGTTCTTAAAGTGCAGGATTTTGTAAACCATGGCGATTTGACTAAATGGAAAATGTACTGTAACTCCTTACGCCTTCGCCTTTTAACCAGGGTTTCAGGTGTTCCGGCTTTCCAGGCAAGGGTGACAAGCGAAATAGCAGGGATCCTCGGCAATCCATCTTCCTATCCACTGATTCGCACCTACACGGATAATATCAAGATAACTGTTACTAATAATACTTCCGGAGGTGTAAACGATGGAACAGGAACCGGAGCTGGTTCTTCTTTCTACTCCGGATTAATTGGCTGGGGTAGTGCCAACGTAGGTGGTAAGGTGATGATCGATTTGATGAACGCTAATTCAGACCCAAGATTAAGGGCGATATTTGAACCAGGTACCGGAGCAACTCCTGCTGGATCTTATGCAGGTTTGGATCCATCACTGGCAAGCACAAGTCAGACTCAGACCGATTATGTTGCTACACTTGCCAGATACAATCGCTCAACATTGACACAAAATAATTTCCTTCCGGGAATGTTAATCAATGCTTCAGAAGTCAATCTAATGCTGGCCGAATATTATTTAAAAGCTGGAAATGATGCATCAGCGAAATCGGCATATGAAGCAGGTATTACCGAATCAGTTAAATATTACTACTGGGTAAGAACAATCAGTAATGATAATGCAGCTGGTCCGCTAACTCCACTTGGACCAACGGAAATTAGCGACTACCTTGCAAAGAATGGCATTGCATGGGCAAATGCGTCATCCACAAGTCAAAAATGGAGCCTTATCGGTACTCAAAAATGGATCAATTACAACGTATTGCAACCATTAGAGTGCTGGGCAGAGGTAAGAAGAACAAAATATCCTGTTCTTAACTTTATTCATGATACAGGAGTTCAACAAGTACCTCCAAGCAGATGGCTCTATCCTGTTGACGAACATACATTTAATAAAACTAATTATCAGGCAGTAGCCGCTAATGATAATTTTACTACAAAGATTTTCTGGGACGTAAACTAATTCAGAAAATTTAATTTCAGAAGAGGGTGTTTCAAATGTGAAGACACCCTCTTCTTTTTGTAATTTTACCAAATATGGTCTCAACATAAACCCCTTCCCTTAAAATCACATCATGAATCCGGGTAAACTAATCATCATCATCTTGCTGAATCTTATCACAATTCCAAATTTTGCTGTTGCAGTTAAACCATCAGCCGGTTACGAAATCACCTACCAAACTATCGTCAACGGGAAACCAAATAACCATGGTGCAAGAACCAGAATAATTTGTTCTTCGACGGCTTCCAAAGCCTGGACAGCCAGCGATTCGTCCAAACTCATCCCAACAATAGCCGTTGAAACCAGCTATGTAGATTATGCCTCAAAAAAAACCTTCCAGGCAGCACAGTTTAATAACGGATTGCTGATCCATACAACCACAGATTTCTCCACTTATCCAGTCCTTGCAGAGACCGGCGAGACCGCGGTGATCCTGGGCTATACATGTAAAAGGCTGAAAACAACGTTACGTTCCAACTCAATTGACATCTGGTACACCTCAGACCCCGGAGTTAAAGGAACCCCTTCGATGGGTTATGGTATTCCGGAAGGACTGGTCCTTAAAATTGTTCGTAACGGCAACTTTGAACTGGTTGCATCTGAAATAAAACCAATCAGGTTAAAAGAACAAGAGCCTGTTATTCCAGCTCAAATGGGTGATAATCTGGAACTGTCACTCTACAAACACCGCATTACACAAAACATTATTACCACGGTCCCTATATTTGTAAACGAGCAAATTAGCTTTGGAAATAAAATTGAAAATCCGGCGGATACAACATCAGAAAAGACTTTTAAGTATGCTTCAGGGACTGTTCTCCTTAAAAAAGTAAAATTGCCAGTTGTACCAGATGACACACAATTGTATGCAGAGTTATATCAACATTCAAACGGCGATGCCTACGACCGTAACGGATCTGTTTTTGTAATTCCGACAGATAAGGAAAAATCCTTTATCGATGGTTTGAGAAACGGATCTGAAAAATTACCATTTTTTAAGGCAAAAAATGGAAAATCGTATCAGGGTGTAACGGCATCTGAACAATTTTCACCACTTATTGAAATTATGCGCTTCTTCACGCCATTCGGGATTGGACAGTTTAACGATAAGGTTACTGTTTACGGGCAACACTGGGAAGATTCTACCTATTACAAGCAGGAAGTTACTGAACTTCTTCCAGTTCTGGAAGGCGAACAATGGATTGGAGTTTTTATTGGCAATTATGATAAAGGAGGACACCGTGTATCTCTTTCCTTAAAGTATTACCCGGGAAGCAGGGAAATATCCAAAATAGCTCCAAAAAAACAATGGATTGCTCCTCTTTTTAATACCTTAAATGTCATGGAAATGGCCGGACAGGAATATGGGACAATGTTCGAAGGCGACACACTTGTTTCTCAGGTGACTGTTCCTGAAGGAGTAAAAAATATTAGGTTCCGTTATATCACAACAGGTCATGGTGGTTGGGATGGAGGCGATGAATATAACCAAAGAATGAATACAATTCTGATGGATGGAAAAATTTTGTTCCAGTATACACCGTGGCGTTGCGATTGTGCTACCTACCGGAAATTTAATCCAGCATCAGGTAATTTCTGGAATGGCATAACATCAAGCGATGGAAGCCGATCAGGCTGGTGCCCCGGAACGGCAACAAACCCGGTATATTTCCCTGTCACAACTTTAGCACCCGGCAAACATACATTTTCAGTTGCCATTCCAATGGGCAAAAAGGAAGGTGGAAGCTTCAGTTCCTGGAATGTTTCAGGGATTTTACTGGGAGATTATGAATAGGAGAATTAAGCTCAATTCCTGGCTCCTAAGGTACCAGAATAACTTTATTTTTAACTGGTTATCAAATTGTTTCTGGCTTCTGCCGACTAGGTTGATTATCTTTCACATGATTGTCATTGATTGCAAATCTTGTTCGGAAAGAATAGACTTCTCCCGAAACACATTTTGAAAGTTCAGGATGATTAAATATATTTGACTAAAAATAAATAACATGTTTCTGGATATATATAAAACTGAGATAAATACTTTATGCCTTCAAAACAAGGTTAAATCTCTGTACGTATTTGGCTCGGTTTTAACGGAACAGTTTTCAGAGAAAAGTGATATAGATTTAGTTGTTGACATTGACTCTAACGATCCATTTGACTACGCAGATAGTTATTTTAATTTGAAATTTGCCTTACAAGATCTTTTAAAACGACCTATAGATTTGCTTGAAAATAAGGCCATTAACAATCCATACTTCAGGCAGAATTTAGATGTTTCAAAATCCCTTCTGTATGATAGAAAATAAACAATCCGTTATTTTGGCATGTTTAAATGATATTGAGCAATCAATAAGCGAGATTAATGAGTTCTTAGCATAAGAGAGGAATTTTTTCACCTTTCAAAAAGATATAAAAACGAGAAAAGCTGTTGAACGAAACCTCGAGATAATCGGAGAAGCCATGGATAGAATATTAAAAGCTGACCCCGGTTTTCAAATAACAGATTCAAGAAAGATAGTTGATACAAGAAATAGAATAATACATGGTTACGACAGTGTCTCTGATGATGTAATTTGGTTGATTGTAAATCGCTATTTACCTGTGCTTGAGAAGAAAGTTAAGGAATTACTTAAATAAATTCGCTTAGCACAGTATTTTAGTATATTTTATGAAGCGATTGGTCATATTATCCGGTGCCGGCATGTCTGCCGAGAGTGGAATCCGAACTTTTCGTGATATGAATGGGTTATGGGAGGAATACGACGTCATGGAAGTGGCAAGTATTGAGGCCTGGCATAAGAATCCTGAGTTGCTACTTCGTTTCTACAATGACAGGAGAAAGCAGATGATCTTAAGTCAACCCAACAAGGGACATCTTCTGCTGGCTGAACTTGAACATGACTTTGATGTGAGGATAATCACCCAGAATGTTGACAACCTCCACGAGAGGGCCGGGTCTACGCATGTGCTCCATCTACATGGCGAACTCACAAAGGCAAGAAGTACAAAAGAACCTTCATTGATCTATACCCTTATAGATCCGGAAATGAAGATTGGTGATTTATGCGGAAAAGGATCTCAGCTTAGGCCTCACATCGTTTGGTTCGGAGAGGAAGTGCCGGAGATGGAGAATGCAATAAAATTGGTTCAGTCAGCTGATATCTTGTGTATTATCGGAACTTCCCTTAATGTCTATCCCGCAGCAGGATTGATGAATTATACCAGGACGGCTGTTCCTGTCTTTTTAATAGATCCAAATCCACCTGTACATTTACCTCGTCACGTCGTGGTAATACCCGAAAAAGCAGGTATCGGAGTTGCTCTTTTAATTAAAAAATTAAAGGATGTTGCTCAATAATTTTGTTAAGAATTGTCTGGAAGCCGGTTGTGATGAAGCAGGCAGAGGATGTCTTGCAGGTCCTGTGTTCGCAGCTGCTGTTATTTTACCCGAGGATTTCAGATTAGAATTATTAAACGATTCTAAAAAACTCACCGAAAAGCTAAGGTATCAATTACGTCCGGTTATAGAAAGTGCTGCCCTAAGCTGGGCGGTAGCAAGCTTTGATAATAATGAGATTGATGCAGTAAATATTCTGAATGCTTCCATATTTTCAATGCACCGTGCGTTAGATATGCTAAAACTTCGCCCGGATCATATAATAGTTGATGGAAATCGCTTTAGAAGTTATAAAGATACTCCCTATACGACTGTAATTAAAGGCGACGGGAAATATCTCTCCATTGCTGCCGCCTCCGTTTTAGCTAAGACCTACCGGGACGATTATATGATTAAGCTACATAACAAACATCCCGAATTTGGCTGGTTACAGAACAAAGGTTACCCAACATCTTTTCATCGTAGCGCCATTCAAAAATATGGCATAACCCCTTATCACAGAAGAAGTTTCAAATTGTACGAAACACAACTGACTTTCGGCTTCTGATATTATTCGTAGAAAAACAGGACGTTTAAAACTTCAAAACAGATTAATGCCAAACATTATTCATAGCTTAAATTCAACAAATGAGCATTTTAACATTTTTAGCCCTACTTTCCTGAAACGAAAAAGTACCACAGATAATTTTTTTATTACTTTTGAAGCGATTATAATAAACTATCTTACCAATGGGAATTCTTCACACTAAACTTGCACACTACCATTTACCACAAAAACTTATATCGGCAGGATTATATCCCTATTTTAGAGTTATTGAATCTGATCAGGATACAGAAGTCGTTATAAATGGTAAAAGAGTGCTAATGTTTGGTTCAAACAGCTATCTCGGTTTGACATGTCATCCTAAAGTAAAGGAAGCTGCAAAAAAAGCTATCGATAAATACGGTACGGGTTGTGCAGGATCAAGATTTTTAAATGGCAATCTGGATATTCATATTGCTCTCGAAGAAAGACTTGCGCAGCTTGTCAACAAAGAAGCAGCCTTATGTTACAGCACCGGTTTTCAGGTTAATCAGGGTGTGATATCTTGTGTTACTGGTCGCAATGATTATGTTATCCTTGATGAACTTGATCATGCTTCCATCATCGATGGCAGCCGGCTTACTTTCGCCAAGGTGTTGAAGTTTTCGCATAACAATATGAAGGATCTCGAGCGAAAATTAAAGCTTTGCGATCCGGATAAAGTCAAACTAATCGTTGTGGATGGTATTTTTTCAATGGAAGGCGATATCACAAACTTACCCGAAATCGTTCGTCTGTCTGAGAAATACCGTGCCTCGATCATGGTCGACGACGCTCATGCCCTTGGTGTGCTAGGGAAAAATGGTTCAGGAACAGCTTCCCATTTCGGGCTCACCAATAAGGTTGATCTGATAATGGGTACCTTCTCAAAATCCATGGCATCTATTGGAGGATTTATTGCAGCCGATAAGGTTGCCATAAACTTCATAAAGCATAATTCGCGTGCACTGATGTTCAGTGCAAGTATGACACCTTCATCTGCAGCGAGTGTCCTGGCAGCCATAGAAATTATGGAAAGTGAGCCTGAACGTATACAAAAGCTCATGGATCTCACTACCTATGCCCGTAACAGTTTCAGAGAAATGGGCTTCGACACCGGAAGGTCTCAGTCACCCATTATTCCACTTTTTATCCGGGATGACGTCAAAGCACTTCAGATGGCTCAGCGATTGCTCGAAGAAGGGGTGTTCATAAACCCGGTTGTTTCACCTGCAGTTCCAAAGGAAGACTGTATTATTAGATTTTCGCTTATGGCAACACATTCATTTGATCAGGTAGACAGAGCCATTCATAAGATCACCAAAATTGCAAAAGAGCTCGATGTGCTGACAGCCGCCGAGGCAGTGTTAACCAAGTAATATTAACCTTGTTTAGTTTTAATTAATGGCAAAAGTTGTATTAATAACAGGAGTATCATCGGGTTTTGGGAAAGCCGTTTCAGAGCATTTATCGGCAAAAGGATATATTGTTTACGGGATCTCCAGGCGTCAGGTAGAAAATTTAGAAGGAAAAATAAAGATTCTTCAGGCAGATGTTACCGATGTAGCCTCTGTTCAGAAAGGTGTCTCCACATTGCTTGCTAACGAGGGAAGAATAGATATTCTCATTAATAATGCCGGAATGGGCATCTCCGGGTCCATAGAGGATTCATCACCCGAAGCCGTTAACCTTCAAATGGGTACAAATTTTATTGGCTATGTTAATATGATACAGGCGGTTCTCCCTTCTTTGCGGAAGCAGAAAGGTGGAACAATTGTTAATATAAGTTCAATAGGAGGTTTGATGGGATTACCTTATCAGGGATTTTATGCAGCCAGTAAATTTGCCATCGAAGGTCTTAGTGAATCACTGAGGATGGAGTTGTTACCATTCAAAATAAAGGTTGTAGTCTTACAACCCGGTGATTTTTACACCAGCTTTACGGCCAACCGTAAACCTGTAATTGCGAATGATGGCAGTGCCTACAAAGAACAATTTGAAAAGACCCTGTCTATCATTGAAAAAGACGAAAAGGGGGGGTTAAAACCCGAATACCTGGCCAAAAAACTTGGTAAGATTATCGAAAAGAAAAATCCTTGTCATTCATATATTATTGCAACACCCGAACAGAAGTTTGCTGTCGTCCTGAAACGAATCCTACCTGGATCGTTGTTTGCCTCCATCCTCTCCTCCCATTACGGAATAAAATCATAGTTTTATTGCCCTGACAGGGTTTAAAACCCTGTCAGGGCAATCTTATCCTGACTGAAAACTTTAAAGGTAATGTTATATATAATTTCCTAATTTTTTAACCGAAAAATTAAACTTTCAGATGGATATCAAATCACTAATCAAACAGCAGATCGAAAAGCTACACCTTATTTTAACTCCATCGGAGCAGGATTTTGGTGAAAGTATTTTCAACAATAATGGCTGTCAGGTTTTGTCTCAATCGGGAGTAAAGTTTGAACTGATGGTTGATACCCAAAGTGAAGTGGGGCAGGTGGAATATGTACTGGAGCAGCTTGAAGATGATATTATCCCATCTGGAAATGGTGAGCGTAATGGTTGGAACAGTTTTTCCTATGCCTGCTTACTCCAGGTTGAAAATGAGATGAATATCCTTGATCCAAAAGAACCGCCTGAACACAAAAAATATTCGCGTGAGGGTATGATAAAACGGGTAATGACCGAACGCCGGCAAAAAGCGGACAAAGCAAACTACCGGATCAAATGGGCCTCAAATATCCACGGAGACCATATTCTTACAAATGAAAACGGTGTAAAATACAAGGTTTTTCTGAGAAATTTCGAAAATGAAACAGGCTATAGCGATAGCATGGATTCACGGATAAACAAGCTTGGTACCACTAAACATATTATGTTTGCTTTTAAACAGTTAAAAGAGAACAAATCCTTGTTTGACAGATTAAGTAAAACCTTTCCCTTTATCGAAATATTTTGCGATCCACTCAATGATTATAAAATTTCATGGTATTACCCCTCCAGGATGCAGGACAAGGAGCGCCTTTTAATCTCAAATTATTTTAAAGAATCAACATTTATCCAGGACACTGAAATTAAAGGCTTTCTGGACTTTATCAACGATTCAGTTGAATACCCACGAATTCTCATACGACCGGAAGTATTGGAAAAGGTTGAAGCGGTATTCGAAGAATGGGTCCTGGATAACCTGAAAGCGGCTCACCACGCAGATTACAGTTTTATGAAAGGAACACTTTTCCCTTATCAAAAAGAGGGAATTGACTTTGCTCTATTCCGTAAGACAGCAATCATTGCCGATGAGATGGGATTGGGAAAAACAATTCAGGCCATTGGGACAGCCGTTCTGAAGAAAGAGATCTTCAATTTCACCAAGACGTTAGTGGTTTGTCCGGCATCGCTTAAAGACCAGTGGAAAAAAGAGATCGAGAAGTTCTCCGGCGAAAAGGCATTGATCATTCAGGGACTTCCCGAAGAACGTGAAAGACAATACCTTGATAAGCACCATTTCTTTTTTATTATCAATTACGAAACAATTCTACGCGATCATCTGGCACTAAATACAGCAGGCTTTGATTTTTTGATTCTCGACGAAGCGCAAAGAATTAAAAATTTTGAGACCAAAACGGCTTCATCAATCCGAAGGTTACAATTTAATCACGTGCTCATCATTACAGGCACCCCAATTGAAAACAGGCTGATCGATATCTTTTCAATAGTAAGCGCAATTAATCCTCATTTCTTCGGCCCGTTGTGGGAATTTTCCTATCAGCACTGCTTGTTCGATCCTGAAAAACACAATAAAATTAACGGCTATTACAACCTGCAAAAACTGAACAAACGACTCGATCCCATTTTAATCCGTCGCGAAAAGCGAAAAGTACTTGAGCAGCTGCCAAATGTTCAGCAAATCGACGTTCCGGTTAATTTTTCTCCGTTACAGGCTGATTATCACGCCTCTTATAAAAAAGGTATTGCAAGTATAATTGCAAAAAAATACCTTACACCTTATGACCTTCAGAAATTACAGCTCCTGCTTGCCAGTATGCGCATGGTGTGCGATTCTACCTATTTAATTGATGAGGAAACCAACGAGTCTCCAAAACTGGAAGAGCTGAAATACATACTGCTTGAAAAACTTGACGTGATCAATTCTGACCGTAAGATTATAATTTTTTCCGAATGGGTGAAGGTGCATAAACTAATCGGAAATATTTTACGTGAAAATAATATCGGGTTTACCGAACTAAACGGGACAGTTCCCGTTAAACTTAGAGGCGAGCTGATCCGGAAATTCGAGACAAATCCACATTGTAAAATATTCTTATCAACGGAAGCAGGCGGATCGGGCCTTAACCTTCAGGTAGCAGATACCTTGATCAATTTTGAACTTCCGTGGAATCCTGCAAAAAAGAACCAGCGGATTGGCCGCATCGACAGGCTGGGGCAAAAAAGCAATAAACTCACCATCTTTAATTTCATTACAAGAGGTTCCGTAGAACAACAAATCGCAGCGGGATTATTAGTGAAACAAAGCCTATTCGAAGGAGTACTTGACAGTGGAAGCAGAACAAATTTTGTTGATTTCACAACAAAAGGTCGTTCGCAGTTTATCCGGCAACTTGAAGCATTCATCACTGAAACCGAAAATGCCGAAATTCTGGAAACTTCCTTAAACTTTGCAGAAGAGGTGGCAAATACTGAAAAGATCGGGGAAACTGACACTATCGATATACTGCAAGAACTGGAAGAATTGCCGCCCACAATTGAACCTTCTGTTCCTGAAACAGCAGAAGCGGAAAAACATCAGGATGAAAAAGCGAATGAGATTGAACAGGTTATGAATAACGGCATGCAGTTTTTAGCCGGTCTTTTTAAGATGTCAACCGGTAAAGACCTTGGTCTGGAGAATCAAACAATTGAAATTGATAAATCGACCGGAGAAGTGGTCATGAGGTTCAAACTTCCTACATTCTGAGAGCCCTGAAAGGGTTTAAAACCCCGTCAGGGCTTAATCATTAAAAGAGGCCCGTCACCGGGCCTCTCTGAAAATATATAGTGTTGATAAAAAAATCATCCGCACTTCGAAGAACCGCAATCCTGACAAATCAGACACCCCTCCTGATAAATTACATTCGCTGAACCACAACCTTCGCATTTGGCATCCTCTGCCGCAGTACCATTTGGAATATATTTCTTTAAGGCCCGGGCTACTCCATTTTTCCAGGTATTTATCGACTCGACATCAAACTGAAGGCTTGTAACCAGTTCAACAACCTTCTGGATTGGCATACTGTGGCGTAAAACACTGGATATAAGTTTTGCATAATTCCAGAAAATAGGATTGAATTTGAATGATAGCCCTTCGATAGTAGTTTTATAACCACGGGAGTTACGATACTGAAAATCGTATCTGGAGGCACCTGAATCATCCCGACTCTTTATAATCCAACCCTGGGTGACCGAACGGGGCAGAAGGATACCATCTTCATCATCGGCGAGACCCGTGAAAATCTCGTAGGGTTTACCATCAATCAAACCAATAAAGGCAATCCATTTTTCTTTATTATTTTGAAGTCTGACGATATCCGCTTCGAGTATCTCCGGCCTTTTGGTTGGGAATATCCCCTCCTTTGTCTTATCCTTTGTAGAAATCAGAACGCCGGAACGGGAACCTTCACGATAGACTGTAACTCCTTTGCAGCCACTTTCCCATGCAGCGAAATACAATTTATTTACCAGGTCTTCTGTAGCTTCTTCCGGCAGATTTATTGTAACAGAGATAGAATGATCAACCCATTTCTGAATCTGCCCCTGCATCCGAACTTTCGATAACCAATCAATGTCGTTTGATGAGGCTTTGGCATAAGGTGATTTTGCAATCAGGGCATCCAGCTCATCATTCGAGTAATTCCGTTTAAGTTCAAAGCCATTCACTTCCATCCAGGTTTTAAATTTATGGTGAAAAACCATATATTCTTCCCAGCTATCACCCATTTCGTCTACAAAATCAATCCGTGAATCCTTATCATTTGGATTCACTTTCCTGCGTCTTTTATAAACGGGCATAAAAACCGGTTCAATACCAGAGGTAGTCTGAGTCATAAGGCTTGTAGTACCTGTTGGTGCAATAGTCAGAAGTGCAATATTACGGCGCCCAAACTTTGTCATGTCTTTATAAAGTTCAGGATCTGCCTGTGCCAAACGTTGAATGAAAGGATTATTTTTCTCACGTTTTGAGTCATAAATTGGGAAGGCGCCACGTTCTTTTGCCAGCAAAACAGATCCGCGATAGGCTTCAAGTGCAACCATTTTATGTACCTCAACCGAGAATTCAACGGCCTCCTCAGAACCGTAACGCAAGCCAAGTGCAGCAAGCATATCGCCTTCAGCTGTAATCCCGATACCTGTACGACGACCATTAACAGCCATTTTACGTATCTTTTCCCAAAGTGTGACTTCCACCCTCTTTATTTCTGCATCCTCAGGATCTGAAACGATCTTGTTATAAATAGCATCGATCTTTTCGAGTTCAAGGTCAATGATGTCATCCATGATCTTCTGGGTCTGACAGATATGTTTCCGGAAAAGATCAAAATTAAATTTTGCTTTTGCTGTAAATGGCTCGTCGACATAAGAATATAAATTCAATGCGATTAACCTGCAACTATCATACGGACAGAGGGGAATCTCCCCGCAGGGATTTGTGGAAACTGTTTTATAACCCAGGTCGGCATAACAGTCGGGGACAGATTCCCGGATGATTGTATCCCAGAAAAGAATCCCTGGTTCAGCCGACTTCCAGGCATTAAAGACAATCTTGTCCCATAATCCGGCAGCATCAATATCTTTCGTATAACTAGGTTCATTGCTTTCGATCGGGTATTTCTGATGATAGGTTGTTTTGTCGCGTACGGCCTGCATAAACTCATCATCAATCTTCACAGATACATTTGCACCAGTTACTTTCCCTTCATCCATTTTAGCATCGATAAAATCTTCAGAATCCGGATGTTTAACAGAAACGGATAACATCAGGGCTCCACGACGTCCATCCTGAGCAACCTCACGGGTTGAATTTGAAAATCGCTCCATGAACGGAACTATCCCTGTTGAGGTTAAGGCCGAATTTTTAACCGGTGAACCTTTAGGCCGTATATGTGATAAATCATGGCCCACACCTCCCCGTCTTTTCATCAGCTGAACCTGTTCCTGATCAATCATAATAATACCTCCATAGGAATCAGCACCATTTCCAACCACAAAACAGTTGGACAGGGAGCCTACCTGAAAATCATTCCCTATGCCAGTCATTGGACCACCCTGAGGTACGATATATTTAAAGTCCTTGAAAAGTTCAAACAACTCATCTTCTGAAAGAGGATCCGGATAAAATTTTTCGATTCGGGCAATCTCTTTGGCAAGCCGGCGATGAAGATCATCGGGTGTCAATTCGAAGATGTTCCCATAGGAGTCTTTTAATGCATATTTATTAACCCATACCCGTGCTGCCAAATCGTCACCTTTAAAATATTTTACAGAAGCCAGGAATGCCTGATCCGGAGTATAGATTGTGGGAACATCATCTTTTTGTTGCGTAGTGATCTCTTTTAATACCATTGATTTTATTATTAGGTTGATTTAATTATATTTGTTAACACTCAAAAATTACTGTCTTTCTAGTCGCAATATAAGAAGGTATTGCAATTCCAGATTACAATTTTGTTACAGAAATAAAAAAGTTATCAACTTTTAAGTGTTAGTTTATTGATTAACTGTTTTTTATAATTATTATTTTTTCGAAATGTTTACAAAAATGTAAATTTCAAAATTATATGTTTTATAGAATAGTCAGATTCTAAAACATATAGCTTACAAATGGAAAGTTATAATTAAAAAAATCCAGGAGGGAAAATCAGTAGCCTGTTAATAACTTTTGAAGGAGACGGTGACTACAAAGGGGAATGTTAAAAGTATAATTTTTTGACTAAAATAAAATATTTTTCAGGTATGAAAAAGATATTTTACTATTTCATTTGACGCTCCTCTGTTCTTATCAACATAACCTCTGGCAATATGAGAAGCATTGAGAAGCTTTTCCGGGTTTAACCGAAACGTTTCAATTTCAGATTCAAGCTCCGCCCCATCATTAATACAAGTAGCAGCTCCAAGGTCCAGCATATCGAATGCCTCTTGAAATTTATGATAATCCGGACCAAAAATCACAGGCAGGCCAAAAACTGCGGGTTCCAGAATACTATGAATACCTGAGTTAAAACCACCTCCGACGTAGGCGAGCATCCCATATCTGTAGATTGAGTTCAGGTAACCATATCCATCAGCAATGAGCACGTCGGCATTAACAAGGTCGTCCTGAGAAGCCGTAGAATAAAATACGTACGACTTTCCAACAGAATTACTTATCCTTTCAAGGGTCTGCGGTGTCACTTCATGGGGGGCAATAACAAATTTCAAACCGTTTGGGCTCTTGTTCACATAAGGGATAAACAAATCTTCGTCCTCTTTCCAGGTGCTTCCCGCGATTATTGCCCGCTGATCTCCACAGAAAAATTCAAGTTTTTCAAGTCTTGGAGCGGCATCGGCAATCTGCCCTACCCGATCGAGCCTTGTATCACCAGACAAGGAAACATTCCTAAAACCATACTTATGAAGCAAATCATAAGATTCCTGATTTTGAACAAATATATGTTCGTAGGAAGCAATTGCTTTCAGATACCATTTCCCCCACGGTT
This sequence comes from uncultured Bacteroidia bacterium, assembly GCA_903850335.1. Lineage (GTDB taxonomy): Bacteria > Bacteroidota > Bacteroidia > Bacteroidales > Prolixibacteraceae > JAAFHB01. The sequence continues at coordinate 23,105 of CAINLJ010000132.1, read as the reverse complement.
TAAAAAAGACCTGTGAAGGGCGAAACAACGCTGAAAAAATATAGGTAGGTATATTTTCTTCCTTTAACTGAGTAAGAAAATTATACCAGAACTCATATTTGATAAAAAAAACTTTTTTGGGGCGAACGATTTTTATAAACCGGGAAGCGTTGCGTTTTGTATCCAGAGGCAGATAAAAGATATAATCAGCATAAGGATAATTTTTCCTTAATTCGTAACCAGACGGGGAAAAAAAAGTCAGAAGAATTTTGTATTCCGGCCAGAGCTTCCGGATCGCCTCAATAACAGGCCTGCCTTGTTCAAATTCGCCTAACGAAGATGCATGAAACCACAAGATCTGATCACCCGGAATAATAGTGTCGCTCAATCGTTTGAAGATATCTTTCCTGCCTTCAAGCCATTTTCGCGCTTTTTCGTTTCGCACCGAAACGATCCTAACCAAAAGGTAATATCCAAATATTCCTAAGTTATAGATCCACCTCATTATCCAACGATTTAGCCAGACAAATGTATTTCATTTCATGAAATAAATAAAACGGCATTCTTATTTATTTATCAGGCTTATATCCAGCATCTTCAGCCAGAATAGGCTCCCAGGAGGCGGCCACAGCAAGCTGATCGCAACGCTCATTTTCCGGAATACTTGCATGTCCCTTTACCCAGATGAAGCGAACCTGATGTTTTTTATAGACTTCCAGAAACCGCATCCAAAGATCACTGTTCTTTTTTCCTTTAAATCGGATTTTGACCCAATTAAATACCCAGCCTTTGACAACAGAGTCAGCAACATATTTTGAATCGGTGTAAATTGTAACCTGACAGGGAAATATCCTGAGAGCCTCAAGACCGACGATTACAGCCATCAACTCCATCCGGTTATTCGTCGTTAACCGGTATCCCTCTGAGAGTTCTTTTCGATGTGTGCCGGATAAAAGGACAACACCATATCCACCTGGGCCCGGATTTCCCCGTGCTGCCCCATCCGTGTACATAATGATTCCGGGAATATCCTGTTCCATAGCTTTATTAAATCCGGAAGACCGGCGAAGGAACCGGTCTTCGATCTGATTAGATTATGAATTCTGTCTACCGAACAAGTTTCATTTCGTTTACCAAATGACTGGCACCGGCAAACTTGTCGATTGTCCACAAGACAAACCGTATATCCACATTAATACATTTCTGCAATTCCGGCTCATAAGCTATATCGCCACTCATCGCTTCCCAGTTTCCATCAAAAGCAATACCTACAAGCTCACCATTACCGTTGATAACGGGGCTACCGGAATTTCCACCGGTAATATCATTATTCGACGTAAAACAAGTATGTAAAGAACCATCCTTATCAGCATATTGACCGAAATCCTGCGCCTGATAAAGGTCAACAAGCCGCTGAGGAATATCAAAATCCACATCGCCCGGAATGCCTTTCTCAGTATAACCTTTCAGCGTAGTAAAATAATCATAATACATTGCATCACGTGGAACGTACCCATCCACAATACCATACGTTAACCGCATAGTAGAATTGGCATCGGGGTAAGTCGATTTGTCCTGATTCATCTCATTTAATCCAGCTACAAAAATCCTGTGTGCCCTGTCGAGTCTTCCTGTTGATTTTCTAACATCGGATGAAATTACGCTCATGATATCAAAAATAGAGCGCATAGCATTAAAGACCATATCTTTATCCAAAACTTTGGCACTTGGATTATTAAGGAAGGATATCATTTTCTCCTTGTCAGCAAAAATAGTCCTGGAGAACATCTTTTTTGAGTAGGCCTCGAAATCACCATGATACTTCGACTGAATTTCACTGAAAAATCCGGGAATATATTTTTTATCTACCTTTTGTGCGTAAAGCTTTAATAATGCTGCAACAACTTTCTGATCTGTATCCGCATCATAATCCTTAAAATATTCATCAAGAGAATTCCTCAGATCACTTGCAGCATTGTTTATTTTTTCTTTGTCTCCACCATTCAGCAACTGTTTTATAGAGGTTGCCTTAACTGCAAAAATGAAAATCTCCCCTCCTCTGAGTAATGCCTCGCGCGAATACTCCATTGCAATCTTATCATCCCTGCTTGTAAATGCAGAATTAATGGTATCAAGGGCACCGCCATATTTAGCGATTCTTTCAGGAGACTGGTTTACCCAATTTGTGAAATCCCTTTCCATTGCCTGTTTTTTCGAAATTACATTAAGTGACGCCAGTCCTTTATTTTGTCCGATTGAATATTTATAATAGTTGGAGCTCCTGGCAAATTTTGAGGCATACTGGATTCTGGCCTTTTGACTTGTAGCCATAAAATCCTTTATAATAGCTAGTTTTGCCTCTCTGGCAGCGATCCTTACCTCATTAATTACCTCCATTATAAACCTCACTTCACTGGAGGTCTTGTAACGGGTGGTGGTTCCGGGGTAACCCATCACCAGAGTAAAATCATTTTTTGTTATCCCGTTTAACGAAACAGGCAAGAAGTGCTTTGAATGGTAGGGAACATTTTGTTTTGAATACTCCGCTGGTTTTCCATTGGGAGAACAGTAAACACGAAACATGGAAAAATCTCCGGTATGTCTTGGCCACATCCAGTTATCCGATTCGCCTCCGAATTTACCGATTGACTGTGGAGGCGTTCCTACCAGTCTGATATCTCTAAACGTCTGTGAAACAAAGAGAAAATATTTGTTCGATTCAAATAAACTTCTAACTCTCACTTCATAACCTTCATCACCTTTAGCCTCCCTTTCTATTTTTGAAGTTGCCTCATGGACCTTTGCCGAACGTGTCATATCATCCATGTCGTCAGTCACATTCTTTAAGACCTTGTCTGTAACATCTTCCATACGGACAAGAAACGTCACAGTCTTACCGGGATTTGCGAGCTCGTCCTCACGTTTCATTGCCCAAAAACCATCTCTGAGATAATCGTGCTCAACAGAACTATGTGCCTGAATTTCACCAAAGCCACAATGATGATTTGTTAGGAGCAGTCCATCTGCAGAAACTATCTCGCCTGTACAAGAGCCTCTGTCAAGGGCAACTACAGCATCCTTAAGACTCGAATGATTGATGTCGTAAATTTGTTCAGCGGTAAGCCGGCATCCCAAGGCTGTCATCTTCTGAATATTCAGCTTTCCTACAAGAGAAGGCAGCCACATACCCTCATCAGCTTTGACATTAAAATTTAATAGAAGAGCAAAAACAAGAAAGGCTAAGAAACTGTTTTTCATTGAATTCAAATTTGCCGCAAATGTAACCTTATTTATAAAATTCCGTAACGGCAAAGACTCATATTAACATGTTTTAATGAAACTCATCCATAAAGAGCTTAACTTTAGACTTCACAGGTTCTGCTCCCTTTAAGGCAGAAATAAAAGCACTGCCAATGATTGCTCCATTTGCATAGGATGATGCCCGTCCAAAAGTTGCCTTGTCCGAAATTCCAAAACCTATCAGACGTGGTGACCTTAAATTTAAGTCTTGAATACGTGCGAAATAAGCAATTTGTTCCTGATCAACGGATCCCTTGGCACCTGTTGTTGATGACGATGATACCATATAGATAAAACCGTTTGAGAGCGCATCAATTTTTCTGATACGTTCGTCGATTGTTTGTGGTGTAATCAAAAAGATGTTGCACAGAGAATTTCTCTCAAATACCTCCTTATATTCTTCCTCATATACTTCAAGCGGCAAATCAGGAATGATTGTACCATCAATGCCAGTTTCCCTGCACCTAAGACAAAAATCCTCAATCCCAAATTGCATCACCGGATTTATATATCCCATCAGGATTAATGGAATCGAAACGTGGTTTCTAATCTCCTTAAGCTGTTCAAACAACAACTGAATTGACATCCCGTTCCTTAGTGCAATTTCTGAGCTTCTTTGAATTACGGGACCGTCGGCAACAGGATCCGAGAAGGGGATTCCAATTTCAATCAGGTCTGCTCCGCAATTTTCCAGTTCAGTAATGATAGATACTGTGTCGTCCAATGCAGGATATCCAGCTGTGAAATAAATAGATAGTATATTTTCTTTCTTCTTTTTAAGTAGCGAAGTTATTCTATTTTCCATTGCGATTAAATTTTAACGGGGGTTAAGATGGTCTGTTTACTTCTGAGACTGGAAATATTTGAGGTAAGCATCCATATCCTTGTCTCCCCTTCCAGAAACGTTTACGACCACAATATCATCCGGTTTAAAGGTTATCATCTCCAAAGCGGCCAGTGCATGAGCAGACTCCAGTGCCGGAATTATTCCCTCCTTCTGCGAAAGGTAAAGTGCAGCCTTTAAAGCCTGTTCATCGGTTGCACTTAAAAACCGGGCTCTTTGGGTAACAAATAGATTGGCATGCATAGGACCTATACCTGGGTAATCAAGTCCGGCCGAGATTGAATAGGGCTCAATAACCTGTCCATCTGCTGTTTGCATAAGCAAGCTACGACTTCCATGCAATACACCCGGGCGTCCAAGCTGAGTTGTAGCCGCTGATTCTCCTGAATCGACACCCTTTCCGGCTGCTTCTACAGCGATTAATTGAACCTGAGGTTCATTCAGAAAATGATAAAAGGCCCCGGCGGCATTACTTCCCCCTCCAACACAGGCAATAACATAATCAGGGATCTCCCGCCCTGTCTTAACTTTAAGCTGTTGTCTTATCTCCTCGCTGATAACCGATTGAAACCTTGCCACCATATCGGGATATGGATGAGGTCCGACAACCGATCCGATTATATAATGTGTGTCGACAGGGTTATTGATCCAATCGCGAATAGCTTCGTTTGTGGCATCCTTAAGTGTTTTACTGCCACTTTCAACAGGCCGAACCTCAGCCCCCAGCATTTTCATTTTCTCAACATTGGGTGATTGACGGGCCACATCCACAGCTCCCATGTAAACAACACATTCTAAACCCGCTCTGGCACATACAGTAGCAGTTGCAACACCATGCTGACCAGCGCCGGTCTCAGCAATTATGCGGGTTTTTCCAATGCGTTTTGCAAGTAGAATTTGCCCGATTGTATTATTTATTTTATGAGATCCTGTATGATTCAGATCTTCCCGTTTAAGATAGATATGAGCACTGTAGTGTTCGGACAAGCGATCAGAGTAATAAAGCGGAGATGGCCTTCCTGCATAATCTTCAAGTAACTGCCTAAACTCCTTCCTGAACGATTCACTCTCAATAATACCCAGGTAATTCTTCTGTAATTCATTAATATTATGAAACATCATCTCCGGAATAAAAGCTCCCCCAAATATGCCATAATAACCTTTATCGTCTATTTGATAATTCATTCTGTAATTTTTTATTTTCTCTATTACATTTCATTTTTCTTTAAAATCTGAAAAAAATCCATTCTTTCCAAAATCTATATGGCATCTATGGACCTTAAGTCCTCAATAAAAGTCTTAAGCCTCGAAATATCTTTGCTCCCTGGTTCAACTTCAAAGCCGCTGTTTACGTCAACCGCAATCAATTTAGGATGATTCAAACTTATTATTTTTGCAGAGTCACCCGGTTGAATGCCTCCGCTTAGAAAAAAAGGAGTATTACCGTGATAATCCGAAAGTATCTCCCAATCAAATTTTAATCCACTTCCACCTCTTAAAATACTTGCAGTATCGAATAGAAAATACTCACAAAACTGTTCATAAATCCCGATACTTTGGAAATCAAAATGAGGGGAAATGCTAAAAGCCTTAATTACGGGGATACCTAGACGCTGAAGATTTTCGCAATATTCAGGAAGCTCATTCCCATGCAGCTGTACAAGATCCAGATTATTAATCCTGAAATTCTCAATCAAACTTAAGATTGGCTCATCTACGAAGACCCCGGTTTTCCTTGTCGAACCAGGTATCGAATTCATGATCTCTTTCGGAACCACCGGTCCGATAAATCTCTTCGATCCCGGATAAAAGATAAAGCCAATATAGTCAGGGTTGAGTTTTACAAGTTCCGTCACGTTGTAAGCGTTAAGCATTCCGCAGACTTTTACCTTCAGTGTCATCGGATCTCAGAATTATTGGATTTTCAATTGTGAGATAAAATTAGCACATGTCGCAGCAGGATCTTCAGTCTTCATAAAATTTTCGCCCATTAAGAAACCATGAAATCCCTGTTCACGTAAAAAATCTACTGTCTTAGGGTCATTAAGTCCACTCTCCGATATCTTAACAGCCTCAGAAGGAAGCTGATGCAATAACCGGAGCGAACGATCCATATCCACTTTAAAATCTTTCAGATTGCGATTATTGATACCTATCATATCCACAAAAAGGTCAATTTTTTCAAGTTCATTTTCGGCGTGCAATTCAAGTAATACCTCCATCCCAAGTTCATGGGCAATTGTCGTATATCGCGAGATTTCAGACTTTGTCAACACTGCTGCAATCAATAAGATAACATCTGCATTCAAAAGTCTGGATTCGAATAACTGGTATTCATCAACAATGAAGTCTTTCCTTAGTAAGGGAGTAGTCGGATTCGAATTCCTTGCGTTTGTAAAATCGGTCGTACTTCCTCCAAAATATTGATTATCTGTTAATACAGACAATCCTGAAGCTCCACCTTCAGCATATCCTTTAGTGATATTTGCAGGTTCGACACGATCATTTATAATCCCTTTTGATGGCGATCTTCTCTTAAATTCTGCAATGATTCCACTTGTTCCTTTTAATAGTAATTGTGATGAAAGTGAATTTCGCGGGGAGTTTAAGTCGATTTTAGATCTCACATCTGTCAGCGGAACAAGTTGTTTTTGTCTTGAGACTTCTTCCTTCCGGTTAGCAATGATCTTATCTAGTATAGTGCTCATTGCAGGGATAGTAATTTTGTTAACACTTTAAGTGCCTTGCCGCTAAGCAGAGATGATTTAGCATCCTCCAGACATTCTTCCAGCTCTTTACCCGGGAAATAAGTCGCCAATGCCATAGCTGCATTAGAAACTACTACTGCATTTTGCGATTCGGTCCCTCGTCCCTCCAGTACTTCTTTAAATATCCTGGCAGTGCCCGGAACATCTCCCGTTCCTGCCAACTCCTCTGGTTGAACTAATTTCATACCGAGTAATGAAGGAGAAAGAATTCGGTCTGATTTATTTGTAAGCATCTTAAAATCACCGGTAAGAGATATCTCATCATATCCATCAAGGCTATGAATAATTGCATAATTGATAGAGCTCTTCTGATAGAGGTAGTTATACATTCTGGCCAGTTCGAGGCTGTAAACGCCAACGATCTGATTTTGGGGTCTGCCAGGGTTAACAAGTGGACCAAGCATATTAAAAAAAGTTTTTAACCGAAGTGCTCTCCTTACCGGAGCCACATTTTTCATTGCGGGATTAAATAGTGGTGCATGAAGGAAAGTTATTCCGCATTCATCGAGTTCATTTCGGAGTCTGTCGTGTTCATTAGAGAATTTATATCCCAGAAACTCCATAACATTCGAAGATCCACAACCCGAGGAGGCTGCATAATTGCCATGTTTTGCCACTATACCTCCGGCACCGGCGACAACAAATGCCGAAAGTGTTGAAATATTAAAAGTGTCTTTGCCATCACCGCCAGTACCACACAAATCGATCGTATTGTAATTGGATAAATCAATGGGTATGCATGATTTCAGCAGTGCATTCCGAAAACCAGCAAGTTCATCAATACTAATTGTCCGCATATTAAAAACTGTGATAAACGCCGATATCTCAGCATCAGAATGTTTTCCGCTTGCGATTTCAGTAAGAATTTCCTCAGCCTCAAGTATATTTAATCTTTTAAATTCAAAAAGATAGTTTAAAATCTCTCTCATTTTGTGAATTATTGAAATTTGAAAATTCGATTTAAATAATTATGAACCATGACTTTCAATGTCTGACCCAGTTTTCGAGTATTTTTTCCCCTGTAGGCGTCAGTATGGATTCAGGATGAAACTGGACACCTTGAATATCATAATCCCTGTGTTGGAACGACATGATTCTTCCTTCCTGGTCCAGGCTGGTTATCTCTAGAACAAAAGGAAGTGAATCTTTCCTGACGATCCAGGAATGGTAACGCCCGGCATCGAATGTATCGGGCATCTGATCGAAAAGATAGGATTTTGCTACTACGGTAATAGGTGTAGCAATTCCATGGAGGACATCATTCATATTCTCCAGGGTACCTCCAAAAGATTCTCCAATTGCCTGATGACCCAGACAGACTCCCAGCATAGATTTCTTCCCTGCATATTTACTGATTATTGAAGGCATTAATCCCGCTTCGGCAGGAAGTCCCGGACCCGGAGAAAAAACGATTTTGTCGTACAAGTCTGGCTCATCTGACGAAACCTCATCATTCCTCCTGACATCGACGCTTACCCCTTCGAACTTTCTCAGGGCATGTACAAGATTATAGGTAAAGGAGTCGTAATTGTCTATAACTAATATTTTCATTTTAACTGTGATTTAATTGGATTTCCAAATATTCCTTTACAAATTATTTTATTCCTGTAGCCATTACGATAGCTTTTTTCAGGGCTGCAAGCTTATTTACAACTTCTTGTAACTCATTTTCCTCGTCAGATGCTGCCACAATACCAGCACCGGCCTGATAAAACAGAGTATTGTTTTTGCTAAGAAAAGAACGGATCATTATCGCATGATTAAATGAGTTGTCAAATCCAATGAAACCTATGCAACCACCATAATAACCACGGTTCTGATTTTCGTATTTGTCAATAAGTTCCATTGCTTTAAACTTAGGCGCTCCTGAAAGTGTCCCTGCCGGGAATGAATCACCCATCACACGAACAGGATTTGCTCCTTCCGGAAGAGTTCCGGTAACTTTGGATACCAGGTGTATCACATGCGAATAAAACTGTACTTCACGAAAAAGCTCAACCTTAACATCTGTCGCATTTCGGCTTAAATCATTACGCGCCAGATCTACAAGCATTACGTGTTCGGCGTTCTCCTTAGGATCTTTGGAAAGTTTCTCCGCAAGGCGGCGGTCCTGTTCATCATTTCCAGTTCTACGGAATGTGCCTGCTATGGGATTTATTGAGACTTTTCTCTGGTTTATCTGAAGTTGCGCCTCAGGTGAGGAACCGAATATTTTATAATTACCGTAATCGAAATAAAATAAATAAGGCGATGGATTTATAGAACGCAATGCCCTGTATACATTGAAATCATCACCAAGAAACTTTTGTGCATATTGTCGGGATAAAACAATCTGAAAAACATCGCCTCTGAAACAATGCTCTTTACCCTTGGTTACCATAGCTTTGTACTCCTCGTCAGTAATATTTGAATTTTCACCCTCAATGGTATCGAATGAGAAAGTAGCAAAATTGCGGCTTGTAAGAAAGTCCTCGATAATATTCAAAGAAGAAGTCTCACCTTCAAAGAGGTTTTCAATGAGTTGTATTCTGTTCTGAAAGTGATTTATTGCGATTATGTAGTGGTAAAATGAGTAATGGACCTCAGGTATCTGGTATTCAGGTTTAATTGCGTGGTTGAATTTTATGGTCTCAAAGTATTGGACTCCGTCATAACTGACATATCCGAAAAATCCATTTGCCGGCAATTCAGGAACTTCATTTTCTGGATTGAAACAATCAAAAAAAGCTTCCATTTCTTCAGCAAGCTGTCCGGCCTTCGATATTCTGCCAGTCTCGGTTTGTCCATCAGGATATTTCCGTGTTGTCTTAAATTGTGCCACTTCTATTGATGCTTTAGGTTTAAGGCAAATAAAAGAATAGCTGTTTTCGAGGCTATGATGATCAGAGCTTTCGAGCAGCAATGCATTTGGAAAGATGTCACGCATTTTAAGGTAAACACTCACAGGGGTGACAGTATCTGCAAGGATCTCTCTTACATTTGTTTTAAAATTGTACTTTTTCATGACTTTGCATTATATTTAATTTTGTAAAAATAAAAACGGTTCACCGTGATCCGATAAACCGTTTTTCTCTGCATAAATAAACAGAAAGGGTTATCCATTCACGATTGTAAAGAGTCATCCTGCCACCGCCAGGAATTTCTATTTAGATTGAGTTGTTTCATAGCCAGATGTTTTTTGAATAATTAATTTATTTCAGAATAATAATAATTAAAAAACCGGCTTACCTGTTACAGGTAAGCCGGTTGTATGTTTAAAAAATACAATATGGCTTTACCTCTAACAGAGGAAAGTGTTGCCCCACCAAAGCCATATTGATTTAAATATCTTCATAGTACCAAAATTAACAGTCGCAAAGGAAAACAAAAAATATCAAACACACAATAACACAAACAAAAATAATTGTATGTCTTAAAAATTTGACTTTTTTTTGAAAAAACTCCGGAAATCAGGTAACAATTTTGACTTTATATTAACTAAGAGACAGTAAGGTTTAAAATGAACCATCTAAACCCGCTATTCGGGAGGTTGATAGACCTTTTACATGTGTGGCCCGGTTCATTTATTATTTCCTTGCTGAAGTTCTTTGATACATAAGTCAAATTTCAGATGCGCCGGAAAACATTATTATTTAATAATAGTTAACGTCATGATTTATCATTATGTAGCATTTTCTTATCCGGCTTTTTGCAACCATATTTTAAAGTTTTACATATATTTACGAAATATTTGACAGCAAAATTCTTCTAAACAGATCATTCGATTTGGGTTAAAAGATAATCTATGTCAGAGGTTAGTTGTGTTACACTTTGAATATTGCGTTGATAATGAAAAAATATACCGATCAGGAAATCATTCAGGGATTAAAATCAGGCGAGTCTTTTGCCGTTCGATTTTTGGTCAAGGATTTTCTTCCTGTGATCAGGCATTATATATCAAAGAATAATGGTAACAGTGAGGATGCTAAAGATATTTTTCAGGATGCGTTATATATAATAATTGAAAAAATCTATTCCAATGATTTAGTTCTTCATGGTACGTTATCGACCTATTTGTTTGCGATTTGTAAAAACCTGTGGCTGATGGCTCTTGATAAGCAAAAAGCTGCCAAGAATTATGAGTTACGCCGTACGGTCAGTCTTTCAGAAAATGATTTTACTGAATCTGCAGACCGAACGTTTTATGAAAACATTTTCAGACAGTGTTTCAATGAAATGGACGATGTGTCACAAAAGATTCTAAAAATGTACTGGATGGAGATTTCTCCTGCAGAAATTGCAAAAAAATTAGGTTACACGTATGGATATGTGCGTAAGAAGAAGAGTGAGTGTATGAAAGAATTAAAAAACCGTATCATTAGTCACAGGGATTTTAAAGAGTTAGAACGAAACCTGAATATTAAACAACCAATTAATAAATACTATGAATAAGTATAGTGACCTTATTCTTAAATACCAATCTGGTGAAATGAGTATTACTGACCGCGAGAATTTTAAAAAGGATTTTTCACTTAATGCTGAATTAAGAAAAGAATTTAATTTTCAGGAAATTCTCGACAAAGTAATGAAGGAGTCCTTATTCCTTGAAGGTTTTGAAAATGATCCGAATCTGATAAAAGCTGAAATCCTGGCTCAACAGGATATTCGGGATTACAATAATAAAAGCGAATTTAATGCCCGGATCAAGGTTAACAATGGTTTTGAGATTGAAACAGAAGTAGAAATCCGCAAACGAATTGCCAAAGCCGAGGTTGAGATGGTATTGTCAGGTATTGATGATATATCAGAAAATTGGGTAAGAGACTTTGAAAAACGGAAACCACAATTACATAACAACCAGGATTCCAAGAAAATACTTGAATTTATCAGTAATTCTGATGCGTTCAAAGAAGCAGTGATTCATACAGTCGCGCCAAGCCGGACATTTAACCGCAGGGTAGTGTTCCAGTTGGCAGCTGCTGTGTTAGTACTTTCGTTATTAATATTTAAAGTCTTGACGCCAAGTTATTCGGGTGATTCGGTTTACAATAAATTTTACGAGCCACTGGAAGCCAGCTCCTTTCAACAAAGGGGAAATTCGCTGGAGATTAACCCGAAACTTCAGGAAGGGGTTGATTTATACTTGTCGGGTGAATACCTCAAAGCAGAGGTTGCCTTTGCAGACTTATATAAATCAAGCATAACAAAACCTGAAGTTCTTCTTTTTACCGGCTTAAACCAAATGGGATTAAAGAATTTTAAGGGTGCAGTTTTAACGTTTAATGATCTGCTTTCTCATGGGGTTAAGTTTGTACCGGAGGCAAGATGGTACCTTGGACTTTGTTATATTAAAACAGGCGAAATTTCGAAAGCAAAGGATTTACTTCTTACATTATCTGAAACCAAAGGTATTTATAAGAATAAGGCTCAGCTGATTCTTAAAACCCTGAACAAATAATATCCTAATACACCAATAAGAAAAATAACAGAAATAACTATCGCAAGGACAAGGATCGAAGGAGGCTCTTTCCACCAGATTCTTTTAACCGGAGAAACATCTCCCATAACACTGTAGGCCGACCAGAATCTGGGATCCACAAACGACGGTGAAGTAGAGTTGATATAATCCATTTTCGCCAGTCTCATCGCTGTATTTTTAGGTTTTCCCTGAGAAAGGTATCTGTAAAAACTTCCCATTATTTTCGATCCCGGTATATCTTCAACAGGCCACAATGTCTCTACTACCGATGGAACACCTGCCAAAATAAAGCTGCGTGCAAGGCTCATCAACCCTTCACCGTTATATAATTTGCCGTTCCCGGAGTTGCACGCACTCAAAACGACCATAGGTGATTTAATACTCATTTGTCCGATTTCATAATTAGGTAACCGAAAATTATCCTTTACCTTTTTGTCCGGAGAAAATACCAAATTTGAAGAGCCTGCAACCTTAATATCCATTTCAGCATGCATAGCCAGGTGAATTATAGCGCCTATATCCAGGTGTCTGGTAAAATTGTCAATGGATGCCTGTGTTCCCCTTAAAAAAGAACCACTAAAATTATCCATGATACTTCTGATCTCCGTGTCATTTCTCTTTATTGAATTGTAGCCTAAGCCACCAAACAGTTCAGCATTCGAATAATCAGGTGCAAAACCAATAACATTGGGCCAGTAATCAGCCTGAACCTGATTATTCCATTGCGTATTTGTCGAATACCCATAAGAAATAGAATAATCACTTATTAAATAATCCAGTTCGGCATAATTAATTTCCTTCTTAGGGGTCCATTTGGTTAAAAATGCGTCAAACGGAAGATAAGACAGATCCTCATCCGGGATAATGACAAGTTGCTTACCGACAAAATATTTTTCAAGAGGTTGAATGAGAAAAGCATAGGCTTTGTAAAGCCGTTGATTGATTGTATTATAACCGTCAATGCCACTACTATCACCAGCCTGATTCACCAATTGATCTTTCAGTCCTGAAAGTTCAGTCGTTAATGTATGGTCTACAAGCTCGATATGGCATACCAAATTCTTGGGAGTAACTACAAATTCGTAAAGCTTGCGGTCTCCCTTTTCATCAGCTTCAGAAAATAAATAATCAATCAAACTAAAATCCGGTTCCAAATTAGCCTGAACAGTTTGTAAATCAACAATATTTCCACGTTTAAGTACATCAATAAATCTGGGAAACTCCTTCTCTATTGTTTCCAGATTCTTTTCCAAAGCCCGTTTTAAGTTAAACTGCTGATCTTTCCAGTAGGTTAGTTTAGTAGTGTCTGGATTTGATAATTCTGACTCAGCTTTGATAAGAGCCGTAAAAACTCTAAGTCCATTCTGGATCTCCCTTTCTTTTTTTCGCAGTGAGTCAGGAACTTCTTTATTTGAAAACGATTTGTTCCGCGCAATTTCGTACTTAAGTTCATTTGCCTTTGACTGCTGGCAATTTTGATAAGCAAGGTCCAGAAATCGTTTTTCAGAGGTGAGATTATAAAGTTTTATAGCAGTATCTATTGATTCAGCAAAAACATTTTTTTGCTTTTCAGTAAAAATTAACCTTGTTTCACCGTCCTGATAATCCAGACGGATTTTATTTGTCATTTCAATTGCCAGGTTAATTGTATTCAGACTTAAGTTCAGAAAGTTGATTTTTTTAACTTTATCATTCTCTTTATCCGCTAAATTAACAAGTACATCAGCCTTTAATTGTAATACCCGGAGTTGCCACAAATTAGCCGTAATTTCGGGTAAAGAGGGATTAGTGGCAAAGTCCTGGTTGTTAAAATCCTTTGATCCGGAAATTAATGCCTTTTGGTAATAAGCAAGGGCATTAGGCAGGTCGTAAATATTCCTGTAATAATCACCCATGAGCTGGAAACAATTGGATGTAAGCTGATTCTTCTCTCCAAAGCTGCTCAGGTTGAAATTTATGGCCTTAATAATCAGGGCAAAAGCCTTTGTTTTTTCGTTTTGAGATATTAAAAAATTACCGTATTCAAGATAGATCTGTGCCAGATTAACAGATGAATTTGTCCCACTCTCTATGGATTTACGGATACTTTGATTATAATACTCATCTGCCAGTTTTATGTTTCCTGTCTTGCTGTAAACCTTTGCCAGGTTAAAGTAAGCCATGTCGATACCTTGAAAATTATATTTCTTTTTGAGCAATATACACTTATCTAATGACGAAATAGCCTCACTAAATCGACCCAACTGGGTGTAAATTATTCCGGCATTCAGGTATAATGAAGAGGCAGGTTGCTGCATCCTCAAATCCTGTCCCAATCCTTCTGAAAAAGTTCGGATAGCCTTCTCACAATATTCCAGTGCCTTAGGATAGTCTCCCTGATCAGAATAAATATTAGCCTTGTTGCCATAAATATTTATAAGTAGAGTCTTGTCCGGAAGGTTATTGTTTATATAAATGGATTCTGCAATGTCATAATATTCAAGGGAAATATCGTATTGTCCCATGTTCTTATGGAGAATTCCCAGATTATTATTTATCGCCAGTTTTTCTATGGGGGTGAATTGATCGCCTGACTTTAATAATTGTGATAATCCTGTTGCTGCTTCCAGGATGTGCCCGGATTTGACGAGTGAGTTTGATGTTGCTAAAGCTGACAGAACTATTTTATTGGATTTCTGAGCAGTTAAAACAAGTGTCAGAAAACAAAAAAATAATAAATAATACAACTTCAAAGTCGACATTGCCAGAGTAAGTTTTACTCCGGAAAGATAGTGATTTGAAGAAAACTTTAATATTTGACAGGGGATATTTTTTTGCCTTACCTTATTTTATCCTTTAATCTCTGATATGCAAAGCATAAAAAGATAAAAAAACCGCTGTTTACATCAGCTGGTAAAGGCTGTATCTTTTACCAAGATACAGCCTTTACTGAAAACTGGAAACAAATCCAATTAAATTACCACCAACGTAGGTGTAGTAGTTGCCGGAACAACCAATACAGGCAGAGGTATATTTGTAATTGTTGTGACTGTAGAAAGAATGATCGGAAAATCTTCACCAGGTGAAGGTGGAACAGGTGGAACAGGTTTTGCACCACCTCTAAGATTATTCATTTCATCACTATTTAGACTCGTAAACTGACCTACAAAGCCATTGTTTTTTGAGGGAACAGAATTCTTGCTTTTCATTATAAATAACCGTTAGATTGAAAATATCTATTAATAGGAATTGATTTTAAATTGTTACCCAAAATTGAAAAAATTAAGCGTAAGAGGCAAAGATAAAATAAAAAACGATGAAAAAGAAATTTATTCTACTGAATAACAAGCCGTAACACATATTATTTAGAACATATTTTAAATTTGTCCGGATCATGGTTCAATTTATGAAACTATTTTTCAATTACCTTTACATTTTGCGAATCATTCATAAAAATTGATTAAGCGAAAATTTGAATCATTTGTAATATGTAATTTCCACATAATATATTTCATAAGGTAAAGTATGCAATTTCCTTTCTTTAAACAACTCGATGCAATGGACTGTGGTCCTTCGTGCCTCAGAATGATTGCGAAATACTTTGGCCGTACCTACTCATTGCAGCAACTGAGGAATCTTTCTCATGCAACACGCGAAGGGGTCTCGATGCTGAGCCTTAGCGATGCAGCCGAAAAACTAGGCTTTAGAACCAGAGGTGTTCGTATTTCGTGGAATCAACTCAGGGATGAAGTACAATTACCATGTATCCTTCACTGGAATCAGAATCACTTTGTCGTTTTGACATCCATAAAGCGAAAAAGCCGTTTTTCTATCTTTAAAAAAGCTCATAAAAAAGACGAATCTGTTCAGATTGCCGATCCGGCACATGGACTACTGGAATATGATAAATCTGAATTTTTAAAATTCTGGGCAGTACAAGGAAACGAGGGTATTGCATTATTAATTGAGCCTACTGCTGATTTTTATGTGGAAGAACCTGAATTTCAAGCCACACGAAGATTTGGTTACCTATTAAACTACCTTCGTCCGTACCGAAAATTTATGATTCAGCTTCTTTTGGGTATGGTGACCGGAAGTTTGGTGAGCATGATATTCCCTTTTTTAACACAATCAATTGTTGATTATGGTATAGGAAATAGTGATCTGAATTTTATCTGGATGGTTTTAATTGCCCAGCTGGTACTTACTTTTGGTCAGACAGCCAATGAGCTTATCAGAAGCTGGATTATGTTGCATGTGACTACGAGAGTAAGCATTTCCCTGATTTCAGATTTTCTGATCAAACTGATGCGACTGCCCATTTCATTCTTCGATTCCAGGATGATAGGCGATATTATGCAACGAATAGGTGATCACAGCAGAATACAAACCTTTCTGACCACATCGCTCGTCAACATACTTTTTGCCTTTATTACTCTTGTGATATACACACTGATTATGGCCTTATATCAACCGGCTATATTGCTCGTATTCTTCATAGGCAGCATGTTTTATATCACGTGGGTGCTGTTATTTTTAAAGAAACGAAGAGTCCTGGATTTTAAACGTTTCCAGCAAGCCTCCGCAAATCAAAGCAATATCGTTCAGCTGATCACCGGAATGCAGGATGTAAAGCTTAATAATTGCGAAAAACAAAAACGCTGGGAATGGGAACGTATTCAGGCAAAGCTATATAAAGTAAACATCAGAGGTCTCCTCCTTAATCAGAATCAGCTTGTTGGTGGAACATTTATCAATCAGATAAAAGATATTATAATCTCATTTATGACCGCCAGAGCAGTAGTCACAGGTGATATGACCCTGGGTATGATGATGGCAGTTCAATATATAATAGGACAGCTAAATGCCCCTATACAATTGTTTATAGGTTTTGTGCAATCTGCTCAGGATGCGAAAATTTCATTGGAAAGATTGGGTGAGGTAAACGAAAAAGAGGATGAGGAGAGTCAATTAGAGTCGAAAATTTATGAAGTCCCTTCTGCAAAGGATATCCTTCTGAGGAATATTACATTTCAATATGAAGGCCCAGGTTCTCCTAAAGTATTGAAAGACATAAATATGGAGATTCAGGCAAACAAAATTACTGCTATTGTCGGATCGAGTGGAAGCGGTAAGAGCACACTTATAAAACTAATCCTTGGATTTTACAAACCCACGGAAGGAGACATCACACTTGGCGGTTTATCGCTTGATCGTTATAGCCAGCACCACTGGAGGAAAAAATGCGGTGCAGTCTTACAGGACGGGTTTATTTTCTCAGATTCTATCGTAGGGAATATTGGAATTGGAGACGAACTTCCTGATCCCATAAAGATTGAACACGCCGTAAATGCAGCAAACATTCAGTCTTTTATTGAGGCTTTGCCTCTTGGATATTCCACGCGGATCGGCAGCGAGGGACATGGATTAAGTACGGGTCAGAAGCAAAGGATCCTCATAGCAAGATCTGTCTATAAGAATCCGGATTATATCTTCTTCGATGAGGCAACAAATGCACTCGATGCAAAAAATGAGCTCGTAATTATGCAAAACTTAAACCACTTTTTTAAAAACAGGACAGTTGTAATTGTCGCTCACAGATTAAGTACAGTAAAAAATGCCGATCAGATCATCGTACTGGAGGAAGGCAAAATCGTCGAGAAAGGGACACATACTGAGCTGACCACTAAAAAAGGCTTCTATTTCAATCTGATAAAAGATCAGCTTGAGCTGGGGAACTAATTGTGTAATTTTGATTAATGAGATCTTTGTTGAAAATAACCAATGGAATTAGAATAAAGCGAATATGCCGGAAAATTCAAATTTGCCAGATCATAGCGAGGAGGTACAGGACATTATGTCATTTATCCCAAACCAGGTTATCCGCTGGGGTTTAACAGTACTTTTTGGAGTATTTGCCCTGCTTGGGATAGGAAGTTATTATTTCAAATCGCCCGAGATCATAAGAGCCCCAATGGTTCTTACAACAAAAAACCCTCCTGTAGCGCTGCTCAGTAAGTCTACCGGAAAAATCGATCGTTTGTTTGCTTCCGACGGACAGAATATCCGGGAAAAGAGCAATATCGCCCTTATCAATAACCCAACTGATTTCTCTCATTACACAATTCTTAAAAGAGAACTGGCCGCCTGCTTTCGCATTTCGGATTGGGACAGACAGATATTTGAAGTTGATTTATCTGAACATCTTACTCTTGGGGAATTACAAGTGACATATGGCCCGTTTCTGAAAAACCGTAACAACTTTAAACAATATCTGACTCAAAATTTTCTTCCACAAAAGATTGCCCTTATCGATAAACAGATTGTAAAACATGAGGAGTATTATCAGACGCTAAAGAGGCAGATTGAGATACAAAGGAATGATCTTATTTTATCAGAGAAAAGCTTTACGCGTGACTCGTCACTTTATCAGAAGCGGACTACAAGTGAGGCCGAATATGAGAAGTCACGTCAGCTTTTCCTTTCCAAGAAATCGGCCTTTGTCGGGTTCGAGGCTGTCTTAAGGGAAACTGAGTCTACTATATTGCAATTACAGTCAAGCAGAGTCGAATTGGAGATGCAACATGAGAAAGAACTATCTGATTTCCGCCTTTTACTTGACGAGTCGAAGCAAAACCTTGAGAATGCCATTCATCAATGGGAAGAAAAATATCTTGTTGCCAGTCCAATAGCAGGTAAGTTAACCTTTACGTCAATATGGAGCATTAATCAGGAAGTAAAAACCGGGGAACTCATTGCAACGGTTATTCCAGTCGAACCATCTGCCATCATCGCGAAAGCGGTCATTCCTCCTTCAGGGTTCGGCAAGGTGGAGGTAGGTCAAAGGGTAAATATAAAATTAAGCGGATTCCCATACATGGAATTCGGGATGTTAAAAGGGAAGATACATTCAATTTCACTTGTTCCTGACTCGAGAGGATATATCGCAGAAATTGAGTTGTCAGAGGGTATGTCTTCATCGTACCACCGTGAAAATTTGAAGTTTATTCAGCAAATGGATGGTACAGCAGAGATTATAACTAAAGAAATGCGCTTAATTACAAGGTTAATAAATCCACTTAAAGCATTTTTTGATAACGGTAAATAAAACATTCAGGTTTCAGGGTAACAATTTGCAATTCTTCCCTATATAGTTCATGGCTCTGTAAAAGAATCATGACAAAATAGTTGAATTTCCAAATTACCTGAATGATATTAATATTATCGGATAAAAGTGATCAGCACGCTGATCGGGTAGAGTTAATATTGAAAAAAAATTCTGCCGAATATTCAAGGCTGAATCTTGATGTTGATTCAGTTAAATCAACACATGTTCTGATTGAAAACAATTCATTTAGGATTGAAGCACCAAATTGCAGTTTTTCCACAAGCCAGATTGAAGCAGTTTGGAACAGAAGTGTGCGAATAGACCAGTTTGTTGGGGACAGGTCAAACAATCTATCCAATTTTCTGACGGGCAAAGAAGACTGGAATAAGACTCTCGAAGGACTTTACTCTTCACTCGAATCGACCAAGTGGTTGAACCTGTATGAGGATTTCTATAATGGAAGAGAGCTCAGTCACGACTCACCTGTCAGGAATATCGGTTTAAAGTGGCCTTCATCCATTTGTTCTAATGACATTAATTATCTCAATACACTTTTTAAAACTAAGAAAGACCACATCCTGAAGTTAATGGATCAGGGATGTTATACAAATACGAGCGAAGTTTGTACCGTGAAATGCAGTGAAATGATGGGTTCTCCTTCATCTGGCGAAAATAAGGATAGCTATTGCCCATCAAAAAACGGAACCATTCAGGTCAGATGCAGCGTTGTAGGTAAAGAGTATTTTGTTGGAAGGATAAAAGGGAAGATTAATGAAAAGGGTCAGCTTATTCAGACCAATACAAC
This sequence comes from uncultured Bacteroidia bacterium, assembly GCA_903850335.1. GTDB lineage: Bacteria > Bacteroidota > Bacteroidia > Bacteroidales > Prolixibacteraceae > JAAFHB01. Next base: position 2,864 of record CAINLJ010000132.1, on the reverse strand, counting down.
AGCTTACTCTGAAATTCACCCACCAGCTTCAATTAAGGCAAAGGCAATTCAAATCCTTACTGAACTTAACCTTTCCTTTGGTGTTTTTGATTTTATCGTTACAGACAAAGGAGAGTGGCTGTTTGATGCATTAAATCCAATGGGACAATACCAGTGGATCGAAGATATGAATGCAAAAGATATTTCGTCAAGTATAGCTAAGTGGCTAATGATGAATAACTAAATCATTTCAAAACACCAAGTTCCTTTCCTGTTTTTATAAATGCGGCTATTGCAGTATCCAAATGTTCAGTCTTATGTGCAGCAGACAACTGAACTCGTATCCGCGCCTGACCCTGTGGAACAACAGGATAGTAAAAACCAGTAACATAAATGCCCTCTTCAAGAAGTTTTGAAGCAAATTCCTGAGACAATTTTGCATCATAAAGCATAACAGCACAAATTGCCGATTTAGTTGGCTTAATATCAAAACCTGCTTCCCTAATTCTACTTACAAAATATTCAGTATTTTGATGTAACCTTGTCTGAAGTTCTGAAGTCTCCGCCATCATTTCAAACATGCGGATTCCAGCGCCGGCAACGGAGGGGGGAATGGCATTTGAAAATAAATAAGGTCTCGAACGCTGACGTAACAACTCTATAATCTCCTTTCTACCGGTAGTAAAGCCTCCAATCGCTCCTCCAAAAGCCTTACCAAGAGTACCGGTAATAATATCAACCTCACCCCTGACATTAAATTTCTCCGTAACTCCCCTTCCGGTAGCTCCCACAACTCCGGCGGAGTGACACTCATCAACCATAACCAAAGCATCATACTTATTAGCTAACCGTATAATTTCATCTAAGGGTGCTACATTACCGTCCATCGAAAATACGCCATCTGTTACAATAATCCTGAATCGCGCATCCTCCGCTTTCCGGAGCTGAAGCTCCAGATCGTTCATATCTGCATTATTATACCGGAACCGACTGGCTTTGCTTAGGCGAACACCATCAATAATGGAAGCGTGATTCAGGGAATCCGAGATTATGGCATCTGCCTCCGAAAAAAGTGGTTCAAAAACACCTCCATTTGCATCAAAACAAGCGGCGTACAAAATTGTATCCTCTGTCCCAAAAAATTCGGCTATTTTTCTTTCCAGCTCCTTATGAAGATCACTGGTTCCACAAATAAACCGAACCGAAGACATACCAAATCCATGCGAATCAAGGGCTGATTTAGCAGCATCTATTAGATCAGGATGATTTGAGAGCCCGAGATAATTATTAGCACAAAAGTTTAAAACGGTGACACCGGATTCAAGCCTTATGACCGCATCCTGTGAAGAAATAATTACCCTTTCATTCTTGTAAAGACCTGCTTCCCTGATCTGAGAAAGCTCATTTTGGAGATGTTCCCTTAATTTTCCGTACATATTGACTCTTGATTGATGATCAAATTATTTAGCGAATAAAATTATCGAAAAGAGTGGGTACAAACAAGGACTTATTGCATGATGTTTATCAGCGATTAATTAAACTTTTCCAGATTCTGATTGTTTGATTATCAATAGTAGTCATAAACAATTAACAGCAATAAAATAAATTACAACTATGTCGGACAATTCAAATTCCCGTCGTGATTTCTTTAGGAAAGCTTCACTTTCAGGACTCGCGATTTTTGTAACATCAAGGTTCTCATTCGGAGCCAAACCCTCTGAGCAAGCAAATTCGTCATTGAAACAGGCGATTACTAAATTATCTGAATATCAACTTACTGCACAATCAAAGCAGAATCCGTTGCAATACGGATATACAGATCTGGAGCCCTACATTGACGCAAAAACAATGGAGATACATTTCTCGAAACACCATGCCGCTTACACTAAGAACATGAACGAGGCATCAGCAACTTCTGATTTCGCATCCAAACCACTCTTCCAACTGTTTTCTGAAATTGAGAAGTACCCAGTGTTTTTAAAGAATAATGCCGGAGGATTTTATAATCATTTGTTATTCTGGACTATTATGGGTCACAGTAACGGACAGGAACCTGAAGGAACGCTTTTAAACGCGATAAACGATTCATTTGGAACCGTTGCAAAATTCAAGGAAACATTCAGCATTGCAGGTAAGAAGCAATTTGGAAGCGGATGGGCATGGCTATCAGTCAACGAACAGGGTAAATTGGTCGTGAGTTCAACACCGAATCAGGATAATCCATTAATGAGCACAACCGAAGTAAAAGGGATTCCCGTTCTTGCTCTCGATGTTTGGGAACATGCGTATTATCTGCAATATCAAAACCGTCGTCCGGATTATGTAGATTCCTTTTGGAAAATTGTAAACTGGAAAGAGGTAAGCCGACGTTATGAAGAAGCTATATTAGCAATAAAACAGGCATAAATTAAGCAGGTAAGGACTATTAAACAATGAGTTATAAAAGTCGTGTATAACTCATCTTTATGTTTTAGTCCTGCCTTTGACTACGTCGATTTTCAATTCAGGCAGATGTTTGTCCGTTTATGTTTCTCCGCAGGTCGTTGACCATGCGGTTATGAAAATCCTGACTTTTCAAGTCAGCGCATATCAACAAATGTGATCTACTTTCATGCCCGCAGGTGAATGAATATGAGGCCATGAAGTGCATTACGCAAGAGATTTTTCAGATAATCAGGCCTACGCGGTATAAAAGTCGCGTGTAACTCGTATTTAGATTATTGTCCTGCCTTTGACTACGTCGATTTTCAATTCAGGCAGATGTTTGTTCGTTTATGTTTCTCCGCAGGTCGTTGACCATGCGGTTATGAAAATCCTGACTTTTCAAGTCAGCGCATATCAACAAATGTGATCTACTTTCATGCCCGCAGGTGTTTGAATATTTG
>CAINLJ010000131.1 GCA_903850335.1 uncultured Bacteroidia bacterium | reverse complement strand
GGACCATCATCCCATCGTTAAGTCGTTCAGTCGTTCCCTCGCCCCGTCGTCCCATCTTCAGGACCATCATCCCATCGTTCAGTCGTTCCGTCGCCCCGTCGTCCCATCTCCCCTTCTCCCCTTCGCTTTCGTCCAGTCGCCCCTTCGTCCCTCCGCCCCTTCGTCCAGTCGCCCATTCATTTCCCCCTAACCGACGATTCCCTTACAACAAGTTTGGTTTTGAGCTCAATGGATTTTGGTGCAGCATCCATCGTTTCAATAAGGTCGAAAAAGAGTCCGGCAGCAACTCTGCCCATCTCTTTAGTTGGATGCATCACGGAAGTGAGCATTGGATGAACAACTGTGGCATGAAACTCATCTGTAAAACCAACAAGCATGATGTCAGCCGGCACCGAAAGGCCCGATTCCCTGATCTGCTTCATAGCAGCAAATACTACAGTATCATTAATCCCAAAAATTGCATCAGGTGGCTGGGGCAAATGTAAAAGACGACTGGTGGCATCAGCGGCTGATAAGGGGCTAAGATCGCATGACTCAAGATATCCGGAGTAGAATTCCAGCCCGCAATCTGTCAATCCCTGAAGATAACCTAATCGCCTTTCATTCGAGATGCCGAGATAATCGGGGCCTGAAATATAGGCAATACGTCGGGCACCGTTCTTATAAAAATGATGTGTAATGCCCCTTGCCGCTTCATAACTGTCTGCAACTACAGTAGGTACCTTGTCCTTAAGGCAGACTCTGTCAAAAAACACAAGAGGAATCTCGGCTTCAATAATTTCTTCAAAGTGCGAATACTCCGAGGTCTCCTGCGAAAGGCAAATAATAAAACCCTCGACTCTGGCTTGCATCAGATTCTTAATATTTTCCTTTTCCTTAACACAGGATTCATTGGAAGGCGAAACTATTACAAAATACCCGTGTTCTTTAGCTATTTCATCAATTCCAGATATGACAGAGGAAAAGAAATGGGTGACAAGATCGGGAACGATCACCCCAATCATGCGGGTTCGTTGTTTCAGCAATCCCATGGCCATAGGGTTAGGAGTGTAATTTAGCAACCTGGCCAGATTTTTTATCTTTTCGCAGAGTTCTGCGCCAATATCCGGGTGGTCTCTGAGTCCGCGCGAGACAGTTGAAATAGAAACTCCAAGCTGTTCCGCAATATCTTTAAGTGAAACCCTTCGTTTAACCATTTATTTATGTGAATTTTATTCTTGAATAGATTAACTTTACTCTTATGAAAATAAATCTTCCCGAAAGATATTTATTAACTATGGCTTTTACAGGGATTATACTGATTATTTCCTGTCAGCAACCCGTTATCCCCATAGTAATCGACGATCCTGCCACTAATAAAATGAAATTTCTTCCGTCAGACCCAACAATAAGAGATGAAATAAAACTTGTGATCTACGATGAAAGCAGTTGCAATACACTTTCGGGAATAACCCGGGACGGGAATACCGTACACATTGTCAAACAGTTCAATAGCATGATGATGCGACCCTGTTTCCTCCGTAATGATACTATTATTATCGGGAAATTACCTCCGGGGGGATATATAATTAATTATAAACTTTTGGATGTCGCCCATACTCCTTTTAAGATTGTCTCGTCCCTTTACTTCAATTTGTCAGTAATTCCATAGAACACTGGATTAATATTAATGTTTTACAACATATTTTATCTCCGCAAAGCATTGCGTAAACCTTTGCACTGATCCGATTAAGAAAAGCTTATTGATTATACCATGGAGATTCGGTAATTTTGACTTGGTTATGCTTGTGATGCATGATCTATATTAAAATTACAAAGTATTCAAATGAAGTATTTAACTTTTGCCACGTTTCTTATTTTATCCGTTTTTATTGCTAAGGCTCAGCCTTACAAGGATCCTAAACTTCCCGTCGAGGACCGTGTTAAGGATTTACTATCCCGAATGACGCCTGAAGAAAAATTCTGGCAATTGTTTATGATTCCGGGAGATACAAACGAAAATCTGGATAATTATAAAGCCGGCATCTTTGGCTTCGAGATTAGTACCTCAGGTCAGAGCAGCAATGCTTCAGGTCAGATGCTAAGTTATGCACCCGGAGCCTCAGCAGTTGAAACAGCTGAAGGTGTAAATAAAATGCAACATTTCTTTATTGATCAAAGCCGGCTTGGGATTCCAATGATCCCGTATGATGAAGCTTTGCATGGTCTTGTGCGACAGGGAGCCACAGCTTTTCCCCAATCAATAGGACTTGCCGCGACCTGGAATACAGAGCTGATGCACAGAGTATCCAAGGCCATTGCCACAGAATGTAAGACGCGTGGAATTCGTCAGATCTTATCTCCTGTTGTTAATATAGCCAGTGATGTTCGCTGGGGCCGTACGGAAGAGACTTATGGCGAAGATCCTTACCTCTCTTCTGAGATGGGTGTTGCCTTTGTCTCAGAATTTGAAAAGATGGGTGTGATCACAACCCCGAAACATTATGTGGCAAATATAGGCGATGGAGGACGGGACAGTTACCCGATACACTGGGATGAGAGGCTTCTTCGCGAAGTATATCTGGCCCCATTTGAGGCCTGTTTCAAGCGCGGTGGTTCCCGGTCTGTAATGACCGCATATAACTCTCTCGACGGAAGTCCATGTACTGCAAACGACTGGACATTAAATCAGATCCTGAAAAAAGAGTGGGGATTTAAAGGGTTCGTAATATCCGATGCAGGAGCTACCGGAGGAGCCAACGTTTTGCATTTTACTTCGAAAGATTATCCGGAGTCCACAGCTAAATCCATATCAAACGGCCTCGATGTAATCTTTCAGACCAGCTATGATCATTACAAGCTTTTTTCACCACCTTTTTATGATGGCCGAATTGACCCTAAAGTAATTGATCAGGCCGTGACACGTGTGTTAAGGAATAAGTTTGACCTCGGACTCTTTGATAATCCTTACATAGATGCAAAGGAAGCCGGAGTATGGAATGGACATGCAACACACAGACAACTAACGAAAGAGGCAGCCAGAGAATCTATCGTTTTGCTTAAAAACGAAAAACAAACTCTGCCGCTATCCAAATCTGTTAAATCCATTGCTGTGATCGGAACCGATGCCACGGAAGGTCGTTTAGGCGATTATAGCGGTCCGGGAATAAACCCGGTCAATATTCTCCAGGGAATAAAAAACAAAGCCGGCAACAGGGTAATCGTTAATTACGCCAAAGGATGTGACCGGATCAATACCGAATATGTTCCAATTCCCCGGAAATTTCTATCCTGCACTATGGATGGGAAGATTCAAAAAGGACTAAAAGGAGAATATTTCAACAATGTTACTCTAAGTGGTCAACCGGTTTTTACACGTATTGATCAAGGTGTTCAATTTGGATGGACGCTGTTTTCTCCTGATCCGGACAGACTTTCTTACGATTTTTACTCAGTACGGTGGACAGGGAAACTTCAGGTTCCGGAAAGTGGAAAGATAAAAATCGGTATTGATGGCAATGATGGTTACCGTTTATACCTGAACAATAAACTGATCATTGATAACTGGAAAAAATTAAGCCGTCAAACGGTCGTGGCTGATTATTTTTTTGAGAAGAATAAAGAATACGACCTTAGGTTGGAGTATTTTGAACCTGCCGGCAATGCAGTGATTCATTTACTATGGAATGCTCAGGTGAAAAACAAGGAGTCCGAAGAGATTGCGAAAGCGGTGGAGTTGTCTAAAAAAAGTGATATTTCAGTTGTTGTTGCTGGTATTGAAGAAGGTGAATTCAGCGACCGTGCCTATCTTAACCTCCCTGGCCGCCAGGAGGAACTGATAAATAAAATTGCGGCTACAGGCAAACCTGTTGTAGTTATTCTTGTCGGTGGTAGCGCTATCACAATGAATAATTGGCTGAAAAACGTTCCTGCCGTGCTGGATGTATGGTATCCGGGAGAGGAAGGAGGCAGTGCAGTTGCAGATGTTTTATTTGGCGATTACAATCCTGCCGGAAGATTGCCAATTACTTTTCCTGTTTTTGAGGGACAACTTCCCTTTGTCTATAACCATAAACCAACCGGCAGAGGCGATGATTATAACAATCTTACAGGACAGCCTCTATTTCCTTTTGGCTACGGATTAAGCTATACTTCATTTAATTACTCAGATTTGACATTCGCGAAAAATAATATTTCTGCGTCTGATTCGACAGTACTTAGTTGCAATGTAGCCAATACGGGTAAAATTGCAGGTGATGAGGTAGTCCAGCTATATGTTCATGATGAATTTGCCTCTGTGGCACGCCCTGTTACAGAGCTCAAAGGCTTTAAGCGCATTCATCTTGAGCCCGGAGAAAGAAAAACAGTAACTTTTTTGATCAATCCGGAGATGCTGTCCATGTGGGATATCAACCTGAAAAAGGTCGTTGAGCCAGGTGATTTCAGAATGATGATCGGCGCTTCATGCAAAGATATCCGGCTACGTGGTATCCTGACAGTTTCAAAATAAACTTTGATAGAATAGCAATGGAATACAGACAACTGGGGAAGACAAGGTTGAAAATACCTCCTGTAATTTTTGGAACAAGCGCATTGGGAAACCTTTTCGTCGCACTTCCCGACCAGACAAAACAACAAATTGTCAGTGAGTGCATTAAGAACCTGGAAGGGCCAGTAGTTTTTGACACTGCTGGTAAATATGGTGCCGGCCTGGCACTCGAAGTGTTGGGTGAAACATTGAATAAACTCGAAGCTTTACCTGAGAATGTTATAATAAGCAATAAATTAGGGTGGTACAGGACCAAACTTATTACACCTGAACCAACCTTCGAACCTGGCGCATGGGTTGATCTGAAAAATGATGCAGAACAGCGCATCAGCTATGACGGGATTATGCAGTGCTGGGAACAGGGAAATCAGCTTCTGGGAGTGAATCATCTTCCTTCAATCGTGTCAGTCCACGATCCCGATGAATTTCTCCTGGCTGCGACAGATGAAAGGAATCGGGAGAGCAGGTTCAATCAGATCGTATCTGCATACAAAGCACTTGCCGAATTAAAAAGAGAAGGTAAAGTAGAAGCAATAGGGGTTGGAGCGAAGGACTGGAAGGTAATAAGGGAAATCGCAGATAAGATTGACCTGGACTGGGTAATGTTCGCCAATAGCATGACGATTTTGAGACATCCGGCGGAACTTATTGATTTTATGGGAGAACTTAACCGATCAGAAACCGGAATCATCAATTCGGCAGTCTTTCATGCAGGTTTTTTAACAGGAGGCAGATTCTTTGATTATGTTCCAATCAGCCCGGACACAAAGGAGAACATTGCTTTGTTTGAATGGCGAAAAACATTCTTTTTGATTTGCCAGCAATTTAACATTCTGCCCTCCCAGGCCTGCGTAAGTTTTGGAATGACACCTCCGGGAGTGATCAGTATCGCACTTAACACATCAGATCCCGGACGTGTTAAGGAAAATATTAAAGCTGTTACAACCAAAGTCCCAAAGGAGTTTTGGCTTCAGATGGTAAAGGAGGGTCTCATTGGAGACTCGTATCCTTATCTTTAAAGGGTTTAACCCTTATTCAAACATCAAAAATTAAAATTTAAACTATGAAACAAATTATATGTCTTGAGCCCGGGAAATTTGAGCGACGCGAGGTAAATGAGCCTCTTAAATCTTCCGGGAATGTAGTTCTAAAAGTAAATCGAATCGGGATATGTGGTACCGATTTACACGCATTTGAAGGAACACAACCTTTTTTTACATATCCCAGAGTACTCGGTCATGAACTGGCTTGCGAAATTGCAGAACCCCTAAATGAAAATTCAAAATTTAAGGCCGGTCATCCGGTAACGTTTATTCCCTATTTTCCCTGCAATTCGTGTATAGCATGCAGAAATGGCAGACCCAACTGTTGTACGAATATTCAAGGTGCCGGCGTCCATATAGACGGAGGTATGACCGAATATATCCAGGTGCCTGAACACGCACTAATTGATGGTGAAGGCCTGACTTCCGATGAACTTGCGATGGTCGAACCTATGGCAATAGGTGCACATGCCGTGCGAATTACTGAAATTCGTAAAGATGAATATGTATTGATTACAGGCGCAGGACCTATCGGACTGGGAGTGATGGCATTTGCAAAGATTAACGGTGCAAGGGTCATAGCAATGGACGTAAATAACGAAAGGCTTGAATTTGCAAGAAAATATTTTGGGGTTGATTTTACTGTAAACGCATTGGAGAATGCTAAAGAAACGATATCCCGGATTACTGGAGGAGAGATGGTTACTGCCGTAATTGATGCTACAGGAAATAAACGGGCCATTGAAGGTGCCCTCGAATTTCTTGCTCATGGCGGGCGAATTACAATGGTCGGGATACAAAGAGAAAATTTCAGTTTCAACCATCCCGAATTTCATAAGAGGGAAACAACCCTAAGAAGCAGTCGCAATGCAACACGAGAGGATTTTGATCATGTAGTTGAAAACATTCGTAACGGGAAGGTCAATGCGGCAGCTTTAATTTCCCATCGTGTACCCTTCGATGACCTTACAAAGGTATTTCCAACACTCCTAAATCCTCTAACGGGAGTTATTAAAGCGATTGTAGAACTGTAAGATCAAATGTATGAAAATTGACAGCCATCAGCATTTTTGGAAATTCAATACAACTGATTACGCCTGGATTGACGAAACTATGAGGATCCTTCGCAGGGATTATCTTCCTGACGAACTCGAAACCACCTTAAAAGAAGAGGGATTTGATGGATGCATTTCTGTACAGGCAAGACAATCACTTCAGGAAACAAAATGGCTGCTTCAACTTGCTGATCAGTATTCCTGGATAAAGGGTATTGTTGGATGGGTTGATCTTTGTTCTCCCGGCATTGAAAATGAATTAGAAAGTATTGCCAGAAATAAGAAACTTGTTGGAATAAGACACGTTCTTCATGATGAGACCGATGACTATTTTATGCTCAAACCAGAATTTAAAAATGGATTAAGATGTCTTGAAAAATTTGGGTTAACCTACGACTTGCTCCTCTTCCCTAAACATCTGAAAATTGCTGCCAGTTTATTAGAAGAATTCCCCGACCAGCCATTTGTTATAGACCATATTTCAAAACCATTGATCCGGCAAGGCTTTATGGAACCCTGGTCTACAAACATCAGACACATTGCCAGTTACCCAAATGTATACTGCAAACTTTCCGGAATGGTTACAGAAGCTGATCCGAATAACTGGTGTCAGGAAACTTTCAATTCGTATCTGGATGTAGTTTTCGAAGCATTCGGACCTGATCGGCTAATGATTGGAAGTGACTGGCCGGTATGTCTTTTGGGAGGCAATTACAACCGGGTAACAAGTATTGTCAGGAACTACATCAGTAATTTAGATCCGGAATCTATAAATAAAATCATGGGTGAAAACTGCAAAACATTCTACAAACTGACATAATTTTAATCATTCAATTTTAACCATACATAAAATTATCATAACCATTAAATTACTATTACAATGAAAAACAATCTCCGAATTTTTAGATTGACAATATTTGCGGTCCTGCTTTCGTCAATCCCTTTCAATCAGCTCTGGTCTCAAACTTTCAAGCCAACTGATGAGTCGTTCAAACAATATCAATATCCCGAATGGTTCAGGGATGCCAAGTTTGGAATCTGGGCACATTGGGGACCTCAGGCTGTTCCTAGCCATGGTGACTGGTATGCACGACAGATGTATGAAGAAGGAAGTTCTGACAATAAATATCATGTGGCCCATTATGGTCATCCTTCGAAATTCGGATATAAGGACATCATTCCTCTTTGGAAAGCAGAACGCTGGGATCCCGAAAAACTTATGGCGTTGTATAAAAAAACGGGAGCCAAATATTTTGTTAGTATGGGATCTCATCATGATAATTTCTTTCTTTGGAATTCTAAAATTCACAAGTGGAATGCTGCCAATATGGGACCCGGAAAAGATGTCGTGGGAACCTGGCAAAAAGCAGCTCAAAAGGAGGGTTTACGCTTCGGTGTTTCAGAGCATCTTGGAGCAAGTTATACCTGGTTTCAGGCCAGTCATCAATCCGACAAAAAGGGTCCAATGGCTGGAGTACCCTATGATGGAACCGACCCAAAATATGAAGACCTCTATCACAAGAAAGCTGTCCCTGCAGATAAGGACTGGTTAACTACCGATCCTGGAAACCAACAGGAATGGCTAAATTCAATCAAGGAATTAATTGATAATTACCATCCTGACCTCCTTTATTCAGACAGTAATTTCCCTTTCGGAGATGTTGGAAGGGAGATGGTCTCTCATTTTTATAATGAGGATATGAAAAAGAACGGGGGAAAACTGGAAGCTGTGTACAACTGTAAACAACCATCTAACGGAATGTGGGTTGAGGATCTTGAGCGGGGTGTGAAGGATACAATCAACAAGTTCCCCTGGCAGACCGATACGTCCATAGGTGATTGGTATTATCGTACCGGGCAGAAGTACAAAAGTTCGACTGAGATTGTCCAAATGCTTGTAGATATAGTGAGTAAGAATGGCAACCTTTTGATTAATGTTGTACAGACTCCGGAAGGGGATCTTGAACCAGATATGCTTAAGATTCTGGATGAGATAGGTAAATGGACCGCAGTTAACGGAGAAGGGATATATGGTACCCGTCCATGGAAATTATATGGGGAGAAACCTAAAAACGCTAAAATAGTTAAGGCCGGAAACTTCAACGAGGAAAAGGTAAAATACGGGCCATCTGATATCCGTTTTACTCAAAAGGGAGATGCTCTTTACGCCTTTTGTCTCGGCACACCTATTGCCTCGGTAACGATTAAATCACTCGGCAGTAACTCTAAGATAGCAGACAAATCCATCGGTTCGGTTACAATACTTGGAAGTGATGAGAAACTAATCTGGCATCAGGAACCGTCAGGACTGGTAATAAATAAACCTTCGAAACTACCGGAATGGCAAGTTGTAACATTTAAAATTAACTGGAAGAAATAGAGGTAAAAAAAGGATTTTTTGCAGAATATTCTGTCCCAACAGGGCCTTGTCATGAAATTAAGGTTAATCAGAGACTGTGTCAAAAGGAAATAATTTAAATGGAAAGGCCCTAAAGTGAAAACGGAAAGATGTGCAATAAATTAAATATCTATACATTAACTTCGCGAAATTCTGCTCCTCTTCTCAGCGTTTCTCCAAGGAAAAAAACTTTTGATACAGCTTAATAGTTTGTATATTCACAGTTGAAAACCTACGTAACGACAACTGATAAAACCAGAGCCATGACAAGGTTTAGACCCTGTCATGGCTCTTACAACAAAAAAGAAAACCTTGAAAAATTTATCATTAAGACCTATCGTTGTTTTTCTAATCCTTATCTGCTCATCAATACTTTTAAAAGGACAAACCATATATGTCTCGCCTCAGGGTGATGATAAAAATCCGGGGACGAAACTTCACCCTTTGGCAACTGCTTATGCGGCCCAGATGTTATCACGGAAGATTCCTTCGCATGTTTCGGCTTCCGTTGTATTTTTGGATGGAACCTATTATATGCCCGGAAAGCTGATTTTCACAAGTGAGGACAGTAAAACGAATGGGGCGTCCTTAACTTTCTCAGCCGAAAATGAAGGGAAAGCTATCCTAAGCGGAGGAAGCCTTCTCCGTTCAGACTGGGAAAATTATGGTAAGGGAATCTTCGTGACGAATGTCCCGGACAATACGATCATTGATCAACTCTATATTAACGGGATTAGACAACGAATGGCAAGATTCCCTAATGCTGTCAATGGTAAAAATGTGTTTGATACCTGGGATCTGAATCATGGGATTAAAAACGACAGTCTAACCGATCCATTAACGAGTGAAAGAATTGCACGATGGAAGAATCCGCAGGGAGGATATATTCATGCAATGCATTCTTCGTTATGGGGAGATATGCATTGGATAATCAAGGGGAAAGACAGTCACCAGAGATTAGATTATGAAGGAGGCTGGCAGAATAACCGACCGTCACAGATGCATCCTGTATACCGGATTGTGGAAAATATTTTTGAGGAGCTCGATAACCCAGGCGAATGGTATTTTAATGCTAAAGAACATAAGCTTTATTACATGCCTGATGCCGAAACCAATCTGAAAAATGCAAAGATTGAGATAGTTCGGCTAAGAGAACTTATTGAATTCAATGGAACAAAGAATAATCCGGTAAAAAACATCCATTTACAAGGCTTTATTTTTCGTCAGTCAGCCCGGACTTTCATGGATAACAGAGAACCTCTCTTGCGGTCCGACTGGACTGTTTGCCGCAGTGGAGCTGTATTTTATAACGGAGCCGAAGATTGCAAAATAACAGATTGTGAGTTTGATCAGGTTGGTGGAAACACAATATTTGCAAATAATTATAATCGCAGGATTACGATAACCGGTTGTTATATTCACGGCAGCGGGGCAAATGGAATAGTTTTTGTCGGGGATCCAGCCTCTGTAAGAAGTCCAATTTTCCAGTATGGTCCGCAGGATTATCAGCATGTTGATCATGGACCTGGTCCTTTAGGCGACAATTTCCCTGAGGATTGCCTCGTTGAAGATTGTGTTATAACAAGGACGGGAAGAGACGAAAAGCAGACAGCCCCTATTCATATTTCTATGTCGCATAAGATCCGGGTCAATCATTGCTCGATATACGATGTTCCCCGAGCAGGTATAAATATTAATGAAGGAACGTTTGGCGGACACATCATTGAGAATTGCGATGTCTTTAACACTGTCCTTGAAACGGGTGATCATGGAAGTTTCAACTCCTGGGGCCGGGACAGATACTGGACCCCGGATGTTAAACAAACAGTTATGGAGGTACAAAAAGACCCTTCCCTGCCCTTTCTGGATATGGTGGAACCAAATATAATTCGTAATAGCAGGTGGCGTTGCGACCATGGCTGGGATATTGATCTCGATGACGGATCAAGTCAATATCTGATACAAAATAACCTTCTGCTTAATGGTGGTTTAAAGATGAGGGAAGGATATCATCGGACAGCCACAAACAACATTATTGTTAATAACGGTTTACACCCGCATGTCTGGTATACTGACAGTGGTGATATTTTCAGTAACAATATTGTGTTCCTGCCCTATCAGCCTGCTATTATGGATGCAACAATTGCCAAAAATGGGAAATGGGGAAAAGAGCTTGATCATAATTTTTATGCATCCCCCATAGAATTTATGACACGCTTTGCTGTAAATGGTTGTGATCTAAGTTCACTTAACGGTGATCCACAATTGATCGATCCGGCTAAGGGAGACTTCAGGGTTTCCTCTACCTCTCCCGCCTTAAAAACAGGCTTTAAAAATTTCCCTATGAATGACTTTGGTGTTCTCAAACCATCGCTAAGAAGAATAGCCAAAATTCCGGCATTCCCATTAATCGAAATTAAATCAGACAGTGGTCCTGCAAGAAAGGTTATTTATAAATGGATGGATATTGAACTTCAGGAACCATCAGCAGAGCAGAAATCCGCATTCGGGATCGGATTTAACGAAAATGGCGTAGCCTTATCCTTTGTTCCTGAGAACTCAGAAGCAGCCAGGAAGGGATTTCATACAGGAGACTTTATTCTTCAGGTCAATGGGATTAAAATAAAATCGATCCAAAACCTGATTACTTTTATTCATGGCAACAAGAACAGTTCAAAAAAACATACCTTTGTTATTATTCGCAATCAATCAGAAATTTCAATATCTATGGTCCAACCACTAAGTGAGATAATATCTGTAAATTAAATAATACCAGCAATTCAAAAATGAAAAAAGCATTCTGTTTATCGTGTCTTCTGATTTTTTCGGTGTCATTTATTTCGGCTCAGGCGGGAAAAGTCTATGACAATCTATCCGTTCCAAGTAAGATTCTTAAAATGGACAGAAAATATGCGGTTTACCTTCCTTCAGGTTATGAGACGTCACAAAGAAGCTACCCTGTCCTTTATCTACTCCATGGCGCCACGGATAATCATACAGGATGGGTTCAATTTGGTGAGGTACAACATATAGCTGATAAGGCGATCGCCGAAGGTGTGGCAACACCTATGATCATAGTCATGCCTGATGCTGACACGGGCCAGATGGGCTATTTTAACAATATAGCAGGCAACTGGAATTACGAGGACTTTTTCTTTCAGGAGTTCCTTCCCGCAATAGAAAAGACCTATAGGATAAGAGCCAGCAAACAGTATCGCGCTGTTGCAGGTCTGTCAATGGGCGGCGGAGGATCGTTCATGTACGCCCTTCATCATCCTGAACTCTTTTCATCTGCCTGTCCGTTAAGTGCCTCTGTGGGGCCATTAAGTATGGATGAGGCCAAGGCCCGGATAAAAAAAACAAATCCTGAGATTACCGATGAAGCTAAAATAAAAGCATGGTTCGAAGATCACAGTGCTATCGAGTTAGTTAACAAAATGCCGGAGGATCAGAAAAAAGCTGTTCGCTGGTATATCGATTGTGGTGACGATGATTTTCTATATGAAGGAAATTGTCTGATTCATATTGCAATGCGCAAGAAAAATATCCCTCACGAATTTCGAACCAGAGATGGGGAGCATAACTGGACGTATTGGAGGGATGCTTTGCCGAAAGTACTGGAATTTGTTACTGAGGAGTTTCATCAGAAATAATAAGTATAATCACAGTAATTATTTGGATGATAATACCGGATCCGTCAGATTGTAACTGAAGGGCATTGGGAAAAATGCAAATAACTTATTCCCAAAATCTCCAAAGATAGGTTCAACCTGCTGTCGGGGTTGATATTTTATTTGCATCTTCACCCCCGGTTCCGTTTCACTACACCGGGGGTTAATCAGATT
>CAINLJ010000130.1 GCA_903850335.1 uncultured Bacteroidia bacterium | reverse complement strand
TTTTCACTTCAATGCAACACTTACCGCAGAACGATTTATGTGCATGTTTGCTATAAACCCAAACACACCAAAAAATCAAAAAATTGTCAAAGAACTACTCAATTATGGCAAAATTGCCGCTTAAAATTTACCGAAGTATTGTTATAGAAAAGCTGCTAAAATTATCGGGTATAAATCTTTTTTTGGGATATATTTAAATTGCATCATATTAAGGTCTTGAACAATATTTATAGAAAGTTGTTAATTTGTTTAGATAGCTATACTTGTTTTTATAAACTAATTATTCCAACTATGAAAAATATAATTACCCTTTTAACTTTATTTTTTGTTTTTACATTTTTCCATTCTGTCTCATCTGCGGCCCAGAATGGCCAGGATTCAATTAAAAGTAAGATAGAGACAATAGATGGGAATGAGTATATAGGTGTTATTTTGGAAAAGACAAATGAGAAAATAAGGTTGAAAACTGAAAGTCTTGGAGAGATTGTCATCCTGGTAACTAATGTAAGAAATATTTCAGAAATAAAAATTGTGAAAGGAAAGGATGGGCGATTATGGACAGAGAATCCTCAGGCCACGCGGTATCTCTGGGCACCTAATGGTTTCAATCTTAAGAAAGGAGAGGGTTATTATCAAAATGCCTGGATTTTATTTAATCAGGTAGTATATGGGTTATCAGATCATTTCTCCCTGGGAGCCGGGACCGTTCCACTTTTTATTTTTGCTGGTACACCTAGTCCTGTATGGTTAACTGCCAAGGTGTCTGTTCCAGTTGTTGAAAATAAATTTAATCTTGGCGCGGGATTATTGGCTGGTACAGTAGTGGGTGTAAGTAGTGGCAGTTTCGGGATACTCTATGGAGTTAGTACATTTGGTTCCAGAGACCAAAACCTTACCGTTGGATTAGGGTGGGGATTTGCAGATGGTCAAATGGCGAAAGATCCAACTATCAACATTAGTGGTATGATCAGAACAGGACCACGCGGCTATTTGATAACAGAGAACTACTTTATTGGAACTTCAGACAACTATATGATTCTATTGTCCCTGGGAGGACGAAGAATTATTAATCATGTTGGACTCGACTTTGGAGCTTTTGTCCCGATCGGCAAAGATATCGACACCTTTTTTGTCGTCCCCTGGTTAGGATTTACAATTCCTTTTGGAAAATAAAAAAGTGTTTTAAATAATTGAACTGATATTAAAACAGGAATCCTATCCTTACGCCAGTGGTTGCTGCAAGCGGAAAAGAAGGAACTCCACCAACAAAGGCAAAATGCGAACCTTCATTCTCATAGGCATGACCAAATCCATAACCTAAACCGCCATACCAGTCTATGAGGAACCGGTTCTCTATAACCCATTGTTTTCCTATATTAATCATAAAGGCGAACATGGTGTTTGATTCGCGTGTCCCTTTGTCATTTGTCAGACTACCGCCAATTATGCTTGTTAACATCGAAGATTCGACAGTATAATTGGAAAAGGAAATTTCAGGGCGCAGATAAGCGCCATTCAGGATATGCGCAAATCGGGTCCCCTTTTGATAATAATCGGGTGTTTTTATCAGTTTATAACCGAATTTAAAATAAACTCCTTCGGCATTGCGAGGTCCTGTTACTCCAAGCCCAATGATTCCAACTGTACCTTCCAAACTACGGCCAGGTCTGAGACTGCGTTCATAAGAAAAACAAGTGGCTCCAACCAACGGTGATAAGAATCCTATTTTCAATGCATTTTTTCGTTGGTTATCATATTGAGAAGCATCAAACATCGAATTCTTAATGATAAGTTCCTTATTATCACCAAAAATAATCTTGCTTACCTTATTCTTATCAATACCAAAAATGACATCTCCTGCTAATTCATTCTGAATATATTTGACCTCATCGTCACCGATTTCCTTAACCTTACACCTGATCGTGTCATTTGTGACCTGAATAATACGGTCCTGAGCAATTCCGGTAAAAGATAATGTACAACATACCAGGATTAGGAATAGAACTTTATTCATGATAAAATAATTTTTATAGAAAATAAAACATAAATATTTGTTGTGGCAACGAATGATAGAATTTATATAAGTATCCAAGAGGTAATTAGCAAGTTCAATATTTATATTGACTATATTCTACTTAAGTTTTAATTCTCAGCTAAATTAGTAATTTTGCGCAACAAAATATACAGATTATAATGGCTTTACAGTGCGGAATTGTAGGACTTCCAAATGTAGGAAAATCTACCCTTTTTAATTGCTTGTCGAATGCTAAAGCGCAGGCAGCAAACTTTCCTTTTTGTACAATAGAACCTAATGTGGGCGTAATCACAGTACCCGATAAAAGATTGATCAAACTGGCAGAAATAGATAAACCCAAACGTGTAGTTCCCACAACAGTTGAAATTGTTGATATTGCGGGATTGGTTAAAGGTGCCAGCAAAGGTGAGGGGCTTGGTAACATGTTTCTTGCCAATATCCGTGAGGTGGATGCAATAATTCATGTGATTCGTTGTTTCGAAAATGATAATATTATACATGTCGATGGTTCAATTAACCCGGTCAGAGACAAGGAGGTAATAGATATTGAGCTGCAATTAAAAGATCTTGAGACTGTTGAGAGCAGGATAGCAAAGCTTCAAAAGCAGGCAAAGGTTGGAAATGACAAGATCGCCCAGAAAACAGTTTCTATTGCCGAACGAATCAAGGCAGTCCTTCTTACGGGTAAGAGTGCACGAACTGTTGAATTATCTGAGGATGAGGAGGCTCTAATTCATGATTTTTTCTTGCTTACCCGGAAACCTGTTTTGTATGTTTGTAATGTCGATGAGGCTTCAGCAGCCAAA
The DNA here is from genome assembly GCA_903850335.1 of uncultured Bacteroidia bacterium. Classification (GTDB taxonomy): domain Bacteria; phylum Bacteroidota; class Bacteroidia; order Bacteroidales; family Prolixibacteraceae; genus JAAFHB01. The sequence continues at coordinate 15,425 of CAINLJ010000130.1, read as the reverse complement.
GGAAACAAATATACCCAACAACTAGCCCTGGCAACAAAAGATGAGAATGCTGAGATCCTGGTCATTGCCGCTGCAACAGAGGCAGATATTGCCGGGTTGGAAAGCTATGAGGAGAAACAACTTTTTCTGGAAGACCTCGGATTAGATGAACCGGGAGTAAATAAACTGATTCATTCGGCATACAAATTGCTCAATCTCCAAACTTATTTTACTACCGGGGCAGACGAAAGCCGCGCCTGGACATTTGTAAAAGGAATTAAAGCCCCCAAAGCAGCAGGTATTATTCACAGTGATTTTGAAAAGGGTTTTATCCGGGCAGAAGTGATTAAGTATGACGAATATGTAAGACTTGGTTCCGAGGCCGCTTGTCGTGAGTCAGGAAAGATAGCCATTGAGGGAAAGGAATATATCGTTCAGGACAGTGACATTATGCACTTCAGATTTAACGTTTAAAAAAAGTAGAGCACTTCTGGTTTTATCGGCTAACTTGAAAAATCAGGATTTTGATAACCGCTTGGTCAACGACCCGCGGAAAAACATACAATAACCAACAAGTGCCTGAAAAACAGGACAAAATCTTAAACAGTATGGATATCGATGAACGATATTTTCTGAAAGATTGATTTTGTCCTGCCATTGACTACGTCGGTTTTCAATTCAGGCACTTGTTATAAAGGCATCAATGTCCTTAAGTCAACGACCTCAGGTTATGAAAATAGAATACCTTCGACATTATCTGTTGTCTTGAAAGGTCTCCCGATCAATCTGGATCTTAACCATGCGGTCAACCACTTGCGATAAATTATTTCTTCCCCTTCTTGTTCAGAATTGTCTCAATCTCATCCATTATCTTATTCATTGCCTGAATAGTTTTCTCGAAAGGAACTGAAGTCGTCATATCTACACCAGCATCCCTTAGCTGGTTAATGGGATAATCGGAACCCCCGGAGGAGAGGAATTTTAGATATTTTTCAAGTGCCCCGGATTCTTTATTCATAACCTTTTCAGCAAGAGAAATGGATGCAGTGAAAGAGGTACTATATTGAAAGACGTAAAAATTCATGTAAAAATGGGGAATATATGCCCATTCCATTTTTACATAGTCATCTATGAAGCATACTTTCTGATCCTGACCATAATACCTCCTTATTATATCTCCATAAATCTCGCAAAGGTAATCTCCTGTTAGGGGTTTGCCTTTTTCAACCTCTTCATGAATTGTTTTTTCAAACTCAGCGAACTGTGTTTGTCTGAAAAGTGTACCCTTAAAATCATCGAGCCAGTTCATCAGCAACGATAGTTTAATATCATCATCCTTTACATTTTTAATCATGTAATTCATGAGTAAAACCTCGTTGAATGTAGAGGCTACTTCTGCAACGAAGGTTTTATACTGGGAAAGTGGATAGGGTTGTGTCCTATTGGATAAGTAGCTTTGCATTGTATGACCCAGTTCATGCGCCAACGTGCTGACATCCGAATATGAATCATTATAATTCAGTAAGATATAAGGATGAATATCGTAAGCACCTCCATTTGAATAGGCACCCGACCGCTTGCCGGTGTTTGGATAAATATCCATCCAACGTTCGTCCATGGCTTTTTTAAGTGTTTTTACGTACTCGGTTCCAAGAGGAGCCAAGGCTTCCAAAACAAGTTTACAACCAGCTTCATAAGTATAATTCAGATCCACATCCTTTACTGCAGGCGCATACAAATCGTAGTATCTAAGTGTATCAACGCCCAACATTCTCTTTTTAATTGCAAGATATCGATGAAAAGCGGGCAGGTTTTTATTAACATTATCTACAAGGCTTTGATATACAGCAACTGGTATTTGATTTGGAGTAAGTGATGCTTCGATTGCAGAATTATACTTCCGGGATTTAGCGCGATATACATGCTCCTTGACATTCCCATATAACATTTGGCCATAAGTAGCCTTGAAATTTGAATAGTTTTTCCAAAATGCCTCAAAAGTATTTTTACGATCTTCACGGTTGGAAGATGCGCGTAACCTTCCATAAGCCGGGCCGGTTAGCTTTATTATCTTTCCATCACTTAGTTTAATTTCAGGTGATGGCATCTCCGCATCTTTAAATGTACCATATATATCATTTGCAACACCTAATATCATGGATGATCGTGCGAGAATACGTTCTTCCGGTTCAGATAAGGTATGTTCTTTCTTTTTAAATAAATCAGTAAGATCCTTTTTATACACTGCCAACCCTTTCTGTTCCTTTAAAAAGCCTTCAATTATCTTCCAGTCCACTGATAGTAATTCTGGTTCTATGAAAGCTGTCTTTGTACTATAATCAGATAGAATCTGATCCAGGCTTTGCTGCATTGAAACATACTTCATATCTCGTGTATCCTGATCACTATTCATACTTGCATAAATATAAAGTTTGGAAGCTTCTTTATCCAGCTTAGTCGAGAATTCCAGACAAGCAAGCAGATCACCGGAAGATTTAGTTAGCTTCCCTTTGAACTGATCAATCTTTACCATCTCTGTCAATAAGTTATTTTTCGCCTCTTCCCATAACTTATCAGTGGGGTATAGGTGGGTAAGGTTCCATTTGTACTTGTCGTCGATCTGAGTTCTCTCTTTTTGACCGAATACGGCAATGGTTAACAGCATAATAAGATTCAGCAGAATCAGGTTTTTCATGGTAATGAAGATTAATTTAAAAATTTTCTAAAAATATTGTTTTTGGCAGAATAAAATAATGACTTTCAAAAATTAAAATGATCAGGATGTGCACCAAAATGATGACCCTTATCCAGTGAATCTATCAGATCCATAGCTTCCTGATCTAATTCAAAATCAAATATGTCTGCATTGTGCTCAATCCGTTCCTTTTGAACCGATTTAGGGATTGTAATAATTCCTTTCTGCAAGTCCCACCTTAAGACAATTTGTACCGGTGACTTTTTATATTTATCAGCTAACTTGTTTAAGAGTGGAATTTCATTCACCTTTCCCCGCATAATTGGACTCCAGGCTTCGTAAACAATATTCATAGATAGGCAAAAATCAATAAGTGGCTGTTGAACAAGGTAGGGGTGACACTCTACCTGATTTACCATTGGCATAATTTTGGCTGTTTCAAAAAGTTCTTCAAGATGATGTCTGAGAAAATTACTTACTCCTATTGCCCTTGCTCTACCCGAAATGTAAATATCCTCAAGGATTCTCCAGGTGTTTGTGAATTTCCCTTTTACTGGCCAATGAATAAGAAGGAGATCTACATAATCAGTTTGAAGTAATCTAAGGCTCTCCTCAAAACCTTCCTGTACTGTTCCTTTACGCTGATTGTCATTCCAGATTTTTGTAGTGATAAATAATTCTTTGCGAGGTATTCCACAGGACTTTACAGCCTTGCCGACCCCCCATTCATTTTGGTATATAGCGGCAGTATCAATGTGCCTGTATCCTGCCTCGAGAGCCCATGTAACAGCATTTTCAACCTCGGCTCCCTCATGCGTCTTGAATACTCCCAGCCCAAAGTAGGGCATATCTACGTCATTGGCTAATTTTACTACGCCTCGTAAGTCGCTTATTATCATTTGTATACGAATATTTAAATTTATCCTGTGAAAAATTTACTCATTTAGGATGAATAATTTCCAAATATAGTTCTTCAAAATTTGATTGATAGGGTTTAATTCATGAAATTTGAACCAAATAGTGTACAATGAAAAAGGATATTGCAACATTAAAGGATATTGAGTTTCTGGTAGATCATTTTTATGAACTGGTTAAGGAAGATAGTTTCATTGGTCCCGTATTTAATTCAAGATTATCCGGGCGATGGGATGTGCATCATAAGAAATTGTACCGGTTCTGGCATACTATATTATTACGTCGCCCCGATTACTTTGGCGATCCTGTCCCTGTGCACTTTCAGATGAATCTCGATGAACGTCATTTTAATCATTGGTGTTCGATCTGGATAAAAATTGTTGATGATAATTTTGAAGGTGTCGTTGCTGAACGTGCCAAATTCAGGGGCAAAACCATGGCAAATGCATTTCTTGCGAAAATTCTTAAGCAAGTGTAACACTATTATGCAACTTAATATCAATAAATATTTGGAAATATGATTTAGGCATGCTATGTTTGTCGCAAAATAAAATTCAATTTTAGCTGAGTATTTTTCATGAAAAAAGAAAATGTAAATAGATTATTTTTTACAAAAGGAGAACAGCCCTGTTCTTCCGGTTTTCTTTATACTGAAATTTTCATGCACTCCATGTCTATGGATATGCGATAGCCTTCCTGCGGGGAAATCCTGTTTGAAGGCTTCATTAAAATGCTCGTTGGAGCAATCCTAATCTCTTAATTCAGTAATATTAAATCGGATTATCATGTCTAAAACTGTCGTTAAATTCGGCGGATCAAACCTTAAGTGTAAAGAAGATATCGGTCGCATTATTCAGGTTGTCAGAAATTATAAACAACCTGTTGTGATAGTCGTTTCCGCCTTTTTTGGCGTAACTAATTATCTTATTGAGGCTCTTGAAAAGTCGAGACTCGATGAGAATGTGTCAAAAAATACTGTGTCCTATCTCTTGAATCTTAAAAGAGAGACTCTTGAGGTTCACATTCAGGATAATTTAGTGATCGAAAAGATTTTATTTGATATAGGTGTACTCCTCGATGAACTGGGGAGATATCTGCAGGGCATAGCCCTTACCGGTGACGCATCACCGGCACTAGAGGACCATGTACTTGCTTACGGAGAACGTATTTCTGCTGTCTTTCTTTCAGGCATCTTGAATTTTGCAGGCATTGAGACCAAAGTTGCCTTTCCGGAATCAATTGGTTTAATTACCGATGGTGACTTTGGAACAGCCTCTGTTAATTTTGTACGATCTACTTCACTGGTCCGTGAGGCTCTTTCACACGATTTGGTTTATGTCGTTCCTGGATTTTACGGTGTTTCTCAAGAAGGAAAGACGACACTTTTTGGACGGGGTGGAAGCGACTATTCTGCAGCTGCAATAGCCCGTTGTACAGGGGCACCTTCACTGGACATCTGGAAGGATGTTAACGGTTTTATGAGTGCTGATCCAAAGGCAGTTGATAATCCTGTTCAGATAAAGAATTTAACCTACAATGAAGCGGCTGAGTTAGCCTATTTCGGTGCCAAAATTCTGCATCCCCGCACAGTTGAACCTTTATCAGCTCCTCATATCCCAATCAGGATATTCAATATTAATGGTGAGACAGTAGTTGATAAGCCACTCTCCATCGTGAGCGCTGAGAAAACTATTTCCATGGGTATAGTCAAAAGTGTTACTTCCAGTCAGGAGTTTGGAATATTAAAGTTAAAGGGTTCAGGAGTAGGAGCTAAGCCAGGAATTCTTGCCAAAGTAACTACTGCTCTTCATCATGCTGGTATTAACATCAGCTCAGTACTTACATCACAAATATCAATTAATATTTTACTTGCCAAGAAAGACCTGAGCACTGCCTATGCTCTTGTTAGTGCCATTGAACTTTCTGTCGTTGGACGTGTTCAAATTATCGAGGATATTGCAGTATTAGCAACAGTTGGAAACGGAATAGCAGAAAATTATGGAGTAGCTGCCCGCATTTTTACGGCCCTTGCAAAAAATGGGATTAATGTGGTAATGAGCTGCTCGGGAGCATCTCCAATAGTTAGCTATTTTTTAGTGGCTGCCGACGATTGCATAAATGCGGTAAGAGCCATACATGAAGAATTTTTCGAAATAATAATAAAAACAATTTAAACAATTAAAAACAACTTAAAATGAGTACAAATACACCAAAATTCGAAACATTGCAAGTGCACGCGGGGCATACTCCTGACCAGGATACCTTATCGCGCGCAGTCCCAATCTATCAGACAACCTCCTATGTCTTTAAAAATGCTGAGCATGCGGCTAATTTATTCGGATTGAAAGAGTTTGGAAACATCTATACCCGTTTAATGAACCCGACCACGGATGTTTTCGAGAAAAGAATTGCCGCTCTTGAGGGTGGTGTTGCCGCCCTTGCAGTGTCTTCAGGACATGCTGCACAGTTTATTGCTATTACTAATATTGCCGGCGCCGGGGATAATATAGTTACGTCGCCCTATCTTTATGGAGGAACATTTAATCAGTTCAAGGTGTCATTTAAAAATCTTGGTATCGAAGGACGATTTGCGGCGGACCTGAATCCTGATAACTTTGAGAAACTGATCGATAGTAAAACAAAAGCACTTTACCTTGAAACCATTGGAAATCCAAGTTATAACGTTCCAGATTTTGAGAAATTTGCTGCTCTTGCAAAGAAACATGATCTTCCATTGATCGTTGACAACACTTTTGGTTGTGGTGGCGCCCTCTTTCGCCCGCTTGAGCATGGCGCAAATGTGGTTGTTGAATCTGCCACCAAATGGATTGGCGGACATGGGTCGTCTATAGGTGGAGTGATTGTTGATGGGGGTAATTTTAATTGGGGTAATGGTAAATATCCGGGATTCACAGAACCTTCTGAGGGTTATCATGGCCTTAAATTCTGGGACGTATTTGGAACAGACGGTCCATTTGGCAATATTGCCTTTATTATCAGGGCTCGTGTTGAAGGTCTGCGTGATTACGGGCCTGCTATCAGCCCTTTCAACTCTTTCCTTTTGATCCAGGGTCTCGAGACTCTCTCGTTACGTGTTGAACGTCATGTACAAAATACTCTCGCACTTGCCAAGTGGTTGCAAAATCACCCTAAAGTTGAATCTGTAAGTTATCCGGGCCTCGAAGGTGATGAGAATTATAAATTAGCCTCGAAATATCTTCCGAAAGGTGCCGGATCTGTTTTGACATTTACTTTAAAGGGGGGTAAAGATAAGGCAACACAGACTGTTGATAATCTTGAACTTGTAAGTCATCTTGCCAATGTTGGTGATGTCAGGACACTAATCATTCAGCCATCGGCAACTACACATTCCCAGCTGAGCGATACTGAGCAATTAAGTGCTGGTGTACAACCTGCAGGTTTGCGCGTTTCCGTTGGAATCGAGCATATTGATGATATTATTGCAGACTTTGACCAGGCACTGGCGAAGATTTAATTGACCGTAGAGACGTGTTTAAAACACGTCTCTACAAATTTTGTTTTCGAAAATAATCCGTTCAAATTTGATGTAAATATCGGGTTGGACATTGAATAAATTAAATTTTACTATCATGCCTTTAAATCTTCCTGACACTCTTCCGGCTATCGACCTCCTTCGTAAGGAGAATATTTTTGTAATGAATGAATCTCAGGCCGCTCATCAGGACATCCGCCCTTTGAAAATCATAATTCTAAATCTGATGCCACTGAAGATAGCCACAGAGACAGATCTGCTGCGTTTGCTATCCAATTCGCCCATTCAGATCGAAATAGATTTTCTTCAAATCGAAGGTCATATTTCCAAAAATACATCCCGAGATCATTTAAACACCTTTTACCATACTTTCCCGGAGATAAAGGCGAATAAATATGATGGTATGATTATAACAGGTGCACCTGTTGAACATTTGCCCTTTAAGGAGGTCGACTACTGGGAGGATATCTGTAAGATTTTTGACTGGACAAAGCATCATGTTACTTCAACAATGTTTATTTGCTGGGCTGCTCAGGCCGGTCTTAACTATTTTTACGGAGTTGAGAAATATCCGCTCGAGAAGAAGATGTTCGGTATCTTCGATCATTACCATACGGAACAAAAATTGCCAATTTTCAGGGGTTTTGATGATATTTTCAGGGCACCACACTCGAGACATACACAGATTCTGGCAGAAGATATCCTTAAGGTTCCTGAGATTGAATTGATTTCCCAATCTCAAGAAGCAGGCGTACACATGGTAATGGCAAATCAGGGAAAACAGCTTTTTATAACTGGTCATCCTGAGTATTCGCGAGGGACACTTAACCGGGAATATATGCGTGACTTTGAAAAGGGTTTGCCGATAGATCTGCCCAGAAATTATTACAAGGATAACGACCCGACAAAGGAACCTATTTTGAGCTGGAGATCACATGCAAACCTCCTTTTCCTGAACTGGCTTAATTATTATGTATATCAGGAGACTCCGTATGATTTGCACGATATTAAGTAGATAGTTTACTGAAAGTCCGGGTCCGAATTTAAGTATGATAGTCCGAGTCCGACTCAAAGTCGGGCCCGGACTTTCCGTAAATTGTGAAATTTTAAGTGAGCGGGTGACTTGTTCGTGCTTGAACAAGTCACCCGCTCACTATTGAAATAATTAAATGATTTTTAGCTGTAAGTTATTCCGGATTATGCCGGTTTTATTTTTGTTATTGGTCATTCTTTTTTGTAAATTTGTATCTATTCCTTGTTAGTAATTAGTTTTCCACCACCATAAACCAAATCTGAATATTCCGCACATGAGTACAATTAAGAGATTCCTTCAAATTTCATTTTAAAAACTCAAGACTGGATTTTCAAGGGTTTCCTGAATTCTTACCGGGAAAAGTGTCTCCTGGTAACGCGTGAACGGGTGACTATCCGGGACACGAACAGTCACCTATTCACTTCAACCTGTTGAGAATAACATTGTTTGAAGAATTTATTTTAACTTAATCCTTAGTGTGACACGTTTTGGCATAGCTGGCTTTTACTTTTGACCTAAAGACAAACTAAAACCATGAAAATATTAATATCCAACCAAAGGGAGAGGTAAAAACATTTAGAACCTCCAATCGCGGTCGTGGTAAAAGCACAAGTACAAGCACAATGACCTCTAATCAAAAGGAAATACCGACTTTATCGGTTCAATCTAAAGGGTTAACAAAATCGGGATCGTGATGCAAAATTAAAACCCGAAATGCGGGTGGATATTGTTATTTACATGCGCAATAATTTGCCAGATCAGGTCCAGCCGGACGATTTTGTAGAGATGTACGGACGTCCGTCTACCTCAAAATCCGTTTGATTTGATTAAGAAAATTTGTATTTTTGAGATATGAAAATTATAGACAAGAATATTGATAGAATAAGAAATTTGTGTAACAAACATAAGGTGAAGCGGCTATTTATATTTGGTTCAGTCCTGACTGACAAATTTAAGAAGTCAAGTGACATTGATTTTCTTGTCGATTTCGAGGGAGTTGATTTATACGATTATGCAGACAATTACTTTGACTTAAAAAAATCTTTAGAGTCATTGCTAAAAAGAGAGATTGATTTACTTGAAGATAAAGCTTTAAAAAATCCATATCTGAGACAAAATATTGACTCTTCAAAACAACTAATTTATGGATAATGAAATTAAAACCTGGCTTTATGATATTTTGCAATCAATTAATGAGATTGATAGTTATTACGAAAACAAGCTAAGGATTTTTGAGGAGTACTTAACTGATATAAAGACTAAAAGGGCGATTGAACGTGATTTGGAGATAATTGGAGAGGCAGTTAATAGGATTCGTAAAAAAGATAAAAATTTCAAACTCGATAATGCCGAAAAGATTATTGGTACTCGCAATAAGATTATTCATGGTTATGACAAGATATCTGATGATTTGATATGGAGTATTGTGATAAATCACTTACCAAGACTGAAAGACGAAGTTTCTGGATTATTGAATAAGTAATGGGCAGCGCGCAATCGAGCTGACCGCCGAAGGGCTAAAGGCCTATCGGATTGCCTCTCACACCGCCGTAGTGCAGGTCTCTTATATAGCGGTTCCGTAAGATCAGGTGCAATTTTCGCTTGTTTTAGTCGTTTGCAACGAAAAATATTTCATCAGCCTATTTGCAACTTTTGAATTCTCTGAATATTTTTTAATTTAAGTTATTCCGGATTATACCGGATTTATTTTGTTAATGATCATTCAGTTTAGTAAATTTGTATCTATTCATTGTTATGAATTAGTTTTCCACTGCCTAAACCAAATATGAATATTCCACACATGAGTACAATTAAGAGATTCCTTCAAATTTCATTTTAAAAACTCAAGACTGGATTTTCATCTGATCCCAAAAAAATCCTGAAAAACGACTGAAAATACTCTGCTATTGTTTAAATTTGTGTGTTAGCAGATCTATTTATGTATCATAATATAACATCTCCCTTGTTATATTTCCGTGTAAAATCAAAAATGACTATTATGGAAGAGCCTGATCACAAGAATGATTTAGCACCAGCTCACCAACTTTCAAAGGAAGAAAAGAAAGTCTACGAGAATGAACTTGAAAGACTTCAGCTGGAGCTTGTTAAGATGCTTGAGTGGATAAAAATCAGGAAGTTAAAGGTTGTAATTCTATTCGAAGGTCGGGATGCTGCCGGCAAAGGGGGTGTCATCAAAAGGGTAATGGAGTATTTGAACCCGCGATTTTGTAAGGTAGTTGCACTAGGTATTCCGACAGAGAAAGAAAAGACCCAATGGTACTTTCAGCGATATGTCAAGTACCTTCCGGCTGCGGGCGAAATGGTTCTTTTTGACCGTAGCTGGTATAACAGGGCAGGAGTTGAGCATGTTATGAACTTTTGTACACCTGATGAATATGAAGAGTTTCTCAGGTCGTGCCCCGAATTTGAGCGAATGATCATACGTTCGGGTATAATCCTGGTTAAATACTGGTTCTCGGTAAGTGATGAAGAACAGGAACGACGTTTTCAGGAGCGAATTCATAACCTTGCAAAACGATGGAAAATCAGTCCGATGGATGTCCTGAGCCGTTCGAAATGGCTTGATTATTCCAAGGCAAAAGATACAATGTTTCAGTATACAGATATCAAACAGGCACCGTGGTATGTCGTAAATGCAGATAATAAATTAAAGGCAAGGCTGAATTGCATACATCATCTGCTTTCCCTCATACCCTATCATGAAATTGAGCCCGAAGAAATACAGCTGCCACAAAAACAATCTGATGTGGGTTATATCCGTCCACCTGTGTCGGATCAAACATTTGTCCCCGAGGTTTATTGATCTTTAGATTTTAGGGTTGTTTCTTTGAATTTAAATATTTATTGAAATAATATTGTAGAATTATGGGGTATGATCCTAAAATATTGTTTAATTAGCCAAATAAATCCTAATTATTGATGGGTTTAGTTTGAAAAACATGATTTTTGTTGTTTTTTTATATCCAGATTGTTATCAATACATTAATTTAGTGTTAATGATGTCATATTGACAATTTAATATCTAAATTCGTAATAATTTGAGCTTGTTAAATAGCGTTTTCAAATAAAATGTTAGATAATTAGTTCGTTTAATAATAGAGAATATGAAAGAGCAAACACTGGGAATATTGGATTCCTACACACTTGAGAACTCACATTACGATGAGATATATTCCGGTTTAAAACAACCCCGGGATCATTACGTTTCAATGGTTGAACGTTTTAATCAATTAAGTCTTACAGATTTTGAACGGATAAATAATGAAGTAAAAACTGCATTTCTCAACCAGGGGATCACATTTGCAGTATATGCTGAGGATAAAAAGCCTGATGAGCGTATATTTCCCTTTGATCTTTTCCCGCGGATTATCCCAAACACAGAGTGGATGCAGCTTGAAAAAGGGGTTATACAGCGAAATAGGGCGATTAACCTGTTCCTTGATGATATCTATCATGACAAGAAAATTCTAAAGGATAAAGTTGTACCGTCCGAACTTATATTTTCATCCAAAAACTACCTGAAAGAGATGATCGGTTTTAAACCCGAGGCAGGAATTTACACACATATTTCAGGTACTGATCTGATTAAACATACTGATGGTCAGTATTATATCCTGGAAGATAATTTAAGGTGTCCCTCAGGCGTCAGTTATGTTTTATCAAACCGTGTGGCTCTTAAAAAATCTTTGTTTGAGCTGTTTGATAAATTGAAGACTAAGGCAATTTATCAATATCCTGAACATCTTCTGGAAATGCTTAAGTCGGTAAAGCCAAAAAATACGGATAATCCAACAATCGTTGTTGTGACTCCCGGAATGTATAACTCGGCTTATTTTGAGCATTCATTTCTGGCACAGAAAATGGGTGTACAACTTGTTGAAGGAAGGGATTTATTTGTAGATAAAGACTTTGTGTACATGAAGACTATTTACGGTCCAATCAAAGTAGATGTAATTTATCGTCGTGTTGACGATGAGTTTATTGATCCCCTTTGTTTTAGGAAAGATTCAATGCTTGGAGTTCCCGGATTGATGAATGCCTACAGGGCCGGTAATGTTACACTGGCAAATGCTCCGGGAACGGGAGTTGCCGATGATAAGGCGGTATATCATTATGTGCCGGATATCATCAAATATTATCTCGATGAACAACCTATCCTCAACAATGTAAAGACATATCATTGTGAGAATGAATCTGAAGGGAAATTTGTACTTGAAAATATCGATAAACTTGTCGTAAAACCGGTGGATGAGTCGGGTGGATACGGGATTACAATTGGAAATAAACTCACCAAGGCTGAAATTGAAGAGGTAAAAGTGCGGATAAAATCAAATCCAAGAAAATATATTGCTCAGCCTATTATGAGCCTTTCAGTCCATGCAACATTTATCGAAGAATCCAAAGAATTTGAACCCAGACATATCGATCTTCGGACTTTTTCACTCATGGGAAAAGATGATCAGTATGTTCTTAAAGGAGGATTAACGCGAGTTGCCTTGAAAAAGGGAAACCTCATTGTAAATTCATCACAGGGTGGCGGATCTAAGGATACATGGGTTTTGGATTAGTATTTTAAATTGTAAAATCAGAATTATGTTATCAAGAGTAGCAAACAATTTATACTGGATGGGCCGGTATATCGAGCGGGCTGAACATTTTGCCAGATATAGCAAAGAGATTTATTTCTCGTCACTTGATGCTCCGATCATGAAGACTTATGACAGAAACTTCGTATTGGAATCAATGCTTTATATGACCGGAATCTTTGATATGGAAGTTGAAAATGAGAAAGATGTCTTGTATAAGATTGGTCTGGATCCGGATAATCCGAATTCCATAATAAGCATTCTTACAATTGCCCGCGAAAATGCCCGTGGTGCACGTAATGCTATCTCAACAGATCTTTGGGAGGCAATAAATAAATATTACCATCTTGTAAATAATTATTCAGTTGAGACCTATATATCAACGGGGTTTTATGATCTTACCCAAATAATCCTGGAGCAGACCTCCATTGTGCAAAGCAAGATTTCAGGTACCTTACTTCACGACGAAGAGTGGGCAATCATCCTTATGGGAATGCATATTGAACGTGTGATCCAGGTGATTAGGATCATAAATTCTAAACTTCATGATATTTATAAGATTGAAACTGCCGGCCATCCGGTTACTGAAATGAGTTTTGAATGGACGACCATGTTGCGTTGCACCGAATCTTTTGACATGAACCGTAAGTTTTACCGTTCCATTCCAAACAGGGAACAAGTACTCGAATTTATAATGCTTAATCCTCAATGTCCAAGATCTATCGCTCATTCGGTAAATGGAATTCAAAAGTACCTGCTTAAGATCAACAGCGATGATAATAGTGATACCAAATCACTCACTTTTAAAATAGGAAAACTTTGTGCACAATATAAATATCTCACATTTGAAGAATTTAATAACGATATTTACGCTCTGTTAAACAGTACTCAGGATATGGTTAGCGAAATCAGTTCTGAACTTGAGAAAAAATACCTTTCTTTTTGATGAATGAATTTGAACTGGAGTATAAAATTGAGAACAGATATGAGAATCCTGTGCGAAAGGCACATTTCCAGTTGCTAGTAATTCCTGATTCGAACAATCAGCAAAGAGTTCATGACCTTAAATTCTACTGTTCGCAAAGTGAGGAAGCCCATATTTCCAGAAATATCTTTGGATTTAAGACGATTCAATATCATATCGGGAAACCATTCACTGAATTCTGGTTTAAATTAACGGCAAAAGTGGAAAGCCCCGAATTTAATCCGTTTATTCTGAGTCCCTGGTCCCCTACGGTTGAATATCAGGAAATAAACAGCTCTGATTTCTATATCGATAATAATTTATTTCTCTCTTCCACGGAACTTACCCGGCTGCCTGAACTTACAGGAATGAGTTTTCCCGTTTATTCAAAGGAAAAGCAAGTATTTGATTTTCTTTTGGAATTAAATTACTATATATTTGGACTCTTAACCTATACCCCGGATAGCACGACTGTAAATACCCTAATTGAAGAGGTATTGCAAATGAAAATGGGCGTTTGTCAGGATTATGCACATCTGTTTGTCTCTGTTTGCCGAAGGAATAAGATTCCGGCACGCTATGTAAGCGGATATCTGAACATGGGTACCGAATATCTTGGAACAAGTCAGATGCATGCCTGGGCAGAGGCCTTAATACCAGGTGTAGGTTGGATCGGATTCGATTCAACAAATAATTTACTTGCAGATCATCATTATCTGAAAATTGCACATGGCACCGATTATACGGATTGTAGTCCAATTATTGGAATACTCGAAGTATATGGAGCACAAAAAAGTACTCATTCTGTAACGATCACTAATCAATAATATGACTTTTTGTCTGGCTATTAAGAGTAAAACCGGGGTTGTAGCGTTATCCGACACCCGTATAAGCAGTGGATTGGGCGTATCAACATCCAAAAAGATTCAGACTTATAAAACGGAAGGAAATGCTTTTTTTATAATGTCCTCGGGTTTGCGATCTATTCGGGATAAGGTAATAAATATGTTTGAAGACGAACTCCCCGAACATCCCTCAGATAAACTTTATAAGGTAGCGAATCTGCTAGGTACTATGGTTAAAAGAGTCAGGGCCGATGATCTGGAAGATTTACAGCAAAGTAAATTTTTCTTTGATGCTCATTTTATAATTGGCGGACAATGTGTTAAAGATAAGCGGTCAACACTCTTCCTCGTCTTCCCCGAAGGTAATTGGGTAGAAGTTTCAGATGAGTCTCCATATACAGTAATCGGGAATACGGGATTTGGAAAATCTATTTTAAGACGCTTATTACACGAAGAGGTAAATTTTGATCTTGCAATTAAGGTTGCTTTCCTTTCGTTTGATGCTACATTTAAAAATGCAAGCGATGTTGATTTCCCACTCGATTTTGCACTGTATAAAAATGGCACCTATGATATTCAGGAATTTCGAAAAACGGAAGAAGAATTAAAGGGTACTGCTAAACTCTGGAATGAGAAGCTTATTAATGCAGCCAATGAACTTCCTAAGTTTCTCCATTTTGACGATTAGCTACATGAGTAGGTGACTTGTTCAGGTAGTGAGCAGGTGATTTGTTCGGGTAGTGGGCGGGTGACTTGTTCGTTCTCGAACAAGTCACCCGCCCACTCTCTGATTGATAAGATTAGTCTTCCTGCACAACGGATCAGATGAAAAAGTTGTGGGGAAAGGTATAAAATTGAATTTTTATTTCATAA
>CAINLJ010000129.1 GCA_903850335.1 uncultured Bacteroidia bacterium | reverse complement strand
CTTAATTTTTCGGCTGACAGGGAGAAATACAAAGTGGGTGATGAGATCTCTGTTAGCTTTCCAAGTTCCAAAGATGGAAAAGCATTTGTGTCGATAGAAAACGGAACTTCTATCCTTGATAAATTTTGGGTTGATACCAAGGCGAATCAAACAAAAGTAAGCTTTAAAGCTAAGGCAGAAATGTCGCCAAATATCTACCTTTCAATTACATACCTTCAACCACATGACCAAACTGTTAATGATCGCCCCATTCGCCTGTATGGTGTTATTCCTGTGAGTGTTGAGAATCCTGAAACGCACCTGTTACCTGTCATAAAAATGCAGGATGAACTTAGGTCCCAGAAGCCATTTACAGTTGAAATCAGTGAAAAGAATGGCACCGCAATGGACTATACCCTGGCAATAGTAGATGAAGGTTTACTTGATATTACGGGATATAAGACACCAGATCCATGGAATACTTTTTTTGCACGTGAGGCATTGGGAGTTAAAACCTGGGATCTTTTCGATTACGTCCTTGGCGCCTTTGGTGGAAAACTCGAAAAACTTTTTGCAGTTGGCGGGAGTGATCAGCTTCCTGATCCTTCCAAACAAAAAGCTCAACGATTTAAACCGGTTGTCAGGTTTTTAGGCCCATTCACACTTGGGAAAAATGGCAGACAAACGCATAATATAACATTGCCGCAATACACGGGTTCAATTCGATTAATGGTTGTTGGGGCTTCAGAAAATGCATACGGTTCAATCGAAAAGACTGTATCTGTGCGGGATCCACTTATGATTATGGCAACTGTCCCACGAACTGTTGGAATTAATGAGTCATTTGAGTTACCTGTTTCTGTGTTTACTCAGGGTTCAACAATTAAGGACGTCCAGGTCGAAGTAACTCATAACTCATTATTTTCAGTAATTGGTTCAGATAAATTGCATGTCAATTTTATTGAACCGGGTGAGAAGGATCTTGGTTTTAGCCTTGTTGCTGGTTCAAAAACAGGCAAGGGATTAATTGAAGTTATTGCAAGATCATCAAATTTGACAGCAGTATACTCAGTTGAAGTCAATGTTCAAAATCCAGCTCCTTTAGTAGTAACCCACCACTCAGAAGTTATCATAGGACAAAAAAGCAAAGAATTTTCAGTTATGCCTTCGGAAACCCCTGGGACAGGTCAGGCAACATTAGAAATTTCTTATGCCCCGCCAATGAATCTGGGCAGTCGTCTGGATTATCTGATTGAATATCCTCATGGTTGCATCGAACAAACGGTTTCTTCAGCATTTTCCCAGTTATGTGTCAATCAATTGATTACCCTCGATTCGCAAAGAAAGCATGAAGTAGAATTGAATATTAAGTCAGGAATCGAACATATCAGAAGATTTCAGCTGGCAGATGGTAGTTTTAGCTATTGGCCAGGGAGTAATTATCCCTCACTATGGGGTACCTCCTGGACAGGGAATTTTTTACTAGAGGCAGAGAATCTGGGTTTTGCTGTCCCACAGGATGTTAAAAAACACTGGTTAAATTTTCAAAAGAACGCATCAAATGTATGGCGGAAAGAGTTAAGCGACCGCGGGATGGTATTGGACCAGGCATACCGGCTTTATACTCTGGCTTTGGCTGGTTCACCTGCGTTGGGTGCAATGAACAGGTTGCGTGAATCGCCAGGTCTGCCAATCGAAGCCCGATGGAAACTTGCTGCTGCATATATTTTGGCTGGCAGGCCTGAGGTAGCTGATCAACTTGTGGATATGACAAAACTTGAACCTACAGAATATCATGGAGAAGGATCAACCTTTGGCTCTTCCTTGCGGGATAAGGCGATCCTGCTCGAAACGTTGACTTTGATGAAGAAAAAATCGGATGCATACAATATCGCTAAATTGATTTCTTCCGAAATGTGTAACGATCAGTGGATGAGTACTCAGACTACTGCGGCATGCCTTTTGGCCATGTCACAATTTGCGGGGAAAGATATTAATCCCGGCCAAATAAAAAAGATTGGAATCACAATTAACGGGAAAAGAGAGGAAATTCCTATCACCCAAGCCGGATATTTAAAACATTTTATGAATTTAGATTCCAAATTGACTATAAATATTGAGAATTTATCTGATCCTGATGTATTCATAAACATTACTCAAAAGGGTGTACCCTTAAATAAAAATATAATTTCTAAACACAATGGACTTGTACTGGATGTGGCTTACAAAGGTTCAGATGGCAAATCAATTGATTTACAAAATATTCCGAAGGGTACTGATTTTTCTGCTGTTGTAAGAATCAAAAATACAGGATTAGTACAAGTGAATAATTTAGCCCTGACACAAATTTTTCCATCAGGTTGGGAAATAATAAATGAAAGATTATTTGGTGGAGATCCGACTTCGCAATTTGATTATCGTGATATTCGTGATGATCGTGTCATGACCTATTTCAGTCTAAAGTTCAATGAACAGAAGGAATTTAAAGTAAAATTAAATGCAACTTACTCAGGATCTTACTATTTACAACCAGTTGTTTG
>CAINLJ010000128.1 GCA_903850335.1 uncultured Bacteroidia bacterium | reverse complement strand
GCGACATCAACGCCAAGTTCCGTGCCGGCTGGACCAACGAGTTCTCATACAAGAACTGGACCTTGAGTGTCCTGTTCGACGCCAAAATCGGTGGTGACATGGCCATCACCGCGCTGCGGTTCGGTCTCCATACTGGCGCATTGCCCAGTACCCTCAAGGGACGGGATGCACAGCATGGCGGTATCGGATGGACGAGTAAGTACGACGGACAGATCTATGATGACGGCCTTATCGTCGACGGCGTTTTCGCTCCCGGACAAATGATCTCCCAGTCAAACGGAACATCTGCCAATGTTGGCGGAATGACATTCAAGGAAGCTTATGATAAGGGCTTCGTTGAACCGACCCATGCCCCACAGTTCTATTATCGCTACGGATCATCCTCCACCGGAGTCATTGACTATGCCATCAAAGAGGCCACCTGGGTAAATCTTCGTCAGGTGAGCCTGTCGTACAACCTGCCTAAGAGCATATGCAACAAGATAAAGATGAATTCGGTTACCCTGAGCCTGATCGGCAGGGACCTCTTCTACCTTTACAATTCGTTGCCATACGACATTAACCCGGCTACTCTGAACAGCACCTTCACATCTTCTGTCGGTGAAGGGGGTGTGGCTCCAATGGTACGCTCGTTAGGTGGCTCTATCAAGGTTAGTTTCTAATGTATGGTTACTGATTATTAATGATAAAAAATTAAATTATGAAAAAGATTATCATATATATTTTACTGACGTCATTGACCGGCCTGTTTTCAACCTCCTGCACACAGGATTTTAAAAACATCAATGTCGACAACAGTGTGGTCAGCGACATTGATGTCAAATTTCTGTTCACGTACTCTTGCGAATCTCTGCAGAATTATCGTGAAGGCGAGTGGGTATGGGAAGATGCCGAGCAATGGCTCAGAGCCGCTCAACTGCTTACAGCAGAGAACTATGAGCTATCCGGAAGCGTAAACTCCCGTTACAGCGCATTTTACCAGAATATTTTGCCCAACCTTTTTGAGATGAGGAGGCGGATTAGCATAAAGGCTAACAAGGAAAACTATAAGAAGATGGCAGCTGTCACCTACATCGTGCAGATCTTTCAGGGGCTAAAGGTTACTGATATGAACGGTTCGATCCCTTACACCGAAGCAAATATGGGAAGGACCGGTGGCAAGTACAATCCGGTTTACGACAAACAGAAAACCCTTTTCGACACATGGGTCACCGAACTCAACTCCTCCATCTCCGTGCTGGAGTCCAGCCTCGACAACCAGGAGTTATTAGGGAATAACGACGTTTTCTATCATGGCGACTGGTCGAACTGGGTTCGCCTGGCGAACGCTCTCAAACTGAGGATTGCCGCCCGCTATCAGAATCAGGATATTGCAAAAGCAAAGGAGATCTTTCAGCAGGTGATGAGCAACGGTACCGGAGTTTTCCGTTCGACTCTCGACCAGATGACCTACAACAACTCCGAATACGGAGGATTCAGCGAAATTGACTACCGCAGTCGCCGGTTCGCGATGGAAACAGTTGTGAACTTCATGAAAACCACCGGTGATCCGCGTTTGGGCATCTATTATGAGAAGAATTCCCTCGTTGGTGCTTTTAAGGACAGCCTCACAAAGTACAATGTGACGCTCCCTGCGTGGATAGACAAAAATGACCCGAACATCCAGTGGCAGGGTGGCCCCGCCGACTGGCAGGGCAATCCTGACCGAAGCAACTGGTTCTATAACCAGTTCCCCATCGGAAGTAACAAGTATACGCTCATCTCAGGCATCAACCGCCGGTTTTTCAATCCGCGCATCGATGGTGCAACAGGTAAGGTGATCGATGTGATCGTTCCTTATGCCGAAGTCTGCCTCCATATAGCCGAATTCATCCAGAAAGGCTATGGCACAGGAGTCGACACCAAGGGTACAACAGCTGAATGGTATAATAAAGGTGTTCGCGCCTCTATCGAAACCATGAACAACATCGCCATAGTGGCAGGTTCCTACTCGGTTCCCAATGTGAGCACTATGATCGATGCCTACCTGCAGCAACCAAAGGTAATGCTGGATGGCAGCAACAATCTCGAGAAAATCTATATCCAGCAGCTCTTTAACTTTTACAAGATGGGCAACGAGGCTTTTGCACTCGTTCGGCGCACGGGTTACCCCAAAATCAACTCCACCCTGCTTCCTCGCCAGACCACACCTGATATGATCGCACGGAGGTATTGGCTGCTTGACCCGGGTGAAGTAAACCGAGCCAACTGGCTTTCAGCCATGACCGAACAGGGATTCACTCCCGGCGACCGGTCGATGGAGAAGCTCAGCACAGAACGGGTGTGGTGGGACAAAACTTCCCCGGCCTTCGGTGGAGGAAACTAGATGCAAAGCCTAATAGAACGTAAATATAGATTTGGTTTTTATTAAAGAAAATTTACCCGGAAATAATGAAATATTTCCGGGTAAATATTTTTCTTAATCCCGATTTTTCATCTGTAGATTTAACTATCAATTTTTTAAACACAATAACCCGAGTGTGGTCAATTTTTGAAATATGAAAAATAATCTGATGAAAATACTTGCTGCTTTACTCTTAATCATATCTCTTCTCAAAGGTATGAGCCAGGAAAATTTACTACCCGACTACAACTGTTTCTCAGTCCTCGTGGGCAAAAATGCCTCAGTTGAAGGTACACTTCTTTACGGACACAATGACGATGATGGATTCCAACTCGTCAACTACTATATTGAACCAAGAAAAAACTATCCCAGAGGAGCAGGGCAAACACTACAGTATGGCGGCAGAATACCCCAAGTGCCTGCTACAAACAAATTTCTATGGCTGGAAGTTCCGGGGATGGAAGTATCAGATGGATTCATGAATGATTATGGTGTTTGCATAGGATCCAATTACTGTGGGTCGCGAGAGACCGAGTCGGACACCTGCAGGGGAGGCATCCTCTATGACCTGCGGCTAATCATGGCACAACGTGCTAAATCTGCGAGAGAAGCCATACACATAGCCGGTAGCCTTATAGAAGAATTTGGCTACAGAGGCTCGGGAAGATCGTATTGTATCTCGGACAGGGAAGAAGCCTGGGTCCTTTCAGTGGTAAAAGGCAGACGATGGGCAGCATATAGGTTCTTAGAAGAGAACTATGATAGAAATGATATCTTTCCTTTCTCATTCAAACCGAAGAAGAAAGTGAGCAAACAAAAACTCATGGAGCTACTGGCAGGACATAGCCAGGGCATGCAGGAAATGGATAAAACAGAAAGTTGTACCATTGGAAACCCTTATGAACTTAACGAGGGAATGATATGCAATGGAGGAACCATCTATAGCTTTGTGGTGGAATCGCGTCCATGGATGCCGGTAGAAATTGGCACGGTTATGTGGTTAGCTCCCAGAAGGTGCGATGTTCAGCCATTCATTCCATGGTACTGTGGAATTACCCGGATCCCTGAAAATTATAGTAAAAAAGGCTATCTTAACTCCCTAAAGGACCACTATAATCCACCTTCAGATATTCATCAAATGAGCAAAGACCAGGCCTATTGGAACTTTGAAATACTTTCTGCAAATATTAACAAAAACTTTATTCAAAAATACCCCATTGCTGTTACAAAAAAAAAGAAAATGGAAACCTCTCTTTTAAAAGCACAAACAAAATTTGAAAAAGGGGTATTGAAAAAGTATGAAATGGATCCGGTGAAGGCGATTGAAATGATTACTAAATACTCAAATCAACAAGCCTATAAATCATATAAGCAAACTGTTGCACTATTACGCATGTTGAAAATACCTTTTCCAAATGCCGCGACAAAAGCGGTTAAAATAAAAGATGATGTACCTGCTGAAAACTAAGGTTCTTATTAAAGAAAGAGGGATTAATTAATAAGAAGATATTAAGATCCATTTAGTTTAATAAAAACCAAATTTTGTGAAATGAGAATAAATCTATCTCTACTAATTGTATTTCTTATTCTTGGCAACATCACTTTTGCCCAGGAGCCGCAGGTAACTGATGTCTGGGTTGTTTTTAAAACCCACTTCGACCTGGGCTATACCGATTTACCAGAAAATGTTTTTACCCGATACCGAACAGAAATGATGGATAACGCCCTGAAAGTGATCGGGAAAAATAAACTGCTACCCCCGGAAAAGCGTTTTTCCTGGACTGTGGCAGGTTGGCCGCTACAAACTCAGATTCTTGGTCCCCTGCAGTCACCTGAGCGAAAAATCAGAATTGAAAAAGCAATCCGTGAAGGTTCTTTGGTGGTTCACGGGCTTCCATTTACCATGCATACCGGGTCGCTTGATTACGAAGATCTGGTTCGTGGATTGGGATACTCGTCTGTAGTTAACCGTAATTACGGACTTCCTTTGACGATCAGTGCAAAAATGACAGATGTCCCCAGCCACTCATGGGTAATGCCTACTTTGTTATATCATGCAGGAATAAAATTCTTGCAGTTGGGCTGTAATGCGGCCAGTCAGTTTGTGCGTTTCCCTGAATTATTCTGGTGGGAAGGCCCCGATGGTTCAAGAATACTGTGTCAATATACTGCCGATTACGGGTCTGAAATAAAGCCAACAAGAACCTGGCCGCATCGTAATTATTTAGCAATGCGAATGACAGGCGACAATCATGGGCCTCCAACTGAGCAAGATATTGACCAGCTTCTGGCCTATGCTGAAAAAGAAATGCCGGGAGTAAGGATCCATCTTGGAACCCTTGATGATTTTGCAAAAGCCATTTTCGCTGAGAATCCAATCTTGCCGGTTATTAAGGGGGATACACCCGACGGTTGGGCCCATGGATTAATGTCAATGCCTCAGGAATCGAAAATTGCCCGGAATATTCGTCCGCTGGAACCTGCAATAGATGTCTTGAATACTCAAATGAGAATTTGGGGAATCAGCACTTTGCCGTTAGCCGAAAAACTTGCTAAGGCATATGAGCAGAGCCTGCTTTACGGAGAACATACCTGGGGAATGACCGCAGGGTATGGTCCAAGATTCGAATATGGTGCTGAATGGAAGAAATGGGTTTCAGAAGCTAATGCCGAGCTGCTAACTGAAGGAAAAGATGACTCAAAAATCGGGAGTAAAGCAAAATGGTTAAAGTCGTACGATGCACATCGGAAATATATTAGCAATGCGAGAGATATAGTACTTCCCGAGTTGGATAACCGGCTAAACTTGCTGGCAAAATCGGTTAATGTTCGCGGAAAACGATTTGTAGTTTATAATCCTCTCCCATGGAAACGTTCGGGGACAGTAGAAATCCCCCCGGGTGATGGAAAATCACTATTTTTCAAAGATGTTCCACCGTGTGGATATGTTACAGTTTCGGAAAAAGACTTAAAAAATGAACCCGTTTCTTTCGAAAATGAGCCCATTTTAATTACACCTCATTTTACTGTCCTGTTCGATTTGAAAAAAGGGGGGATTTCTTCGTTAAAAGAGTCAGGAAGTAACCGGGAATTGGTGGATCAAGCTTCACCTTATATCATTGGCCAATTTTTACACGAAAGATTTAGTTCCAATGAAATTGACTTATGGAAGAATACCTATGGGATTTCGAATATTTGGGGGATACACGATTATGGCAAGTATGGAATGCCGTGTGCCGACAAAGTTCCCTATCTGGCATTTACGCCTGGAAATTGGAAATTATCAGTTTCGCATAACACTGTTACAGATGTTGCTGTATTATCTACTGAAGATTGTGAAGGCTTTGCAAAAAATTACACCTTGATTTTTACCTTCCCCCGCAATGAAGCCTATGTTGATGTTGAATGGAAAGTAGATACAAAAACTGCTGAAAAACATCCGGAAGGTGGCTGGTTATGTTTCCCGTTTGCTGTTGATAATCCGACATTCACTATTGGACGACTGGGTGGTCCAATAAATCCTGCAACAGATATTATCCCTGGGGCAGCCAGATATTTAATGGATGTTAATACGGGCGTAACAATTACTCAAGCTGATAATACAGGCATGGCATTATCAGCCATTGATTCACCTCTGCTAAGTTTCGGAGAACCAGGCTTATGGAAGTTCTCGATGTTCTATGTTCCAAAAAAACCTGCTGTGTTTGTCAATCTTTACAATAATATGTGGAATACCAATTTCCCGCTATGGCAGGAAGGATCATGGACAGAACGGGTCCGTATCTGGCCGAAACCCAAGAATGAGCAAACGGTTGCCAACCTGACAATGAAATCGTGGGAGGCCCGCCTGCCTTTATTGGTAGGATGTGCAGAGGGGGAAGCCGGAAAATTAAAATATAAAAATCAAGGTTTGACACTTTCCCGCGATGGAATTCTGGTGACTGCTTTTGGTGCAAATCCCGACGGTGACGGAACTGTTTTGCGTGTGTGGGAGCAATCCGGGATCTCGGGTCCCTGCACCGTAAAATTACCTGAAGGTGCCGAAATTTTTATTGTTCAGCCTGTAAACCTGCGTGGCGAAAAACAAGGTTATCCCATTGACCTGAAAAATGATGAATTTACTTTTGATTTAAAAGCTTATGCACCGGCCAGCTTTGTTATCGATTTAAAAAAACATTTTCTCAAATGAATGATAAACTAATAGTTATCAAAATACTAACAATTACTTTTTGTCTAACCAACAACCTATTTCTTTCATCCGGACAAAGTTTTGCCCAGACCAATTCATTCAAACCATCCATTTCTTCACCCTCCAAATTACTGGATGGGAAAACGGCAGAGGCCAATTGGATCTGGGATTCGGGAGAGGACAATCCAATAAATTGTTATCTTATAGTTCGAAAAACCTTCGAATTGAAACAGGTCCCGTCCGAGACCAAAGCTTTTATCTCGGCTTATGCCTATGCAGATGTTTACATTAACGGGAAACTGATTGATCGCTGTCCAATGAACTGCGACCCGGAATTTCAGGTGTATGAACAATACGATTTATCAGGCTATCTACACCCTGGGCAAAATACAATCGCAGCACTGGTTTACAATTTCGGAGTTGGGACCCACCATCGTATCAATGGCCGCGGAGGTCTCTTTTTTCAAGGGAAACTAACTTTCCCGGATCATAAAATGCAGCAAATCAATTCAGACAAAACCTGGAAAGTTTCCAGGGCAGAGGCCTGGGACACCCAAACCGAATTACGCGCTCCAGGGGCAAACCTGATCGGGTTCGTCGAAAAATACGATGCCCTCAAAATGCCCGAGGGCTGGAAAGAAAGTCCGTTTGACGACTCGAAATGGCAGAGTGCGCAAACATTGGGAATTCCTCCATTCGCTCCCTGGAATAATATTGTGGAAGTGAAACGTGAACCGCTATTCCGCGAAAAAGTTTATCCGGTCAAACACTGGTTTTCCGGTAATAAAATCGTTTACGATTTCGGGAAGGAAGTCACAGCAAACCCTGTCATCGAACTGTTTGCCAAAGCAAACGGGGCCAGCTTTGAAATGGGAACCTCCGAACGTGTATTACCCGACAGTACGATTATGTATAAAGAACGGGTCAGCTATACCGATTACTACTCTGGGAAAAAAGGTTTTCAGACATGGAGCCCGCTGACATGGCGAGGATTCCGGTATCTGTCTGTTACTGTCAGCGATTCCATTATTTTTAAAAGTGTTTCGGCGATCAACCGGCATTACAAATTTGCCAGCGAGGGAAGCTTCGAATGCTCTGATCCATTGTTGAACCAGATTTTTGATACAGGTGTTTTCACGCTGAAACTTTGCGCACAGGATACTTATATGGATACACCCTGGCGTGAACAAACCCAGTATATTGCCGGTGACAGCCGCTTTCTGCAAAAATATTCCTGGTATCCTTTCGGGCTGAGTTCCGAATTTCTGATACATTACAACATTTTGTCTGGTGCATGGTCGCAACGCTGGAGTCCTGAAGGTGCCATCCGCTCAAGGTATCCCACAGACTACCTGCTGGGGCCAAATACTTCAGTTTATCTTTTCGATTATGAATTGGAATACATCATCATGTTGGGTGAATACTACGAGTATTTTGGCAATTCAGATCTGCTGAAGCAAGTTTACCCTAACATGAAAAAACTGATGGACTATTTTGAAAAGTACATCGGAAAAGAACATGGTTTGCTTTACAAGGTCCCGGGATGGATCGTTCTTGACCATCCCGATTCGGATCCGCCGTTGGACCAGAAAGATGAAATAACAGGCTTGAATTGTCTTTATTACGGCGCTTTAAAACAGGCGGCTTCTATTGCCCAGACATTAATCATTGATCCTCACCAAGCTTCCATATGGAATAAACAGGCCAGCATTCTGAAATCCAACATCAGGAAATGGCTTTGGTCTCCCGAAAAAAATCTTTTTCCCGATAGCTACGGAAGCGAAAAATTCAGCCAGCAAACACAGGTTTATGCCATGCTTTACGGCCTGATTGAACCGAACGACAAAGATATTGTGATTGAGAAAGTTGCTGCGATGAACCGTAGCAGCGAGCAATCATTTTCGTACTACCTGTTATATTCAATGTTTGATGCGAAGCCTCAATGGTCGCTCGATTTCATACGTAAATATTGGGGTGCACAAATGAAACTACCTTTGTTTAACGGAGGCTGGTTTGAAGCATGGGAAAAAGAAAAACCGGGTAGTGATTTTGTGACCACCTCACATGCATGGTGTTCAGGACCAACGGCACTTCTACCCCAAAAAGTACTCGGAGTTGAGCCTGTTTCAGCCGGATGGAAAACCTTCTCTGTCAAGCCTAACCCATGTGATCTGAAATGGGCCAAGGGTATTGTGCCTACACCGTTAGGACCCATCATTGTCGATTGGAAAGTGAACGGGAAAGGTACATTCAGCATGTATGTACGTGTGCCGGAGAAAACCTCTGCTGAAATTTCAGTTCCCTCAACAGATCCGCAAAAAGTTAGCGTCAATGGGAAGCCAATCAATAAATTAAGGACCGATCATGGAAAAATTATTTTCCATGTTGTTCCGGGCGAATATGAAATTCATTCATTCAAATAACCAGATGAACTATTTGAAAATAAAAATGTCAGTTCTGATTTTTGCATGTAGTGTCCAGATATGTTTATCCCGGAATATTAAAACTAAAATAGAAATTAACGACAATATCAGACTTATGAGGAGATTGATTTGACTCCTTATCATAAGAAAGGGGTGAACACCCTAGCAGTGCTTGTTTCTAATGCCGGAATAGGATTGCACCACCGGACGAATGCACGTGGTGGTTTTTTCTTTCAAGCTGCTGTATACGATACGAAAGAAGCCGTTACCAGAGTGAATAGTGACAAGAGTTGGCCCGTGGCTCAGGCTATCGCCTGTGATACCGGCACAACGATTCGTCATGGTGACTTCACCATTGGGATGATGAGGGAGCGATACGATGCACGGTTGGCATATGAAGGCTGGCAGAAATCCTCTTTTAATGATTCACTGTGGAAACCGGCAAAGGAGATTGGTGCCCCACCCATTGAGCCGTGGAATCAGATTGTGGTAATTAAAAGACAAAGGCTATTCTATGAGGTTGTTAAGCCTTTTAGGACATGGGATGCAAAAGGCTACAGAGTGTTTGATTTCGGAAAAGAGATCAGTGCTTTACGCAGATTTTCTGTTACAGCTAACAAAGCAGAAGTGGAAACGATTCTTGGAACCGGTAGAGGTGATTAAAAAGCTAAGGAAACTGATTCTTGCAGGTGAAACGGTAGTGGGTCCGCCGCCCGGGAAGGCTGTCGGACTGAAAAATTATCCTGAGAGTGATGAACAACTGAGAAAAATAGCGGAGGGAATCTGGGGAGATCTTGACGGTAAAATCCGTACAGAACGAAAATTTGGTCAAGGTCGGGTGATCTGGGGAAAAACACCCCGGGAAATACTCCTCGCTGAGGATGTAACTCCCGACTTTACATTCAGCGGTCAGGCAGAAAGTCCTGAACAGTTCGACTATATCCATCGTAAACAGGGTGATGATGATATCTATTTCGTTATCAACCGGACGAATCAGCCGGAGAAAAGGGATTTTACATTCCGTGTTACTGGGAAACAGCCCGAGATATGGAATGCGGTAACCGGAGAAATGTACAAAGCGGATGCCTATAAGCAGATGGAAATAGGAAAGAGATGTATAGAAATGAAAGGCTATTTCTTGATCTTGGAGAGTTGAAGGATTTTGCAGAAGTCCGTCTGAACGGAAAGAAACTGGGTACGCTTTGGTGCGCTCCATGGCGGATTGAGATTACAGAAGCTGTAAAACCGACCGGCAATTTTTTGGAGGTCGACGTCATCAATTTATGGGCAAACCGCGTTATTGGCGATTTAGGCCTGCCAGCGAAGAACCGTTACGCAACAACACATGATGCTTTCCGTTTTGATTTTCTAACCGCTAAAACACCGCTGCTCAAGTTTAGATTATTCAGACCTGTGAAACTCTATTTGGCAGCTGATTAATGGGTTAAAATGATTTTAATCGTTGCTGGCATTTTTGATTTAACGATTTTAGCAGATTGGGCAAATGTAAACTTGAAGAATTCCGAAATCTTGTGCCTAATCTAAATTCTTAATAGTAATTTAGTAAATCCTTTTTTCATTAATACATAATTGCAAAAATAAACATTAGAATGAAAATGAAAAGAAATGCTTTTTTTTATCTGCTATTAGCTTTAATTATTTTTCCGTTTACAACCTTCGCGCAAAATGAATTTATTTTCCGTGAAGGTCTGGCAATAGCTGACTGTCACCATTACGGGCGGCAGGCCGTTTATACTGACCAGTTTTCCTTCCGCTATTTTGAAAGCGACTATAGTACACCAAAACGAGGAGCAATCCTTTTTAAAAACAGTGATGCCAAAGATGTCGCATGGCAGCAGATAAAAGCTGATTCATCCGGCAGGTTTAAAGGCAGGGATGCATTCAGCGGATATATTTACCTGACCTATACATCGAAAAGAGAAGAAGGTGCTATTATCAATATTACAGGCAATTCAATGTTCTATTTTAATCGCGAACCTCATGCCGGCGATCCTTACGAACATAACTATATGCTTGTACCTGTCAGGCTTAAAAAGGGACTGAACGAAATCTATGTAAGGACATCATCTTATAAAAACCAGGGAATCAAGGCTAAGATTATATTCCCCGGATCACCGGTTTATATTAGCACTTTGGATGCCACATTACCTTACATAGTCGATGGGCATAGGAAGGATTCCTTAGCAGGTGCTGTTGTGATAATAAACACTACTTCAAAGCAGCTTAAAGGACTCAGGCTGAGATCGGACTTGCAAGGAAGGATTATGACAACAGAAGTGCCCTCTATCCTGCCTTACAGCTCAAGAAAATCACCATTCAGTTTTAACGGATCAGGTGTAAGCGACAAGGGAAGTGTTGACTGCAAATTAACATTGTTGTCAGGAAGTAAAGCCATTAACGGATGCAGTTTAAAAATTGAATCTGTATCTGCAAAACAGCCTTACTGCAGTACATTTTTCAGTAAAATAGACGGGAGTCTGCAGTATTTTGCCGTTAATCCCCGGAGTGGAGACTCTAAAGACAGAGGTGCACTCTTCCTTTCGGTGCATGGTGCTGGGGTTGAAGCTATTGGTCAGGCTCAGGCATACAAATCAAAGGACTGGGGGAACCTTGTAGCTCCCACGAACCGTCGTCCAAGGGGGTTTAACTGGGAGGACTGGGGCAGGCTTGATGCCCTTGAAGTATTGGATATTGCCCGGAAAGAATTCAATCCGGACCCGTCAAAGATATTTCTAACAGGGCATTCCATGGGTGGTCACGGATCATGGTTCCTGGGTGCAACCTACCCGGGAAAATGGGCGGCCATTGCCCCCTGTTCCGGTTATCCTACACTCATGGGTTACGGATCTGCTGATGGAAAGATCCCTGATCAGAGCGAAAGTGAAACAGGCAGAATTATATTACGAGCAAGCAATGGCAGCAACGTATTTGAACTAGCCCGTAATTATTTGGCCGGAGGTATTTATGTTCTGCATGGCGACAAAGACGATGTTGTTCCGGTGAAATATGCCAGGCAGATGCGTGAAGTGCTCGGAAAGCTCCATCCGGATTTCAGTTATTATGAGTATCCCGGAGGGAGCCACTGGTGGTCAAACGAAAGTGTCGACTGGCCACCGCTCTTCGAATATTTCAAATGGCACTCGATAATGCCCGACAGTTTAGTTAATGCAATAGATTTCACTACTGCCAACCCGGCAGTTTCATCGACAATGAGTTGGGCCACAGTTATTCAGCAGAAAGAACCGCTTGCATACAGCAGGATAAAGTTTAACCGCGACAAAAGAAATTCAGCGATCAGCGGTGAGACAGAAAATATCTCTGTGCTAAAACTGGACGTATCCGATATAAGAGGAGATTCAATCAAACTGAATATTGACAGCAACACCTTCAAGGTGAAGAAACCTTCCGATGGAATGCTTTATCTTTCCGGTGAAAACAACTGGAATCCGTGCAAAACACCTGGGCCTGAACAGAAAGGGACTCTAAGAAACGGAACATTCAAAGAAGCTTTCAGCAACAGGATGTTATTTATATACGGGACAACAGGGAGCAGCGAAGAGAATGCGTGGTCGCTTGCCAGGGCAAAGTACGATGCAGAGATGTGGTATTACCGGGCGAATGGAGCTGTTGACATCGTTGACGACAAGAGCTTTAATCCTGAACATTATCCTGACAGGGGGATTATAATCTTTGGCAATGCGTCAACCAACACTGCCTGGAATAAGATGCTGGCAGGATGTCCCATACAGGTAACAAGAGGCAATGTTACGATCAGAGGTGAAAAATTATCAGGAGATAACTATGGTGCCTACCTGATGTATCCGCGCATGGACAGCAAAATAGCTTCGGTGGCTGCTGTGACCGGTACCGGTCTTCCGGGAATGCATGCAGCCGATGCAAACCAATACCTATCCGGTGGCAGCGGTTTCCCTGATTACCTGATATTCTCCCACGACATGCCCGGAAAGGGCATCGATGGGGTTGTACGTGCAGGTTATTACACGAATAAATGGCAGGTAAAGTGAAGAAATCGACAGGCTTGGTAAATCATAAACAAACTGATCATTATAAAGATTCTAAAATATAAGTTACCAAAAAGCTCTGTTTTGATGCTCTCAGAATTTTCAGGATAACCACGTGATTCTATTTTCAAGGCTGAATTAATTCATCCTACCAGAAAAAACCATACTCATCACCCAACGAATTTTAGGTTTCCAGAAAGATTGCAATTTGCCCCTTGAAATACTCCGGGATGTATAATGGATCCAGTTTGGAAATCATAAAAAATTGCAGGAAGAAAATAAGTTTCGGAATGTCAATCTAAAATATTCTCTGCCAACGCAGTGAGTCAGGGGGGTTATGTAAAATATTTCCATTTTAAAAATGATCTGTGCCTAAAGCACTCATCACTAAATTATCCCATTTTTTGACAGGATTAATCCGTCGGCCGATAGACGGCTTTACAAAATTCAACGAGCAGATGGCACTGAAATGTTGATCTTGTTAATGTACCGTGATATCTCTCTGGTGAAAAGGCAAACAGGATGATTCAGATCACTTAAGTCCATCAAGTTAAAACAACTCATAAATATTAAGATCAAATTGAAACCAAAAGTTCCTGGGTGGCGTATTACAGTTAAAAGATGTTTATATAAGTTTTTTTAATCACTTAAATTATTTTTTATGAAAAATTTACCTTTTAGTCTGTTGAATTCCAATGAAATCTACACAACCTCATGTCGTGTAAATGAGGCATGCAAAGTTTCTTTTAGCGGCGATGAATTTGTTGTAACTCTATGCTCAAACATCGATACGGGTAACCGTGACTTAGCTAAAGGATTAGGAAAATCGTTAAACAGTAATTTTACACCCTTGCTCCTCCTCCAGGATCAGGCAAGGGATAATGCATTTATCGGTTTTCGCGATTACGCAAGTTCCTATAGTCATAGCAGCGATAATGTAATGGCCATTGCAGGACTAAATCTTACCGCGATCATTGAAACGACTGGAAACAGTATTCATTCAATGGGATACGCTGTAGAAACTGCCAAACTAAACACACTGATTGCAAACTTTGGCACACCTGCTGCACTTCGGGATATGGAAACCATTGGGGCTACCAAATGGTATAACGAACTAAAAACGAGCCAGGATGCATTTGAAACCATCTACAAAACGAAGATCGACACCGAATCGGCAATCGATTTGCCTTTGATTAAAGAATCAAGGGGACGAATTACTAAATTCCTCAGGGCTTTGCTGAACTATATCGAAATTAGCGGGGAAATGGATAGCAAGATATTTGGGCCAATAAATGACAAAATTGATGAAATCATAATTGAAATTACAGCCATTGCCCGTGCACGGCAAACCAGGAAGGGAAATGTGGTTAAAAAAGTTGATGAACCTGTTGTTTAACGTTGAATATAATAAAAGTAATAAATTCGCTACAAGAGCACTAAAACACCAAGTTACACCAAAAAATTAATTCTTTAATTCAACAGAGAAAGAAATAAGACAAACGCTACAAATACTTCATCTTAAAATGAGTTTGCCAATGGTTTAGTGGAGCTTTGCAGAAAATTTCATTTTGATGGAATTCTGGTAAGCCTTCACGGTCATTCAGATAAATGGGAAAAAGATCTGACCGGTTATGAATTAATAGTTGTTAATGCCTTCGCAACTGGTTGAAAAATACGGACAGTATTAACCTATACCTGGTTTGAAACAAAGAGATAATAAAAGATTACAATTTTTTTGAACCTATTAAAGTAAATATTGAATAATCATGATTGCAAATAAGTAAATTTGTAAAAAAAGCCTATATCATGACGACTTCAGAATTAAAGAAAAGATTAATTGGGGAAATCAATCAAACTGAAAATCGTGAGATATTGGAAGAGATGTATCGTTTAATAGTAAATGAGGAATCTCAAAATTCTTTTTATAAACTTTCATTTGACCAGAAAAGTGCTGTTGAAGAAGCCTGGGAACAATTTAAAAATAGGCAAATTATTCATGCAGATCAGGCAGACAAAGAAATTGACGAATGGTTAGGCAAATAATCTGGACTAAAAGGGCCCAGAATGATCGGATTGCAATATTTACTTATTGGAATAACAAAAATCGTTCAACATTTTTCAGCAAAAAAACTAAATAAACTTATTAAGGAGGCTTTAAAAATTATTTCCAACCATCCAAATAGTGGGAAACCCACAGATAAGGAAAATGTCCAAGTCAAAGTCTTAAGGGACTATTTAATTATATATCAATCTACTGAAATTGGAATTGTTGTATTGTCAATTTGGGATTGCACACAAAATCCGGATGAAATAAATCAAATTATCAAATAATTAGTATTTTACATAAAATGATACTCAGAAAAACAAGACTCCTTCTGATCGGTATGGGAATGCTATCCCTGACCGTGAATTCCCAAAACACCAATCCGGTTAGTATATGGTACGATAAGCCCGCAAATGCGGCAACACCGGATCTGAAAACCGGCTGGGAGAATGATCCGGAGTGGCTTAAGGCCCTCCCGATAGGTAACGGTTTTCTGGGCGCAATGATTTTCGGCGATGTAAACCAGGAACGTATTCAACTAAACGAAAAAACTTTATGGTCAGGAAGCCCGGACGACAATGACAATCCCAATGCCTATGCCTCATTAAGTAAAATCCGACAGTTATTATTCGATGGAAAATACAAGGAAGCCTCTGATTTAACCCTTAAGACCCAGGTGTGCAAAGGTGCCGGATCAGGACAGGGAAACGGTGAAAAAGTACCATTCGGCTGTTTTCAGACTCTTGGCGATCTATGGCTTGATTTTGGAAAATCATCGTCATATGATAATTATCGCCGGGAACTGGATCTTAACCGGGGCGTGGTCATTATTACCTACCGTCAGGATGGTATAACTTATAAACGTGAAATCTTTGCCAGCTATCCGGACAAGGCTATTATTATGCGTATTACCGCTGACAAAAAGGGGGTTATAAGCTTCAAGGCCTCGCTCACACGTCCTGAAAGGTTTGAAATTCACAATGAAAACGACAATCTGCTGATGACTGGCACCCTCCCCAATGGGAAAGGTGGAACAGGAATGAACTATGCAGCAAGGATAAAGGTTGCGACAAGAGGTGGAACAATAAATAACACGGATAATTCTATTGGTGTTCAGAATGCGAACGAAGTGATGCTCCTTTTAACAGCTTCGACTAATTACAAACAGCATTATCCTGATTACCTTGGCGATGACCCCCAGAAAACAACGCTTGAGCAATTGAATAAAGCCTCATCAAATTCGTTTCCCGTCTTGCTCAAAAACCATATCGAAGATTATACTTCACTCTTTGAAAAAGTAAATCTTAAATTGTCAAATGATGAAACAGATACGATACCAACAAATCGCCGGCTTAAAAATCAGCTAAAGAATCCTGACGATCTGCGTCTGCAGGAAATATATTTTCAGTTTGGAAGATATTTGCTGATCAGCTCATCCCGTGAAGGAACCCTGCCGGCAAATCTTCAGGGAGTCTGGGCCAACAAAATTCAGACTGCCTGGAATGGCGACTATCATACAGATATTAACATACAGATGAACTACTGGCTGGCAGACGCAACAAACCTATCAGAATGTCATGGACCACTGACAAATCTCATCGAGTCAATCGTAAAACCAGGTGAGAAAACTGCACAAATACAATACAAAGCCACCGGATGGTGTATTCATCCAATCACGAACGTCTGGGGATTTACTGCTCCCGGAGAACATCCCGGCTGGGGAATGCATGTTGGAGCAGGAGGATGGCTGTGTCAGCATCTTTGGGATCATTATTCATATACACTTGATCAGCAGTATCTTGTAAGAGTATATCCCATTATGCTGGAGTCGGCACGCTTTTATCTTGACTGGCTTGTAAAAGATCCTGCCACCGGGAGACTGGTGTCCGGTCCTGCAACGTCTCCGGAGAATACCTTCATTGCTCCCGACGGATCCCAATGTCAAATCAGCATGGGACCATCACACGATCAGGAAGTTATTCATGATCTCTTTACAAATGTGTTAAAGGCTTCGAAGGTTTTGAAGGATACAAATGCCTTACTTCCAAAAATAGATGACGCTTTGAAAATTCTTGCATTGCCCGGGATTGGTTCAGATGGCCGTCTGATGGAATGGCGTGAAGAGTTTAAGGAAACGGAACCTACTCATCGGCATGTTTCTCATCTGTATATGCTTCATCCGGGTGTCCTGGTGGATCCGTTAACAACGCCCGAACTGGCAAATGCGGTAAGAAAAAGTCTTGAGACGAGAACTGATATTGGTACGGGGTGGTCACTGGCGTGGAAAACAAATTTTTGGGCCCGGCTTAAGGATGGTGACCGTGCCTATAAATTGCTTAAAAACCTTTTAAGACCGATCGATAATTATGATACAAATATGTCGAATGCAGGGGGCACCTATCCGAATCTTTTCTGTGGTCACCCGCCTTTCCAGATAGATGGAAACTTTGGGGCCACAGCGGGTATTGCCGAAATGTTACTTCAAAGTCACAACGGATATATTGAGTTGCTGCCCGCCCTCCCTTCGGCATGGAAAGACGGTGAGGTAAAAGGGCTTGTGGCACGCGGCGGATTTGTTGTGGATATCAAATGGAAAAACAATCTGCTGGTTTCGGCAAGGATTTATTCGCGAAACGGAGAATCTTTTGTGATAAAATACAAAGATAAAAAAGCAGAAATAAGCAATCTTGAAAATGGAAAAGTGTCTTCATTCGATGATCAGTTGAAATTCAAATTATAAAATATGCCTATACTTTATTCAATATTTTAACTATATTTGCCTATGTTTTATTCAATATTGATATAAAGCTTGCCTACAAAGAATTAAATGGAACGGTCAATACACGATCAACTTATTGAATGGAAAGAGAATAAATACCGTAAGGTTTTGCTTTTGCGCGGAGCACGTCAAGTTGGTAAAACATGGTCTGTCCGCAACCTGGCAAAAGACTTTAAATATTATCTTGAAGTGAACTTTGAGAATGATCGTGCTATACAGCAATTTTTTACAGGGGATCTCGATACATCCCGTATCATTAGCCGACTTAGTGCCTATTACGATATTCCGGTAAAACCAGGAGAAACCCTACTGTTTTTTGACGAGATCCAGGCCTGTGAACCTGCTTTGTCTTCGCTCCGTTTTTTTTATGAAAAACATCCTGATCTGCATGTTATTGCTGCCGGTTCACTATTCGAATTTGCTTTAAAGAACCTCCCCTCTTTCGGTATTGGACGTATTGAACACTTGTTTATGTACCCAATGTCATTCCAGGAATTTCTTATAGCCAAGGGCAAAAAGAATATTCTCGAAATGATCAATATTGCTAACCCATATTCCCCGGTTGATCCCGTGTTTCATGGCATACTAACTGAAATCCTTAAAGAATTTCTTTATGTTGGCGGGATGCCCGAAGTTGTCAATCGTTATATTGAAACTGACGAGCTCCGGTCTGCACAACACATACTGGATCAATACCTTACTGGATTATTGGATGATTTAAACAAGTATAGGCAAAAATATCCCATAACCCGCTTACGGGAAATATTCGATGCTGTAGTACATCAGTCCGGGAATCGGTTTAAATTGACACTAGCATCCCGGGTTGCGAATTATTACCAGATTCGCGAGGCTCTCGAGTTGCTTGAAATGGCAGGCCTAATTTATCGTGTCTATCACACATCAGCATCCGGGATTCCTCCTGGTGCGCAAGCTGACCATTCAAAATTTAAAATTGTGATGATTGATCATGGATTATTTCAGCGAATTCTGGGACTTAACTTATCAGAACATTTGTTGGCTAAAGATTTCTCCTCAATAAATAAGGGCAATATCGCTGAACAGTTTGCAGGCACTGAAATTATCAAGTATTCTTCAAATACTGTTAAACCCCGACTTTTTTACTGGCAAAGGGAAACAAAAGGGAGTCATGCAGAGGTAGATTACATTTTACAGCGCGAAGGAAATATTCTTCCGGTTGAAATCAAGTCAGGAACTTCCGGAAAAATGCAAAGTCTGCACGTATTTCTAAATGAAAAAAAACTACCCGCAGGTATCCGTTGTTCCCTTGAAAACTTTAATCAATACGGCAATATCGAAGTTTATCCGTTATATGCTATAAAAAATATTTGTACCTAACCAGTTTGAATTTAAAACAATTCCTTCTTTTATCTTTTTAATTATTTAACCAAAAAAAATGAACTACAAACTGATATATCTGATAATTTTCAATTGTTTCCTTTTAATTTCCTTATCAACAGTAGCCCAGAGTCCTATAAAATCATCAGACATATCTAATTCCAATCTGATCTGGAACACCCCCAGCGAAAATTCTTTTGGCTCAATGCCTTTGGGAAACGGCGATATTGGATTAAATGTATGGGTTGAAAAGAACGGAGACCTGCTATTCTACATTAGTAAAGTTGACGCGTTTGATTCAGGGCATATCCTTCCCAAACTAGGAAGGGTAAGGATAAAACTGAGTCCTGCACTTTCGACAAACCGGTTCAGGCAGACATTAAACCTTATTGATGCTTCGATTCTTGTCGAATGCGGCGATGTTCATTTTCGAATTTGGGTTGATGCAAATCATCCGGTCATAAGAATCGAGGGTACCAGTGAGGTCCCACGGTCAGCTACCATTAGCATGGAATCGTTGAGACCACTTATCAACCATAAAAATCCATTACCCAAAACCGGAACTGTGGGTATTAACTTCGTGGATACTGAGAACCGACTGGCATGGTGCTACCGAAATCAATCCTCAAAGTGGGCAGAGAATTTCAGGAACCAGAACACACCGGAGATGGTTGCAAAAACAAAAGATCCAATTCTGCACCGGACCTCAGGTTGTTTTCTGACAGCAAACGGGTTTGTACGCGAAAATCAAAATACACTCAGGTTAAAAACCAAATCAACCAAATTTGATTGTACGGTTAACGTACTTTCTTCTCAACCTAATAATTTAGAGGATTGGCTGACCGAAATTTCAAAACCGGCGTTATCTGACCGGAAATCACATTGTAACTACTGGAAGTCTTTCTGGAACAGGAGTTATATCAACATCACCTCAACAGGTGAAGGCAAATTCAATCTCGATCAATGCAGGTTTACTCAGTTTGCCCAGGGATCTAAGGCCTATGAAGGTCATAAGGAAATTGACTCGAAGCGAAATATAAGTCAGATAAACCAGCGTTATGCCCTTGAACGTTTTTGCGAAGCAGCGGCAGGCAGAGGTGCTGTTCCTCCTCCCTATAATGGTTCGGTCTTTACTACGGATATGCCTGCCGGGGTAATGGGCTTCGACAAACCTAAAGAATCTCCCGTGTCTCCGGATGGCCGTGATTGGGCAGAGCTTGCCTTTATGTGGCAAAATACACGTCATCCTTATTGGTCAATGGCTGCCCGTGGTGACTTTGATGAGGTCCGCCCTGGAATGGAGTTTGTACGCGACGGACTTGAAATTTGCCGTGATCATTGCCGAAAAATCTTTGGTCACGATGGTGCCTTCATCATGGAAGCCAGCTGGTGGCATAATGTGGGCGTGTTTAACTGGGACCAGATTCCGGCTCATTTGCGTTACCACCAACTGGCAACCATTGAATTACCGGCTATAATGTGTGAATATTACGAACACACCCGGGACAGGAAATTTTTGGATGAAGTATTACTGCCGTGTGCGGACGAATTTCTTAAATATTATGAGGTTCATTTTCCTGAACGTGATTCAAAGGGAATAATGCAAATGGAGGGTGTCGGTTGTGTTGAGACCTTTCAGGGAGTCACCAATCCATGCACGGAAATTGGAGGGATGAAATTCGTTCTCACCAAACTTCTCACCTTCGAAATTGATGATAAAGGCAAAGATCATTGGAGAAAATTATTAAATGCAATGCCGGGAGTTCCCTTACGAACAATCCGCGGATTAGATCTGTTGGCAGTAGGCGACAAATATGAACCTGGGCGGGTGAATTGTGAGACTCCTGAATTATATTCTGTTTACCCTTTTCGGCAGGTCTGGCTGGGGAAACCGGGCTTACTTGCAAATGCACGTCAGTCATTTCATGTACGTACAATTAGTCTGGACGGTACAAATGATTCGCAGGGAACAGAAACCGGGGGATGGCAGTCTGCACCTGTACAGGCTGCGTGGCTTGGTTTGTCGAAAGAGGCAGCACGCCTTGTAAGTATTAATTTCAATGATCAGTTTATACACTGGAACGACAATATTGATCCAAAGGCTCCTTATCCTAACCGTCCCCGTGCCCGCTTCCCGGCGTTCTGGGAGTGCAAGATGGATGGGACACCGGATAACGACCATGGTGCCAACTCAGTCAATGCACTTCAGAGCATGCTGATCCAAAGTGACGGAGATAAAATCTTTCTGCTTCCAGGCTGGCCGGAGGACTGGGATGTAAGTTTTAAACTCTGTGCCGCAAATAACACGACTGTTGAATGTGAGTACAGGAATGGGAAAGTACAATCGCTCAAGGTGACCCCGGAATCACGAATGGCGGATATCATCGACAGGAGCACATGGAAGCAGCGCATCCGCACCCTTGTTGAGATTGCTCTTGCCGATCACAATTACCTGTTTGGTTTACCACCAATGCTTGATGCTCAGCCGATACCCGGTAAGGCTACATCCCCCTGGATTGCAAATTTTGGCCATACTATCGAGGGATGCAAGGCCGGACCATGGACAAACGCACTTTCCAGAGGAAAGACGGTTTTCGTTCATATTTTGGATTGGCCAAATGAAGGAGTTCATCTTGAGTTAATCCCCAGGAAACTTATTTCATTCAAATCTTTAACCGGGGATATCCGGATAACGGAAGATGAAAAGGGATGGCTTTTAACCGGAACACCCGATCCTGTTAATACTATCGTCCGACTTGATTTTGATCAGTCGGTTGAGGAACTTGTTTGGGAACTGCCATCCAAAGGCTCCTTAACTAAAGGGAAAGAACAAAAACTATCCAAAAATTCAGATGGCCGGACGGTGGTCGGCGTTGACCTTGGTGAAGAAAAGACGATCACAAGGTTTGAATTCATGATCGAAAACCCGGGATATTTGCGGGGTCAGGGTAAAGAATTTGAGCTTCAGGCAAAACAAATCGATGGCAGCTGGAAGGCAATCTATAAAGGGAGTATTTTCGGTACAATTTGTGGTAAAACGATTGAGAAGGTTAAGACAAGAGAGGTTCGTTTATTGGTTCAGGCGATTGAAATTACAAAATTGGATGTTTATTAAGTGACAGTAATTCTATATTTGTAAATTGAATAACCGGAAATAATTTCTACCTTGTTCAAATATAACACGTATTGAAATGGAGAATGATAATATCTATATCCAACAACTTAAAATCAATCAACAGTAGTTTTTCAAAAGAAGTACTTACTTATGGAATAGTCATATATGAAAGCGGGAAATTGTATGAAAATGCCGCGGAAATATTTTCCATAGTTCTGCATACTATTGAAGTTAAATAACATTTTGCTCATTTTCAGTAAGATATCATAACCCAATTTATTACAACCGTTCAATATCTTTGAATTCAATGAGCTTTTCTTCTTTTTTATGAATTATCCAGGTTAAATCTGTTTTTATGTCAAACATCATAAAAAAAAACAAGTACAAGTTCATATTTTTTATGATCCTGATTATTGCATCACAAAATGTTCCTGGTCAGGTACGTCAGCCACTTACCGAAAAGGAAAATCCCGTTTCATCAGATAAAATGCCGGATTATCTGTGGCAAAAAGTTAAAAAAGACCCTTTTACAAAGGAGCATTACAAACAAATTTCCAGATATAATGGCCGCTATGAAAAGACAATTCATGAAAGGCTCATTGGACTTTGTAAATGGCAGCTACTCACAGGCTCATCTTCAGGTTCTTGGTTCGGAAAGCAACTGGAGACAATTTGAATACGGACTAAAGATATACCGGGATCTTTTTGATAAAAAAGTGACTGTTTACGCTTCTCAGGAAACCGGTTTGCATGAGCAGCTCCCTCAAATACTAAACAAATTCAACTATAAATATCAATATCTGCCCCTTTTCCCCCATACCCTTGAATTCATCGATGGAAATTTTGAGCTTACCAGCTTGACCTTTTCAGCGGGATCAAATTGTGGAGTTTAATTCCTGACCTTGGAGAAGTCAACAAGGAAACTTATGACTATTACAATTCCCTTTTTGACTTTGTTAACCTTAAGGACGCTCTTGATGAAAGGTTTATAAAAGCACCGCCACAATTATCCGCCAGAATTTTACAAAGTTGAATTCTCTGAAGAGGGGCTGATCAAACAGCTATACACAATAAACGGAAAAAGTTTGCTCAGTGGTGACGAATATCTTGGTGGAGAGATCAGGGCAAGGATCGCTGATTCCTGGGTGAATAATCGTAGTGCAACGATCCGGTATTTTACAGGACAGGTTTGTAATATCCTGATTAGAAACGCAATGTTGGGTGTGATTCCTGTAAAGGAAACCTATTATTTTTTCAAAAATGTATCAAGTATAAAGGTTGAATTAGAGTTTGATTTTAATTGTAATGAGGTAGGTAATATGTGGATTGACGAAAGCAAGATTAACATATTCTATCCAAATAAAGGAGCCGAGGTTTATCATGATATACCATTTGGTTATGTTAAGGGCAAAAGAGATAAACCTATGTTTGCAACCAATTGGTTATATAGCGATGGTCTTGTATATGTGAACAGGGGAACGGTGAAGCACTGGATTGGAAGCGGGATGATAGCTAATATGGTTGCCTGGGGCAGCAATCATTATTCCAACAGGGTAAGCTGGGATGTTTGTATAGCAAAGTCCGATCAGGATATACGACTTTATGGAAAACAAAAAGTTGAATATGATCTGATTCCATATGATGGATTTGATGCTGCAAAAATTATTTCAGATGTGGAAAACATTACTGCTCCTGTGTTTATTACCCAGGGGAAAGGGGAGAAATCATTCTATCAGATTAACAACAAAGATATCGTGCCAACGGCTTTTTATTTCAAGGAAGGAGATATTTGGGTACGGGGATATAAGATTCCATCTCCGGATAAATCTCAATTCCGGGATTTTGAGATTTTTAATGTAAAATCAAAAGATATTAAATGAGTTCAAAAGGATCAATATTTTCTGTTTGATTAAAGTTGGTTTTTCTGCAATTTTATGAAATATTTGGATTTAAAATTTCTATTAAAGATCAATCCCTGTTCGGCTATGAAAAGAACTGTCAATCTGATAACCCTGCTGGCATTTATACTCTTACTTTCAGCCTGCGAATCCTCCAATCCTCAACCTTCAGATTCTAACCTGTCCAGTGGTTTTAATACACCACCTGATTCAATTCAGACAAGTGTTTACTGGTATTGGATCTCAGATAATATCTCCAGAGAAGGGGTAATCAAGGATCTCCATTCTATGAAGGAAGCCGGGATAAACCGGGCCTTTATTGGAAATATCGGATTAGACGATGTACCTTACGGGAAAGTGAAAATGCTTACAGACGAATGGTGGGATATCCTCCATGCTGCACTAAAAACCGCTACAGAACTAAATATCGAAATAGGAATTTTCAATTCTCCCGGGTGGAGCCAGTCAGGTGGCCCCTGGATAAAACCAGAAGAAGCCATGCGATATCTTAAGTCCTCAGAGATCCGTGTTAAGGGACCACAGAAATTCTCAGAAAAACTTGAAAAACCTATTGAAAGCTTTCAGGATGTTAAAGTCATAGCATGGCCAGTCCCAAAAGATGATCAGCTTACTTTAAACAGTAAAAACGGGAAAATAACATCAACTCCAAATATCGGTGATCTTTCAGCAATCACTGACGGAAATAGTAAAACTGGTATTACATTCCTTGAAAGTGGAGAATTCATTATTAATTTCGATTCCAAAGAGCTATTCACAGCCCGCAATCTTTCTGTAAGACCTACTGAAAAACCAATGTTTGTAAAAGCAACATTACAGGTTCTGGAATTAAATGGTTCATACAGAACGATTTCCGAATTTGAAATAAACCGTTCCAATCCTGCACTAAATGTTGGGTTTGAACCATTTGCACCTGTAGTAGTTTCGTTTCCTGCTGTTCGTGCTTCTAAATTTCGCCTGATTATAAAAAATACGGAAAAAGGTGCCGGACTTGCCGAAGTGACCCTTTCGGCATCTCCCCGGGTGGAACGTTACAGCGAGAAAACACTGGCAAGAATGCACCCGACACCACTTCCTTACTGGAATGAATATCAATGGCCGCGGCAACCTGAAACCAGTGACTCATCCCTGGTTATCGATCCGTCAAGAGTTATCGATA
This sequence comes from uncultured Bacteroidia bacterium, assembly GCA_903850335.1. Classification (GTDB taxonomy): domain Bacteria; phylum Bacteroidota; class Bacteroidia; order Bacteroidales; family Prolixibacteraceae; genus JAAFHB01. The sequence continues at coordinate 12,136 of CAINLJ010000128.1, read as the reverse complement.
TCTCGCAGCATCTCTCAGCAGAGGGTACCCTAACCTGGGACGTTCTAAAGGGTGATTGGATTATTTCAAGGATGGGAATGACTCCTACCGGCACTAAAAATAGTCCGGCCTCACCAGAAACGACCGGTTTTGAGGTAGATAAAATGTCCAGAAAACATATCGAAAAACATTTCTATGCCCACATGGGTGAAATTCTGAAACGCATTCCGGAAGCCGACCGGAAAAGTTTTAAGGTTGTTGTTCAGGATAGTTATGAGATGGGAGGACAAAATTTTACTGACGATTTTCTTGAACTTTTCAAACAGAGATATGGATATAACCCACTTCCCTACCTGCCTGTGTACAGTGGTAAAGTTGTTGGTTCGGAACTCTCTTCCGACCGTTTTCTCTGGGATATGCGACGTCTTGTTGCCGATAAGGTCGCATATGATTATGTTGGCGGATTAAGGGACGTCAGTCATAAATATGGATTGCACACCTGGCTGGAATGTTACGGACACTGGGGTTTCCCGAGTGAATTCCTGATGTATGGCGGTCAGTCGGATGAGATAGGCGGGGAGTTCTGGAGCGAAGGAGACCTTGGCAATATCGAGAACCGTGCTGCTACATCCTGCGGACATATTTATGGGAAGAGAAAAATATCTGCCGAATCGAATACATGCGGCGGAGGAGCTTTCAGCCGTTATCCTGGTAAAATCAAACAACGCGGAGATCGTTTTTTTGCCGAAGGGATCAACAATACATTGTTACATGTGTACATTTCGCAGCCTTATGAGGATAAAAATCCGGGTATTAATGCCTGGTTTGGCAACGAATTTAATCGTAAGAATACCTGGTTTTCACAGATCGATGTCTACACACAATACCTGAAAAGGACAAACTTTATGTTGCAACAGGGACTAAATGTAGCAGATGCAGCTTACTTCATTGGTGAGGACACCCCTAAGATGACAGGTGTTACTGATCCGGCACTCCCGGTAGGTTATCAGTTTGATTACATGAATGCTGAGGTGATTGAAAATACGATGACCGTTAAGGATGCCCTTATTACCTTGCCACATGGTACACAATACCGGATACTTGTTTTGCCAAAACTGGAAACTATGCGACCCGAACTTCTGACTAAAATCAAACAAATTGTATATGACGGTGCCGTCGTGATGGGTCCGCCACCAAGTCGTTCTCCAAGTTTGCAAAATCAGCCCGCAGCCGATCTGGAGGTTAGAAAGCTGGCAGCCGAACTTTGGGGGAATGTGGACGGGGAAAAAATAAAATCGGGGAAATTTGGTAAGGGGATAATCATTAACGGTTTGGATATGAAGGAGGCCCTTGCTTTGATTGGTTGTATTCCGGATTGCGCCTTACCGGACGACCGATCCATACATTACGGACACAGGACATTGAAAGATGGTGAAATATATTTTATCTCGAATCAGACAGCAGAAACAAGATTAGTTACTCCTGAGTTCCGTGTAAGTGGAAGGCAACCTGAACTTTGGGAAGCCACAACAGGCTCCATCCGAGATCTTGCAGCCTTTACCTTCAAGGATCATACAACATCAGTTCCTCTTAAACTCGAACCTTTTGAAAGCGTATTTGTCGCGTTCCGTAAACCTGTGAATAAGGCCTCAGGAGAAGGAATTGAATCCAATTATCCTGTGCCCGAAACGATAGCTGAGCTCAAAGGGCCCTGGACGGTATCTTTTAGAGAATCTCAAAGGGGACCAAAAGAACCTGTGGTTTTTCAATCACTTACAGACTGGACAGAATCAAAGGATGATATGATCAAATACTATTCCGGAACTGCCTCCTATTCAATCAGATTCAATATGAATAAATTACCTGAGGGTAAGCAAATCCTTATCAATTCAGGGGTTTTTACTGCAATGGCCAGGGTGACAGTAAATGATGTGTATGCCGGCGGACTCTGGACTGCCCCCTACCAGCTTAACATCACCAAACTTATTAAGGAAGGTGAGAATAATCTTAAAATTGAGATTGTAAACACGTGGGTTAACAGGTTGATTGGTGACAGTAAACTGCCGGTGGAGAAACGGTTAACCTGGTGTCCTGCAAATCCCTATACTAAAGACAGTCCATTGCAGCCTTCAGGGTTACTCGGGCCTGTTAAAATACTAAGTGTCAAATTATAGCCATATTCAGGTTTTCTTTTGCCTGATTGTTGAAGGATTTTGCCCGGTTTTCTCCTTAAAAACCTTACTAAAGTAGAATATAGAGCAAAATCCAAGGCTAAAAGATATCTCCTTAATTGTCATATCGGTATTATTTAGAAGATATACAGCATGTTGAACCCGCAGTGACAAATGATATTGTATGGGTGACAACCCTGTATATTTTTTAAAGGCAGTCCGAAAGAGTGAATAACTGACATTTAAATCACTTGCTATCTCCTCTATTGTAATGTTTTTATCGATATTTTCACGGATGATTAAACAAGCCTTCTGAATAATTGTCTCAACCCGGTTGTTTGTTGAGCTTTGGTTTTTTTGTACTGCAACAAGCATTCCAAGAATCTGAATTACAAGCCCTGAGCAAATTTGCTGATATCCAGGCTTTTCAAGTCTTATCAGACTAAAAACATCCTGAAAAAGCTCCAATATTCTTTCCTCATAACCAATATGAATAATCGGTGAATCAGAGGCCAAACCATAACCTTCAAAGATATTCCGTGCAAAGATTCCATTAAATCCTATGTAATGTTCATTCCATCCTTTTTCTTTCAAGGGCTTGTAGCGATGCCAAAGATTTGGCCTTAGGAGAATTACAGAACCCTCCTTTATCTCAAATTCCCCTTCTTTAGTCTCCAGAATACCTTCACCTTCTGTAATATAATTTAGCTGATATTCCTGTAATACCCTCCCATTAGCCCAATTAAAGTTATATCCACGTGGATGGCCTTTCGGAGGATAATCGGCACCTAAATGTACTCTCGCAGTACCTGCAACATTCAAATACATGCCCCAGGCTTCATCTTCAGGATTATGTACAAGATATTTGAAACTGTTGTCCATGTTTAATAAATCATTTTATACAAATCTCCAGGATAAGTATGAATGTAAATATCACCGTTTGAATTGCTTTAGGGGATACAAAGATTATCAAAAAATACAAATAAAAAGCTATTCGCTTTTTGATATCTTTGATTTTACATTTCCAAAACTTCATAATGATCTGAATCTATGAAAACCAGACATTTACTACTTTTAGTCCTTTTTATTGTAAGTTTCCAATTATTGACGGCTCAACCGAATATCAACCTGATTCCAAAGCCTTTAAGTTTGGAACGGACGAAAGGTGTTTTTAAGATTACATCCTCAACAATGATTTCTGTTTCTAAAAATCTGAATAATAAGGCTAAACAACTAAAAAACTTTCTGGAACCCGCCTTGGGATTTGAACTGCCGGTTACCAACAAATTGACTCAACGGAATTGCATAGAATTAAAACTGGAGCCTTCAACAAAAGAATCCGGGAAGGAGGGTTATCAGCTTGATATAAAACCTGACAAGGTTGTTCTTACAGCAAATGACGAAAAAGGGATATTCTGGGGAATTCAAACAATCAGGCAACTATTGCCATCACAGATTCTTAGAGGAGCTGTCGTGAAAGATATCTCTTGGGAACTTCCATGCATGTTGATCAGTGACAAACCACGATTTAAATGGCGCGGGCTGATGCTTGACTGCAGCAGGACATTTATTTCCAAAGAACAGATTAAAAGATATCTGGAAGTCATGTCATATTTTAAAATGAATGTGTTGCACCTGCATCTGACTGATGATCAGGGATGGCGTCTGGAGATTCTGAAATATCCGGAGTTGACAGGCATCTGTTCAAAGTTTCATGAATCATTTAAGGAACCTTCGGAATTCCAGGGGTATTATTCTCAGGACGACATGCGTGAGATCATTGAATTTGCCGGACAAAGGAATATAGAAATAATCCCTGAGCTGGAGATGCCCGGGCATAGCAGCGAGATATTCGCCGCCTTTCCCACGCTATCCTGCAAAGGTGATACTTCAAAAATTCATCCATTCTTCAAGGGTCCCAGTGTTCATAACGAGATATTATGTGCCGGGAACGAGGCCAACTTCAGATTTATCGAAAATATTCTTGATGAAGTGGTTACGCTCTTCCCTTCGCCATATGTTCATATCGGGGGAGATGAAGCGCCAAAGAAACACTGGAAGGAGTGCCCAAAATGTCAGAACAGGATAAAAGAAGAAGGGTTAAAGGATGAAAATGAGCTCCAGAGCTGGTTTGTTAAACGAATAGAAAAATATCTTAATACCAAAGGGAAAAAATTAATCGGATGGGATGAAATAACCGAGGGTGGATTAAGTTCCAGTGCAACAGTAATGTATTGGAGAGGATGGGTGAAGGACGTGCCTGAGAAAGTTGCAGGTCTTGGTAATAATTTGATAATGACTCCTACTTCAAGCTGTTATTTCGATTATAATTATGAAACTACTTCCACCGAAAAGGTATATTCTTTTAATCCTGTTGCTGTTGCATTCGGAGCAGAAAAGAGTGAAAAAATCCTTGGTGTTCAGGCCAATTTCTGGTCACATATCGATAGAACATCTTCGGCAATAGACAAGCAATTGTTTCCACGGCTGATAGCATTGTCCGAAACAGCATGGAGCAGTAATGACAATAAAGACTGGAATGAATTCAAAATCAGACTTAAAACTATTAAAAAAAGTCTTGATATAATTGGAATCTACTATTTTAACGAACAATAACATCGCCCATGAATTCGATAAATCTTTATTTGGTTACATTAATTTTATTTTTTCTTTGTCAAACCACCAGGGCAGGGTCATCGAAGCGGGCTGTAAACATCATACTTGTTTATCTTGATGATATGGGTTATGGTGACCTTACAATAACCGGTGCCACAGGATATTCGACACCTCATATTGACAGGATGGCCAGCGAAGGGGTTTTCTTCTCTCATTATTATTCACCGCAGGCTGTATGCAGTGCCTCAAGGGCAGGACTGCTTACCGGCTGCTACCCAAACAGGATTGGATTCAGTGGTGCTCTTGACCATTCTTCAAAGACCGGAATAAGTAATGAGGAGGAAACAATTGCCCAGATGTTAAAAAAAGAAGGGTATGCCACCGGTGCATTTGGGAAATGGCACCTTGGTTGTCAGGAACAATTTTTACCTCAAAATCACGGATTCGACGAATTTTTGGGTATCCCTTACTCCCATGATATGAGTCCTAACCATCCGACAGCCGGAAAATATTACCCTCCTCTCCCACTCATTGAAGGAAATCAGGTAGTAAAAACGAATCCTGACAATACTCAATTTACAACACAATTTACCGAAAGCGCAATCGGCTTTATTAAGAAAAATTATAAAAAACCTTTTTTCCTTTACCTTGCTCATCCATTACCACATGTTCCGCTGGCTGTTTCGGATAAATTTAATGGGAAATCCAGGCAAGGACTTTACGGAGATGTAATGATGGAGATCGACTGGAGTATGGGTCAGATATTCATGACTTTAAAAGAGTTAGGGCTGGACAGCAACACATTGGTGATATTTACTTCAGATAATGGCCCCTGGATAAATTATGGAAATCATGCCGGCAGCACTGGTGGGCTGCGAGAGGGAAAAGGAACCTCATTTGAAGGAGGACAACGGGTACCATGTCTTATGCGATGGAAAGGTACAATACCGGAAGGGTTTATCTGTAATAAACTAATATCAGGAATCGATATACTTCCTACTTTGGCTGCCATTACCGGGGCACCACTTCCAGTGAAAAGAATTGATGGAGTTAATATTTTCCCCCTGATGAAAGGAGATGAAACTGTAAATCCGAGAAAATCATTCTATTATTATTACCGGTTGAATAGTCTTGAGGCGGTAAGCAATGGAGACTGGAAACTCATTTTCCCTCATACCGGCCGCACCTACGAAGGATTCAAACCCGGAAAGGATGGTCTGCCCGGACCTGTTAATGAAAACTTCAGGTTTCCGGGAGGTTTATATGATCTGAGACGCGATCCGGGAGAACGTTACAATGTTATTGAGTTGTATCCTGATATTGTTGCAGAACTTGAAAAGATTGCCAAAGATGCCCGTCAGGATCTGGGAGATGATATTACCGGAGATCAGGGTGCTAACAGACGGCAACCAGGAAGAATTGAGTAAAAAACAGTGAACGGGTGACAGTGTCCAGACATTGAAAGTCACCCGTTCACTTCAATTACCGATGTTCCTCGGCATTTTTCAGATTTGGTTTTGTTCGCCAGCTTGCATCAGGACCGAATCTTGTATGTGACTGGGATCCATTATTTAGTTTGTCCGGATCGGGATAATGATAGATCATCCTGTTTGTAACAACGAATAATATGCCTGACACAATCAGCACCGCAATTGCTTTTTTCCACAATTTTCTGTATATGGGTTTAAGGTTTTCTTCCTCCTTGATTACAATTGTTTCCTGTTCGCGTGGTAGTATAAGAACAAGCACAGTAGCAATAATTGCGTTTACAATGATAACCCACTCCGTAAGCAAACGGCTTGGATGCCAACCTGTTAAAGCTCGTTCAAAATTGGCAGTCACCATAATCCAAAGCAGTATAAGAAAAATCAGCTGACCCTTGGCCAGTGAACTTTTAGGAATTATTGGAAGCGGTGATCTGTAATGCCGGATAACAATCAGAATACAGGCAGCAGTTAGCAACAACCATGTAAACGTAAACCATGATTCAGGAGTCATACTCAAAAAATCGATCCCTGGTATTCTGCCAATATAGGGGAAATCCCATTGTGCGGGTGCTACTTCTGTGGCTCCATTGGCATGCGTAATAGTTTTGGTCCAAATGCTCTGATTCAGTTGGCTGCTCCAGACATCCACATTTTTTACAACATTAAAATAGGTCAGACCTAAAAGTATGATCAATACAGAGAATGCCCTTGTCCAGCGTCCCTTTGTTTGATCAGAGAATTCAACCGGGTCAGTTTGTATTTTGACTCGTGAGGCTATAAATGCCAATGCCACAGCCACGGCAATCCCATTCACAAATCCGTAGCTTTGTTCAAGAAAACTGTGCCAGTTTTGTCCTTGCCATCTGGCCCAGGCTGCGGTAATCGTATTAAATTCTTCGCTTCCCGGGAGAATTCCTTTATAGGCCAGGATGCGGGGACTGCCAAAGGAGAGCATCAGATGTTTAATCCATTGAATTCCGGAAAATCCCAGTCCCCCGATGATTCCACCTATGAGAGAGGCAACTGCTACCGGCTGAAGTTTATTTTTCCACATCCAGATACTTGTTCCAATGAAGACTCCAAGGATTCCTGACCAATCATCAGATCGTGGCGGGGTCATTCGTATTCCACCGTATTGTGCAAAAAACAGACTACCGAGTACAGGAAGAGCAAGAAACGAGATCAGCCAGCCACCTGCCATATAAACAAACAGAGATGAACCATTTCTGAATTTTCCATAAATAATGAAATACGCAGTAATACCAAGAACTAATCCTATAACCCAGCCTATATGCTGCGGATAGTCACCGAACCATTGAGGCCAGTTATTCAAAAAATTGGCAGGGTCGAAAGCCGGCTTTCCGGTAGCAGGATTAAGGTATGTCGGATCACCCTGGGAATAGGTCAATGCAGAAGCAAAGCCACTTTCGAGTCCCAGGGTCCTAAGCATTAATTGAAAGAGCCAACCTGTAAGTGCCCCGCCAATCGCAAAAGCAGGAAGATAAAACCGATCCTTAATGCCTCGTCGATCATACAAATCATATATCCCGGATCCCAGAAGAGCAAAAAATGCCGGCAGGTAATACGCATCAAACCAATATAATGGATTCTTATGACGAGACCATGTACCATCGAACTGAATTCCCTTTTGTAACCAGTGAGCAACCGGATCTTCGATAAGGTTTAATACTATAGATGCACCAATTATAAATAAAAATGGTTTAAATATTTTCACAAGGCGATCTTTAGGAGCAACGGCTGCAAACACGGTTCCTGCTGTACCGAGGGCGACCCACATAAATCCGATAAAAAATACCGCCATATAACCGTACCATTGCGAAAGGGCATGACCGCTCTCTGTATAGGCAAGTACCTGCATATAAGATTGTGAGGCCCCGAATCCCCATCCCAGGGCTCCGAAAAGAGCGATATAAGGAATTCTGTTTCTCCAGTCCTCACGACCGGACAAAAGTGCAGCAGTGATAGCAGCAAGACATCCTGCAAATTCAGCGCCATATTCGTGACCAAAATTTCCTCTTATTCCCCAGCCGATAGAAAGTGATATTCCTGTTAAAATGATTGAGCCGGTTCTCCAGCCCGGATTGAGTTTGGTTGAAAACATAATCAGGGTATTAGTTGGTAAATTACAATTTTTCAGAAAGGATGGAAAAATAATAAATTTATGGAACGCATTTATTGGTCGGCGAATATTCAATCAATAACTGCTAAAATATCACCAATTCACTTAAACTTTAAGTAATGAAAAAGGCCGGAAAAATCTCCGGCCTTTTTCATTATTTAAGTCTTCTATTAACTAATCAGCTTCATTGTAAGCTATTTCATCATGTTGGGTAAGGTCGAGACCAGAAACTTCTTCTTCGTCTGTAGCCCTGATTCCCAAGGTCTTTTCAACAATTTTAAAGATAATTGCTGTCAGGACACCAGAATAAATCAATGTAGCAATGACTGCAATAAACTGAATTCCAAGTTGTTTTGGATTTCCATAAAATGCACCGCTATATGCCGATTGTATAAGAGGTGATGCAAAGAGGCCTGTAGCAATTGCACCCCAGATACCTCCGATACCATGAACACCGAACGCATCCAGAGAGTCGTCATATCCAAGTTTAGCTTTAACAACGCTGACCATAAAGAAACACAAAACAGAAACAATAAGTCCGATAAGTATTGCTCCGCCAACGGTTACAAATCCGGCAGCAGGGGTAATTGCAACCAAACCAGCTACAGCTCCGGTAGAAATTCCAACCACTGTAGGTTTTTTATTGCTAAACCAGTCAAGCAGTACCCAGGAAAGTGCTGCCGATGCAGCGGCGATATGAGTTACAAGAAAAGCGCTTGCTGCCAGTCCGTCGGCTGCAAGACCACTTCCTGCGTTAAACCCAAACCAGCCAAACCACAAGAGAGCGGCTCCAATTACTACGAAAGGGATATTGTGAGGAGGTGTAATATGTTGGCCTTTAGGAAGCTTACGTTTTCCAAGCATAATTGCAGTAACAAGTGCTGCAATACCTGCATTGATATGAACGACAGTACCACCCGCAAAATCGAGTGCCCCAAGTTTAAAAAGCCAGCCGTCTGCTGACCAGACCCAGTGTGCAACAGGATTATAAACAAATATGGCCCATAAGAGTGAGAATATTAAAAACCCGCGAAACTTCATTCGCTCTGCAAATGCACCAATGATCAGGGCCGGTGTGATGACAGCGAACATACACTGGAACATAATAAATACGATATGAGGAATTCGCTCAGTTGCCTGAGATATATAATAAGGACTAACATCTGAAATTCCAATCCCCTTTAATAATGCCCAGTCAAATCCACCAATATAAGGTGCGAGTGCACCTGTTGAGGAACCAAAAGCATTGCTGTAACCAAACACCACCCATTCGATACTAATGACAGCCGTAAGAATAAAACACTGCATCAGTACATTAAGAATGTTCTTATTACGCACAAGTCCACCGTAGAAAAGGGCGAGCCCGGGAATAGTCATTAACATTACCAATGCTGTTGCCACGATCATCCAGGCAGTATTACCGGCACTAATAAAGGGTGCAGGAGCTGCGGCAGGCACGGCAGGAGCCGCATTTGCAACAGCCTGGGCAAAAGTTACAACAGGAAAAATAATCAAACTACCGATTATCAAGCTTATATGGAGGAAAAACTTATTTTTCATAGAAATACATTTTGGATTTGAATTATTTAATGTCATAGAGCGAGTCATCACCTTTGTCTCCGGTCCTAATTCTTATCGACTGTTCTATCTGGGTAACAAAAATCCTCCCATCGCCACTTTCACCAGTATAGGCTGATTTAAGAATTGCATTGATAGACTTTTCAAAATTGACATCACGAACGACAAATGAAATGTAGATACGTGCAACAGAATTTACGTCGTAAGCAATACCTCTGAAGATAAGACCTTGTTTCGCTGTTCCCTGTCCTTTTACTTCCCACCACGAAAGGAAATCTATATCTGCAGCATGTAAGGCTTCCCGTACCTCTTCAAACCTCGATTTCCGGACAATAGCTTCAATTTTTTTCATGATAATAATATATTTTACTGTTAAAATTCAATTTCTGGCTATAATCAGATGATTTATACCAAACGCCGGCAAAATTAACTAAAAAACAATATTTTCCAAATATTTTGGGGGGTCAGGCATTTTTTTATAAATTATCGTAAATATAAAGCAATATTTTAGGGGGTATGGAATATTTTTATTGAGAAGTGGATTTTTACTGACTCTCTGAAAATCGAATATTAGGGTAATTTACAGACGCAAAAAGGGTGACTCAAAAATGAGTCACCCTTTAAAAATCTAAATCAATATAACCGGAGAAAATTAATTAATTCAGACTTGGAAATCCTGGTTTGTGTAAACAATACAAAATCCGGCTTAACCAATTAATCTTTATTATACATCGAATCGTCTCCGGTTTCACCGGTTCTGATTCTGTAAGATTCTTCAACTGAAGAGACGAAGATCTTGCCATCTCCAATTTCTCCTGTGTAGGCTGTTTTAAGAATACAATCGACAGTTTTCTTTAAGTTGACATCACGCACGACAATTGTTAATGTTCTGCGGGAAATAAACTCCGTATCATCTGATGTACCACGGTATGAACCTTTTCTCTTTTTCTCATTACCTACACCAATTGTATCATAGTAGGAGAAGAAATCAATATCAATCGCGTGTAAAGCTTCTTTTACTTCCTGAAACTTTGATACCCGTATTATTGCTTCGATCTTTTTCATCTGAATAAAATTTAAGAATGTTATTTTAATTAATTATGGTAAGCTTCAGCACCATGTTCAAATACATCAATACCGCCTGGACCTGTTTCGCCATGTGCCTCAACACGCAGTTTAAAAGGATAAGGCAATTTACTTACACCATACATGAGCAGCATTGAGATTGCAAAGGTAGAAATTGTAACAATAACACTTCCTATTACCTGAGCCTCAAGAACACTCCATCCGCCACCATAAAAAAGACCTGCAACAGGGGCAGAGTTATCAGCTCCGGTTGGAGTTGCTGCGCCATACTGGCCTGAAGCGAAAAGACCCAAAGAAATTGTACCCCAGATTCCGGCAAATCCATGAACAGACACTGCACCTACCGGATCATCAATACGAAGATACTCCATAATATAAACACCTGCAAAAACGACACCACCGCCAACTATTCCGATAATAATGGACCCAAATGGTGATACCCAGTAACAAGGACAGGTAATTGCAACTAACCCTGCAAGCATACCGTTCAAAGCAAATCCTGTGTCAAATTTCCCTTTAAAGGGACCAACCCATAAGGCAAGTAACATTGCTGCCAGCGATCCTGCACATGCAGCTAGAGTAGTATTTGCGGCAATACGTCCGATTCCCTGAAAATCCATGGCAGAAAGGGTGCTTCCAGGGTTAAAACCATACCATCCAAACCACAGCAGGAAGGCACCGATTGTAGCAAGCGGCAAACTATGAGCAGCAGGCAAACCTCCTCTTTGTTTGTCATCACGAAGGAATACACGTCCAATACGTGGTCCAAGAACAATTGCTCCGGCCAATGAGACTACACCTCCAATTGTATGCACTACCGTTGAACCTGCAAAGTCGCGGAATGGTTGTCCAAGTGATGCTAAGAAATTTCCTGTACTTCCCATTGTTGCAAGGAAGCCGTCAGGACCCCATGCCCAATGTCCGATAATAGGATATATAAATGCAGTTACGCCAATACTATAGATGATGTCGCCACGAAAACTTGTACGGCCGATCATTGCGCCAGAGGTAATTGTTGAAGCGGTATCAGCAAAAGCAAACTGAAAAATCCAGTGAGCCAAAATCGCAACACCAGTTGC
>CAINLJ010000127.1 GCA_903850335.1 uncultured Bacteroidia bacterium | reverse complement strand
TGGCAATACCGGAGCCGGACTGTTCTGACAGATTGGACCGATCGGAGCAAATGTAGGGGTAACGCTTGTCGTTACACTAATGTCCATTGTCTGATTATCAGCACACTGTCCGCCGTTAGGTATGAAGGTATAAGTTGTTGTACCTGTCCCGATTGTTGAAATTGTCGCCGGACTCCAGTTTCCGGTGATACCATCCAGAGAAGTTGCTGGCAAAAGAGGAGCTGGACTATTTTGACAGATTGGACCGATCGAAGCAAATGTAGGGGTGATGCTTGTCGTAACCACAATATCCATATTTGCAGACGCTGCACACTGCCCGCCGTCAGGGGTGAATGTATAAGTTGTCGTACCTGTTCCGATTGTCGAAATTGTCGCCGGACTCCATGTTCCGGTGATACCATTCAGAGAAGTTGCGGGCAATACCGGAGCAGGACTGTTTTGACAGATTGGACCGATCGGAGCAAAGGTTGGAGTTACCTGTGATGTAATAATTATTGTTATATCTATTGGTTCGGAATTTTGTGCTCCGTCAGGTGTAAATCTATATATTGAAACACCGGCAATCGATGTATTTATTCTTGATGGATTCCAGGTCCCTGTTATTCCATTCCCTGATACTGATGGTAAGGCTGGGGCAATACTGTATTGGCAGAATGGTCCCACTGAAATGAAAACTGGTACTAATTGATCCATTACAGTTACTTGCAAGGATGATTTCAAAGCACACTGACCAGAATCCGGATTAAATGTATAAGTTGTAACATTTACAGATGCAGTGGTAATATTTGCAGGAGTCCATGAACCGGTAACAGGTGGTACATTATTTGAACTTGCAGGCAAATTCGGAGGAGTTGAGTGTTCATAAACCGGGCCAATAGGTGTAAAGACCGGATTAACAGGACTTGTAATTTCTACATTCATCGAAAATCCTATTGCATTTTGTGTAGTATCCGGCGTGAAGACATAATTAGTAATTCCTGCTGAAGATGTGTTAATTGTTGCTGGATTCCACGTTCCCTTAATGGGTGGATTATTTGTTGACAATGTGGGTAATGCCGGGGCAATGCTGTTTTGGCAGAATGGACCGATCTGTCCAAATGTAGGTGTGATCTGTGAAGCAACAACAATATCCATAGTTGCGGGCAATGCACATTGTCCCGGGTTCGGTGTAAAAGTGTAAGTTGTTATTCCATTGTTCTTAGTACTAATTGAGGCAGGGTTCCATAATCCGGTTATTGCTGGTAAATTTGATGAAATTGCCGGCAAAACAGGTGGTGTGGAATTTTGATATAACGGTCCGATCTGATTAAATACAGGAATTATCTTTGAATTAATTGTAATTGGGACAGAACTAATCACGGGGTTGCATGAATTACTGCTTCCATTTCCCTGAGCTGTTATTGTAAGAGTTACCTTACCCGACAGCTGATCGTTTTCTCCCGGTGTATATGTTGGGTTCAAAACTGAGTTATTATTAAACGCACCATCCCCTGAACTGCTCCATATTAGCGAGCTGAAATTGGAGGCAGTTGCATCTGAAAGTACTACGGCTGAACCGATACAGATAGTCTGAGGATTTCCGGCAAACACTTTTGGTTGTTCGAAGACCTGCACCTCACCTTGTTGAAGAGTATCACAACCAAAAGTAGAATATTGCACTGCAGATAGTTTAAATATTCCGGATTGTATCCATCTTATGATTACTTCACTTCCTGTCCTGGATTGTCCTGTTGATGAGTCATTGACTGAGAAATTAACCCCCGTAAGATCACCCATATTCACCTGGTTTCCTGAGATATCTGTGAGTTGCCAAATGTATGTCGAGCCAGGTTCTCCGTCAATTCGGTAATGACGTTCGGCACCCAGACACACTTTATCAATTACATACGACTGACCTGCTGCCTTTAAGGCAACTATCAGCAGTAGCAATAGGTATATGTATCTGAGCGTTCTCATCTAAATTCTATTTCTTTTTATTCCTTCATTTTCTTCTCTCTCTAATCATCCCTTTTTCCTCTTCTCACTCTCTCTTCTTCTCACCATCTCCACTTCTCACTCTCTCCACTTCTCACCATCTCCCTCTTTTATACCATCACTCCAACCTAGTCTTAAGGTTGATACAAATAAATTCTTGAGCTTGCCGGCTTAGGCTTTACCTGGAGGGTTACAGGACTGGATGGCGTACTATTTATCCCGGTTTGGTCTTTCACCTGAGTTATTCGGAAGCTGGTTGTCACTGACGGTTTGACAATCAACGTATATGGCGAAATGCTTACATTCGACACTGTCCATATCTTTATGCCGTCTGTAAAGGTTACATCCCATGGACCTGTCCCGGTGAGTATGACACTAAGCTTCGCTGTTTCGCCGAGGCAAATAGGATCAGGAGGTGTGATCGCCGCAGTTGGTAAGGCCTCCTTAACGATTGTGATGCCGATTTTTAAGTTATTTGTGCAGTTAATTGAGTTGACAGCTGTAACTTTGAAAAAGTATGTGCCTGTTTTTAACCATCTTACATTCACTTTAGATCCTATATTCCCATTAGTGAACTGCGCGGATGAAGCAGGACAATTTCCCGGAGTTTTTGCAAAGTCAACTGTTCCATCACTGTATAGTTCCCAACTATAAGTATCCCCGGGTATCTGATGGACTGTAAGTGATGTAGTATCACCACGGTACACAACGGTCTGAGCCCTGACCGAAGTCAAAGCCAACAGCAGAGGTAATATCATTACCCACGCCAGACGTGCTATGTACAGTAGTTGCCTCATTTAATTTACAACTTCAGCTTTCTAATATTTTTATTAGCCTTTCGCACTAATTTCATTTTTCCTCTTTCCTAAAGCATATAGTTCCTCTATATCCAGATTTTAAAATCTGATTAAAGCACAGATTATTAATTGATTAAGAAATAATCTGTTTTCTTGGCTCACATTCGGGTACAGAATCCCGTTTGATTGCCCTGGAATACATGTGAGCCTTGTACCAGGTCCTCCTTTGTTATGGACCATTTTTCATTTTTTTGATTTTATTTAAGACACTACATCCCCATCCTGACTGTAAAAAGTCAGTTATATAAATGAATATAAGCACAATAGCAGATTCTCTGCGAAAGTTGGGGCCATTGATCCGAGGGTCGTCAGGGGCGCCACAAAATGGCCCGGCGAACCCAATATCAGGCCCATCCCGGTTGTGTGTCATTATTGATATTCTTTGTGGTTTTAACGGAAAAGCAGGGTTAATAAACCGTCAGATGAAGGCAAACTGAACCCAAAATATTTCTCGCTTAGAAACAAAAAAGCCTGACATACACTGTTTTAACAGGTAAGTCAGATATCATAATGGCAACCGAAATACGTTATTTGTGCCCGAAAAAAACTATTTATCCATAAGTTAGGATCGCCTCTTGTATTTTTGATACAATAAGCGTTTTGGCCGGGTGGGCCATGAGGATATTTTTTCATGGTTCATAATTATCAGTTTTTTAGTCTTTTTTCATTTCCCTGCCTACCATCCGGTCAGACTTTGGCCTGACCGGATGAAGTAGCGGACCATGAAAAAGCAATTTGTTCTGAAAAATTAAATAATTAAGAAATTAAGGAACCTGTGGCATCATTGGAGTACCTGGAGTAACGGATGGCCTCAAATTGAGTGTCTGAACAGCAAGGTCACCATAATCTGTAAAGGTAACGCAGTCAGGATCTACATCCTTATTGGCTTGTGGAGTACCATCAATGGCTTCAACGGCCAAGGTAAGAGGAGTGTCAGCAAGTCCTTCAAAACCATGATTCTTTACCGTAACTCTTACATAAATAGATACACCTTTGTCTGTGGAAGGAGCCGTAGTAGTAACAGTAAACTGTGGAGTTGTAACTGTTGCACCAGACTGATCTGTGACAAGATTTGATCCGTAAGTACCGATTGTATAACCCCAGTCTATTGTAGCTGTTTGTGTTCCCTGTAGTCCTGTGAGCCTCAATGTTGGAAGGTAATTACCTGTAAAGTTGGCTCCGATTACTTCGAAATAAAGAACGTTTGTTCCATAGTCAATGATAACCTGACCTGTTGCCAAATCGAATTTAGCTGATTGAACCAAATCAAAACACTGGCTTTCAGCGACTCCATATGCGAGAGGAGTAGGTGTAGCTCCATGTGCCATGTTGGTAATATCAACTGTGAACGCGATTTTTGGGATGATCTGCATCACCTTAAGGTTGTTTGAACATGTTGGTCCAGAATACTCGACTACCATAAACAAGGGGTTTGTAGTCTTATCAATACCTGCAAGTCCTGCCGAGGTCCAGGTTACTGTTGTAGATGTTGGTGATGCGGCTGGGGTAATTGGTGTATTGTAATTTACTGCTCCTGTGGCAATAGCTACTCCGTCTGCAGGAATAATTGTTGCGACTCTTGCACCTGCTGTTGTAAACGTTGTAGACTTGGTTGCATACCAAAAAGCTGTTCCTCCGGCAGGGGCTAAAATAGCCTGATAATCATACGGACGACCTGCAATTGGGTTTAACGGGTCATTTGCCGCACAGGTTAACGGAACAGCTGGAGTTCCTGGTACTGCCTGACCTAAGGCTGTTGCAACACTTGAAAAAATTGCCAATACGAGAATAAAAATTTGCTTTTTCATGATAGTAATAATTAATTGTGAAATTGATTTGAGAATTGGTAATAAAAAAATTTGTTTTATTATTGATTATTATTTAAGCTTATTTTGATCAAGTCCGGAAACGGATGATTGCCCTTCCCGGACCAGCTCACCGTCCAGGCGGACCCTTTCCCTTATTCTGAGTCAGGAAGATGTTAAATGCATCATATTTCCCTGAGCAATTGTTTTCAATTAGTGACAGTTGTTTCATTTTCCTCATTTTTTAAGGATAATAAGTATGTAATTACCTGACGTTTGGTCTGGGATTTATAGTAATGTTTACAGTCTTGTTTATAGAAGAATTTCCGTTACAATCTACTAACCAGTAGGATATTGTATGAATGACACTCTTAAAGCTTACTCCGTCTCCAGGCATAATAATATCTGAACCGTATGCAGAAGGTTGCCCTGTTCCTGTAATCGAAGCATGTCTGAGAACGGCAGGAGGCGGAATTTGATTTGGGGTATCCGTAAAATCGATCCTCCAATGAATGATGAGGCTGGCTACATCACAGCAGTTATCGCTAAAACTATTCGTAACAGCATCGAGATCGAGTACCGTGTTCCCTTTTCTAAACAGGTAATAATCCGGGTCTGGATTAATCTTTAATCCGTTTGCGACATATGCGGCTGAGGTAACATTCTCCACACAAAAGCTGAAAGGTGACGGAGGATTAAAAGCCGGCGGAGTATTGTCCACTACTTCAATCCTTTGCTGACATGTGGATTTATTGCCCGCTCCATCAATTATTGTCCACGTTCTGAAAACTACTATAGGTGCACTTCCATTTGCAACATCCTGATAAGTTACGGCCGTGATACCACAATTGTCGGTAGCATTTCCCTGATTTATCGAATTACTGAATTCAGTGTAATCAGATGTTGCCGTCGCAATTGAAAAAACAGGCCCACTGATGTCGCCGGTTGTGCATCCCGCTATAATCCGTGTAACCGGACAATTTAGTATTATGGGATCTGTGGAATCTAAAGTAGTTGTCGTTTCAGAGGCTGTATTATTTGTGAGAACCGGGTCAGCTGTGGCAGAAGTTACAGTAACAGTGTTTGTGAAATCCGAACAATGGTTAAGATCTGCCTGTGCCGTAATTGTAAGAGTTGCGATATCAGCGAAATTTAGACTTCCAACTGACCAGGTTGAATTCCCATCCCAGGTCCCAAGGTTTGAAGAGAAACTCACTAATTTCAATCCTGGGGGTAGTATTTCACTAACTGTTACATTAGCGGCTGGTGATGGTCCAAGATTTTTTACCCAGATTGTATAAGCCAGATTCTGCCCCAGAGTTACTGTGGTTGGTAGGGCCGCGATAGAGATTGACAAATCTGCACCGGCATTAACAGTAACAGGATAAGAATAGGTTGAGTGATTACCGCATGCATCCATTGCATTCCACGTCACTGTTGTGACTCCTGAATTGAAGGCAATACCTTTTAATGACGGGAGAGCACTTCCTGTTGTAGCACCGCTTAATGTAGCATCAAGAGAAAAATTACTGCAGGCATCAGTGGCAGAGGCGTCCCATGTTGTATTTGGGTGGAGATACACATTGCCCGAGTTTGTATCAACTGTTTGATTACCCGCAACCGGACAGGTTATTGCCGGAGGAGTAATGTCCTGAACAGTTATCACTTGCGTGGCACTTATGGAGTTGTTACATTTATCTGTCGCTGTCCACTTTCTGGATGTCGTATAACTTCCCGGACAGGATCTCGGGAGTGTTGTCTCAATAAAGGTGACTACGGGAGGTAGGTTACAATTATCTGTTGCAGTAACGCTTCCTGCTGCAGGTACTGCAATGCACTCAACTGTGAGATCATCCGGGACACCTGCAAGTACCGGTGGTGTGTGATCTTCTATTATGATAAATTGTGAACAGGTAGATGAATTTCCACATTCATCGGTTGCCTTGTAGGTACGCGTAATGAAATTTGGGCAATTATTTCCGTCAGAAACATCACCTGTGTGAACTACTGTCACAACGCCTCCACAATTGTCACTAACCTGGACTTTAGATATATCAGGTGCCGGTACATCAGATAAACATTCAACCATAAGCGGGCCCGGACATGTTATCGAAGGAGGTGTTACATCCTGAACCACAATAGTCTGAACACCCGTACTGGAATTATTACATTTGTCGGTAGCCAGCCAGGTTCTTGTGATTGTATAATTGTTTGCACAGCTGCCTGCTTGAATTTTATCAGTATAACTTAACGAAGGGGATGGATCGCAATTATCTGTCGCTGTAGCTTCTCCGGTAACTTCAGGTAGCGATGAATCGTCACAATTGATTGTTATTGTTGCCGGTCAATTCAGGATGGGAGCTGTATTATCCCGGACTGTAATTAATTGGCTAATTGTTGATTTATTTCCACATCCGTCAGTTGCTGACCAGATTCTTGTGATAATTGAATTTCCCGCACAACTACCCGGTGCGTTTGTGTCGGAATAGGCAATGTCAGGCGTTGGGTCACAGGTATCAATGGCAGTAGCAAAACCTGTCACTAATGGTGAAATATCCGCATCACAATTAATTGTAATATTTGGAGGACTTGTAATTACCGGTGGTGTAGTATCCTGAATGATTAGAATTTGGTCGCAAACACTAAAGTTACCACAATTATCAGTGGCACGCCAGGACCGCGTTATTGTACGATTTCCAACACATGTTCCTTCCTGAACCGCATCTGTATAGGTAATTGTCGGGAGTATACCGCTGTTATCTGTTGCCGTAGCGGTGCCCGTGGACGCAGGAATAAATGAATCTCCGCAGTTTAGCGTTTTATTTCCCGGACAGGTGATTTCAGGTGGCGTAATATCCTGAACTGTAATAATCTGGTCACACGTACTCGTATTTAGGCAGACATCTGTCGCAGTCCATTTACGGGTGATCGTATACTTTCCCGGACAGCTCCCCGGTGTTATAACATCGGAGGAGGCGATAGCAGGATTAGGATCGCAATTATCAATTGCCGTTGCGAAACCAGTATTGGAAGGAAGGGATGAATCCTCAATGTTAATCGTTTTAGGTGTTGGACACGTGATTACCGGTGCCGAAATATCCCGGATTGTTATTATTTGAACCGAGGTTCCCACATTTCCGCAGCCATCTACAGCCGTCCATGTCCGGCTTATAACAGAATTGCCAGGGCAGCTACCAGGACTTGTAACGTCTGAAAAACTTAAGGAGAGTGTACTACCGCAATTATCTGTCGCACTTGCTATACCTGTATTTGCCGGCAAGATGGAACTCTGGCAATTTATAGTCAGATTGGAAGGACAAACTATTACGGGTGGTGTGTTATCCTGAACTGTTATTGTTTGAATGCATGTGACTGAATTGCCGCAGTTATCAGTTGCCTTCCAGGTGCGCGAAATTGTGTAATTTGACGCACAGCTTCCAGGATTTATGATATCAGAATAATTGATTACAGGATCTGTGTCGCACCCGTCAACCGCAGTGGCTACGCCTGTACTTGCCGGTAAAGATGATGAAGAACAAGAGATTGTAATATTTTGTGGACAGGTAATTACCGGAGGTTTAATGTCCTGAATTGTTATAATTTGAACACATGTACTGATATTGCCACATGCATCCCGGGCAGTCCAGGTTCTTGAAATATTGTGGTTTCCAGGGCAGCTTCCTGCTGATATGGCATCATTATAAGTTATTACAGGACTAGGATCACAATTATCTGTTGCCTTCGAAGTTCCTGTGACCGTCGGGTCGGTGGATTCATCACAATTGACACTTTTATTTCCAGGGCAGGTTATTACCGGAGGTGTCACATCCTGAATTGTGATCGTCTGTACGCATGCGGACAAATTTCCTGAAGCATCCCTTGCGGTCCATGTACGGGATAGGATTGAACTGCCAGGACAACTGCCTAAAACAGTCACATCCGAATAGGTAATAACCGGTGCCGGATCACAGTTATCTATTGCAGTTGCAATACCAGTCGTGGCTGTAACGGGTAATTCATTGCAGTTTAAAGTAATATTTGCCGGACAGGTAATTATCGGGGGATTAACATCGTGAACCGTGATGAGTTGCACGCAGTTGGAATAATTTCCACATGCATCCGTTGCCTTCCAGGTACGCGTAATTTGTGAGTTTCCGGTTTCACTTCCCGGGACTGTGACATCAGTATAGGTAATTAAAGGTGAGAGGTCACAATTATCGGTAGCAGTTGCAGTACCTGTATTAGCCGGTAGTGACGAAGCGTCACAATTTATTGTTATGGGTATGGGACAATTTATTACAGGTGGTGTATTATCTTGTTTTGTTATGGTTTGAACCGCATGACTAATATTTCCACATGCATCGGTAGCTGTCCACGTTCGTGAAACAATCCGTGAACTGCCACATGAACCTGGATTTATAACATCCGCATAAGTGATTACCGGAGCAGGATCACAATTATCAGTAGCCGTTGCAGTTCCAGTCACTGCCGGAAATGCAGACGCGTCGCAACTGATTGTAATATTTGCGGGCAGAGATATGACTGGTGGGACAATATCCTGAATAATAATCGTCTGGTCTATATTTCTTACATTACCGCAAGCATCAACAGAGGTCCATGTACGAATGATTCTTGAGTTTCCTGAGCATGTTCCCGGCGTGTTTACATCTGTGTACGTTAAAGTTGGATTAGGATCACAGTTGTCCGTTACAGTCGCCCAACCGATATCGGCAGGATTTGCAGGCGAACCACAATTTACAGGAAAAGCCGGAGGTAGTGTGATTACCGGAGGTGTGATATCCTGTACTGTAATATCCTGGAGAACGATAGCTTGAATTGCCGTCGTACTGTTACCACATTGATCGGTTGCAATCCATGTACGATTGATAACAAAATTTCCCGGACATGATCCCGGAGTTGTCTTATCAGTCCAGGTAAGAACAGGATTGGGATCACAGTTATCTGTAACAGTAGCCATTCCTGTAAAGGCAGGCAGGATTGAGGTGCCACAGCTAATCAAAATTGGAGGAGGTAGTGTAATTACAGGAGCCGTTATATCCCGTACTGTTATTTTATAGCTGCCAGTACTTGAATTATTACATAAGTCCGTTGCTTTCCAGCTACGCGTTAAAGTATAATTGTTCGGACAACTCCCAGGTGTTATTGTCTCACCAAGATAGGTGATCGTAATACTCGGTGGTGGAACACAATTGTCAGTCGCAGTTATTGTTGGAAGTGCGGGCACGGGTGTTTCACAACTTATAGTCATATCTGCAGGTATTCCATGTAATACCGGTGCTATGAAATCCCCTACTGTAACGGTCTGTTTGGCTGTTGAGACATTGCCTGCTGCGTCCTTGGCAGTCCAGGTCCGTATGAGTGTGTAATTACTGGCACATGTTCCAGGAATTTTTTGCTCATTGATAGACAAATCTACTCCCGGACAATTGTCTGTTGCACTGGGCAACAGGAATGAATCAAACAAGGTTACTGCTTGAATGCCATCAATTAAGTTACCATATGTAAGGTTTCCCGATGAAGTGGATATCGCGCGGAAAAGAAAAATAGTTGAGATTTGTCCTACCGGGATTGGCACGTTTACTATATTCGTTGTCCATGATGTAGTACTTGTGGTCGAGGCGGTATAGACCTGAGTTAAATGAGCCAGGTCCGGACCTGTGAAAACTCCCATAACATCAGGCAAATTATTTGGAGAAGGTGGCACCCTTTTCATGTGATGGAAAATTACCTGAACTGTTGTGGTCGGAACAGTACAAAACTGCTGGTAAAAATCACCCATCTCATCCGAGTTAAGTTCAGCATGATAATTCCCCTGGTAAGAAATCGGATTCCCGCATGGGGCACAGCCGGAATGCTGAATCTCCATGTTCCCCTTTGGGGCTGTAGTCAGCCAACCTGGTACTCCCGGATTATGAACATATGCCCAGGGATTAATCGTCTGATTCTGCTCAAAGTCAGCATTTGTGAAAGCCGTTATACAATCACCACATTCAAAAGTTACATCCGGAGGAACGTTTATAATGACAGGCGGTTCCGTGTCAACAATTTTTTGAACAGTTACAGACGCCTGACCGGTACATGTAAATCCGGGATAGGAATAAGTAGCGGTGTATGTAGTTGTTTGTGCAATACTGACATTGGTAGGGCTGGCCAGTGTTGAGGTAAACCCTGAAGGTACTGAACTCCAGTTTATAGTTGGGGAAACAGTTCCGGTTACTGTCACATTGTCAATAGCCCAATAATAGTCCTGAGATGCATCGTATTTGAAACGGATCGTAATATTCGCATTGGGTGTAAACGAACTTAAATCAATTGATGGATGAGCAAATGCAGCCGGTGACCCTTGAGTGGAAGTATAAGTTGCAACAGTAGTCCATGTTGTTCCATTATTGGTTGAGACATCGACCTTTGCCGATTCAACACTATTGTAACGATAGTAGTGATAGAAATCCAATGTTAAAATACTATATCCGGCAATGCTAATCTGGGGTGATTGAAGAATTGTTGAAGTAGTGCCTGAATGCCCTGAACTATTCGAGAGATAAAATTGAGAGTTATTGTTGGAGTGAAACGTAAGATACCCGTCAGCATGGGGTGCCCAGGCGGTACTCGCTTGGCTGGCTGCTGTACCACCTGATGAATTATTCGTTTTTGTCCAGGTGGGTGTTGCGCCTTCAAATGTTTCAGACAAGAGAGAGATTTTCTGCAGTGTAACTGTTGTGGAAGAGGATAAATCGATTGTTCCGCCCGCGCATACCGTTGTTGAAGAGGAATTAACGGTTACGGGTGGGGCTGGGACGACAAGGACCTGCACTATAGCGCTGTTTGTGCATCCATTCAGGCTCAGGGTATAAATGTAGGTAACCATGACTGAGCTTAATGTTGTATTGACAAGGTTTTCATTGATGGCGCCTACGCCGGTTGCTGCGGGATTACTTATTCCGGCAACAGCTGCCCTGCTCCAGTTAAATGTAATTCCTGTAACATTACTTGTTGGGGTATAAGTGAATGGATGAGTACTGCATACGTTTGGTGGGTTGATCAGGCTTGTCAGTGTTGGCATTGGGGTTACCCTGACAGTTACATTCTGCGTATTTGTGCAGCCATTTGCAGTCAGCGTGTAAACATATCCAACGTCAATCGGACTTGTTGTTGTATTGTCTGGATATTCATTTGGATTATCATTCCCGGAGGCAGCCTGATTACTAATTCCTGTCACTGCTGCCCTGGTCCAGGTAAATGTCGTGCCGGGAGTACTGCTGGCAGGATTGTAGGAAAATAGAGTGTTACTGCAAATGCCTGTCGGTGTAAGAGAACTAGTTAAGACCGGAACTGGTTTTACACCAAATGTCACATTAAAAACAGGTGGGGGTGAACATCCGTTAATTGAAAGTGAATACACATAAGTGACATATATCGTTGCGCCTGTCGTATTCATTAATGTTTCGTCGGGATTACCCGTACCCGTAGCCTGAGGATTGCTGATCCCGGCAATAGCTGCCCTGCTCCAGTTAAATGTTATACCTGATGTTGAACTCGTTGGATTATACGAAAAGATACTGCCACTGCAAATGTCCGCCGGCGAGGGAGAACTTGTCAAAATGGGACTTGGAATCACGCTAACTGATACAGTGTACGTATTGGGATTTACACATCCGCCAGCGGACAAGGTATAGACATAATTCACAGTTATAGGGGAACCTGTCGAATTCACCAGTATTTCAGAAATATTTCCTGTTCCTGTTGTTGCTGAATTTGTTATTCCAGCTATTGCGGCACGACTCCAGGTATAGGTCGTTCCTGAAATATTACTGGTGGGCAGGTAGGCAAATAATGTGTTACTGCATATACCGGGAGGTGCAAGTGAGCTTGTAAGGGCGGGTTCAGGGGTTACTGCTACATTGACATTTTGAGTATTTGAGCAGCCGCTCGCAGAAACCGAATAGATATACGATACCGTAACAGGATTTGTAGTTGTATTCACAAGAGTCTCATTCGGATTATCTGAACCTGATGCTGCCGGATTACTAATCCCTGCAACGGCCGGCCGGTTCCATTGGAATGTTGATCCGTTAATATTTCCTGAAGGTAAATAGCTGAAAACATTATTACTGCAAATTCCGGGAGGATTTAATGTTGTACCTAATGCCGGAGTCGGATTGACTTGTACAACAACATTATATGGAGTCGGGTTGGCACAACTTCCATGATTTAATCTGTATATGTAAGTTACACTGACTGGTACATTGGATGTATTTATTAAAGTCTCATTAGGATTATCTGCCCCGGACGACGCCTGATTACTTATTCCTGGTACGGCACTTCTTGTCCAGGCAAACGTAGTTCCGGCAATATCACTAAGCGGGGTGTACGAAAACAGCGTGTTACTGCAAATTGCCGGAGGTGATAAACTGCTTGTCAGTACAGGAACAGGATTAACAATGACAACAACACTATAGGTTACCGGGTTTGTGCATCCATTTGCTGATAATGAGTAATTAAAAGTCACAGAAATTGGAGAAGTGGTTGTGTTGATTAGGGTTTCCATCGGATTATTAGTTCCGGATGCCGGGGCATTCGAAATTCC
Source organism: uncultured Bacteroidia bacterium (assembly GCA_903850335.1). Classification (GTDB taxonomy): domain Bacteria; phylum Bacteroidota; class Bacteroidia; order Bacteroidales; family Prolixibacteraceae; genus JAAFHB01. The sequence continues at coordinate 32,570 of CAINLJ010000127.1, read as the reverse complement.
CGCTACAGACGCCCTGCTCCAGCTAAATGTTGTCCCTCCTGTATAACTCGTAGGATTATATGAAAAAACTGAATTGCTACATATTCCAGATGGGGTTAACGTACTTGTAAGTACTGGATCCGGATTTACTGTCACAGTTACATGATAGACTGTGGAATTAGTACACCCATTGGCTGATAATTGGTAAACATATAATGCATTAACAGGTGCATTTGTAGTATTAATCAGGATTTCATTTGGATCGCCCGTTCCGCTTGCGGCAAGATTGGAGATTCCGGCAACTAACCCTCTGCTCCAGCTAAATTGCGTTCCTGCTGTATTACTCGTTGGAAGATATGAAAATAATGAATTATTGCATATTGCCGGAGGATTTAGTGTACTCGAAAGAACAGGTTTGGGTTTGACTGACACTATTACATCATAGGTGGATGAATTAACACACCCATTTGCTGTAAGGGTATATTTATAGGTGACATTTACAGGGTCAGAAGTTGTATTGACTAATGTTTCATTTGGATTGCCTGTACCCGTCCCCGAACTGTTAGTGATACCTGGCACCATAGCCCGGTTCCAGCTAAAAGATGTTCCGGGAATATTGCCAGCCGGAGTATAAAAAAATGTTGTATTTGTACAAATCGCGGGGGGATTCAACGAACTGGTAATCAATGGATTGGGATTGACCAGGACATTTACATTAGCTGTGGAGGTATTACTGCAGCCTCCTCCGGATAGGGTATAAACATATGTGACAACTACAGGAGCATTAGTTGTGTTTATAAGTGTTTCGTTTGGATCATCGGTGCCGGAACCTGCCGGATTGCTAATCCCTGAAATTATATTCCTTGTCCAGTTAAAAACAGTACCTGGGGTACTACTTGTTGGAGTATATGAGAATAATGAATTGCTGCAAATTGCAGACGGTGCGAGTGTGCTTGTAAGCGTCGCAACAGGATTCACTAATACAACTACATTGTACGGGGTCGCGCTGGCACATCCCTTAGCGGTTAATGTGTAGGTATAGCTTACATTGGCAGGAACTGCTGTCGTATTAAAGAGCGTTTCTGCAGGATCACCTGTTCCTGATGAGGCCGGATTGCTTATTCCCGGTTGCGCTGCCCTAGTCCAGTTGAATAATACCCCGGATGTTGAACTGGCGGGAGTATAAGAAAATAGCGAATTACTGCAAATTGCCGGTGGCACCAGCGTGCTGGTTAAGACTGGTTGCGGATTAACTGTAACTGTGATGCTGAATGTTGATGGACTGCATCCGTTTGATGATAATGAGTAAATGTAAACAACACTTATTGGCGAATTAGTTGTATTGATAAGTATCTCAGATGGATTCCCCGTTCCTGCTGCAGCAGGATTGCTGATTCCTGGAATTGCTGCCCGGTTCCAGGTGAAAATTGTTCCGGTTGTAGTACTGGCAGGAGTATACGAAAATAGGGTATTGCTGCAAATTGCCGGGGGTGTCTGGGAACTTGTCAGGACCGGGACAGGATTTACTGTTACGACGACATTATATGTTGTAGGATTAGTACACCCATTAGCAGAAAGAGAGTAAACATAGGTAACATTAACTGCAGAAGAGGAGGTATTTGTCAGGACCTCCTGAGGATCTCCGGTGCCAGATGAAGCTGGATTACTCAACCCACCAACTGATGATCGCGTCCATGAGAAAATTGTTCCGGCGGTAATACTGGTTGGTACATATGAAAATAAAGAACCGCTGCAAATCGTAACCGGAGCCGTTGTACTCGTTAGAACGGGCCGGGGATTAACAGTCACGACAACATTATAAACGGTAGGATTTACACAACCACCTGCAGATAAAATATAGGAGTAGGTTACATTAACCGGGTTGGATGTTGTATTTATGAGTGTTTCATTGATATTGCCTGTCCCTGAAGATGAAGGATTAGAGATGCCTGTAACGGCGGCCCTGCTCCACGAGTATGTTGTTCCTGAGGTTCCGCCGGCTGGTGAATAATTGAATGTAGTGTTTGTGCAAATAGCCTGGGGTGCTAATGAACTTGTAAGAGAAGGTATCGGATTAACCCTGACAACAATATTCTGAGAATGACTGCAACCAGCTGAAGTCAATGTATAATTGTAGGTTACATCAACTGGTGCACCTGTTGTGTTTATCAGGACTTCATTAGGATTTGAGGTTCCGCTTGCTGACGGGTTACTGATTCCCGCGATTCCTGCCCGTGTCCAGGTGAAAGTTGTTCCTGGGGTAGCACTCGCAGGTGTATAGCTAAATATTGTGTTGCTGCATATAGTCGACAGAGAATTAGGACTGCTTAAAACAGGTACTGGCAATACCGTCGCTATTACGTTCTGAGTGTTTGTACAACCCTGGCCTGACAAAGTATAGGTATAAATTATGTTGATTGGACTGGCAGATGAATTGATTAAAGTTTCATTTGGATTATTCAGTCCGGATCCTGCTGCCGGAGTTATCCCGGCAGAAGCTGACCGGTTCCAGATAAAAGTCACTCCACTGGTTTCGCTCGATGGGGTATATGATAAAACTGAATTACTGCATATCGAAGGCAATGACAGTGAACTTGATAATACAGGAGTAGGCTTTACGCGTACAGTTACATTCTGTGTTTTAGTGCAACCTGATGCGCTTACAGTATAAACATAAACAACATCAACAAGCCCTGTAGTCGTGTTGACAAGCGTTTCACTTATAACTCCCGACCCGGAACCTGCAGGATTGCTAACGCCGGAAACAACGGCTCTGCTCCATGTTGCAGTAGATCTGGCTATATTATAGGATGGCGTATAACTGAAAAGTGTGTTACTGCAAATGTCGGATGGTGTTAATGTTGAGGTTAAGGCCGGTACTGGTAGTACAGTTACTATTACATTTTGAATATTGGAGCAGCCATTTGCTGATAAAGTATACGCATAGGTGACATTTACAGGATTTGTAGTTACATTCACCAATGTCTCGTTTATATTTCCACTTCCCGTGGCTGCCGTATTGCTTATGCCTGCAATAGCCGACCGGTTCCATGAAAATACAGTTCCGGATGTCTGACATAAAGGAACGTAAGTAAATAAACTTCCACTGCATGTACTACCTGATAAGGGAGAATTAAGAATCGGACCTGGATTTACAGTAATAGAAAATGTTGAAGGAATACCTGTACAACCATTTGCAGTTGGGGTAATCGTTATTATTGCTGAAATTGGGTCTGATGTGCTGTTCGTTGTTAAAAAAGCCGGAATATTGCCTGATCCGCTTGCAGCTAATCCTATTGCAGGATTGCTGTTTGTCCAGTTGAAAGAAGTACCCGGAACCGGACCGGAAACTGCAATTGATGAGGTTGTTAACCCAGTACAATAAGGCCTGTCCTGTATTACATTAACTGATGGAGTCGGGTACGATGTAATGGTCCCTGATGCCGAAGCCTGCAAACAAGGGCCGGTTGTAGTTAATGTGTAAAGGAAAGTCCCCGGAACCACAGGCGTACCGCTGATTGTAAATACTCCTGATGAAAAAACACCTGTTACACCGGCCGGTAGGGCACCCGAGGTAATTGATGCTCCTGTACCGCTTCCTCCAGTCAAATAAGTAATCGGGGTCAGTGGTGTATTGATACAGATTACCTGTGATTTTGTCGTTAGAGGTGAAGTTAGCGATAGTGTTGCATCCGGATTAATTGTTATGTCAACAGAAATTGGATTGCCACTGCAACCATTTGCAGTAGGAGTGATTGCATAAGTAACAACCGCCGGAGCGGAAGATATATTTATAAGGGATTGATTTATACTGTTTCCACTTCCTGGGGAATAGCCCGAGGCACTCCCGGAAGTAACTGATGCTGTCCAGGAAAAAGTTGTCCCAGCTGTGGTACTTGTTAAGATTATCCCGGTTGTTGTCCCGGTACAAATTAGTTGTGCTGATGGGGTTGCCGTGACATTTGGAATGGGGTTAACGGTTACAATCACACTCACAGGAGTCCCTGAACATCCGTTGGCAGATGGAGTTACCTGGTATGTTATTGTTGCGGGTGCTGATGTCGTATTTGTCAGGGTTTGTGCAATGGATGTTCCCGTTCCATTTGTATAACCTGTGGCTGTACCTGAAGAAAGAGCAGCAGTCCACGAAAACGTTGTTCCTGGGACCGTTCCCGTTATATCGAGGGATGTTTTAACTCCCGAACATATTGCCTGCGAGGCCGGTGTAAGAATTGCAGTAGGGGTTGGGTTGATTGTTGCTAAAGTGCCTGAGGTGGTATTACAGCCATTGGCATCAGATACAACAACCGAATAGGTGCCTGAAGCCACTGGTAATGTGTTGATGATCGACGGATTCTGATCAACAGATACAATACCGTTTGGGCCGGTCCAGGAATATGAATAATTTGGAGTCCCACCAGTAGCAATTACATTTAAATTCAAAGCAGAACCCTGACATATCGGCGAGTTTGAAGAGATTGTACTTATGGAAAGTAGAGGTGGCTGGGTTATAGTTATGTTAGCATTCGAACTACAACCATTTAGATCTGTTACTGTTACAGAATAATTCCCGGCAGATAATCCGGTAGCTGTTGGTGTAATCTGCACAGGTGTCGTATTCCAGGTATACGAATATGGTGCTGTTCCACCTGATGGAATCACTGCGGCAGTTCCTGAAGCAGAATTGTAACATAAAGCATTTACCTGATTCGTAATTAAGGTTAAAGCTGAGGCCGGTTCAGTGATCGTCACATCAACCGAGGTCGTACACCCGTTTGCATCGGTTACTGTAAATGTGTGCAATCCTGCGGTTAGTCCGGTCTGAGCCGGAGAAATGACATATGGAGCAGTACCACCTATGGCCGTAATGACTGCCGACCCGGTTGCCTGACCGAAACACAGCACATTGACCTGACTGGTAAGTGATGCGGTTAACGCGGCAGCTGGCTGTATAATTGTCACATCAACCGAGGTTGTACACCCGTTTGCATCGGTTACTGTGAACGTGTGTAATCCTGCGGTTAGTCCGGTCTGAGCCGGAGTAATCACATACGGGGCAGTACCACCTGTGGCCGTAATGACTGCCGACCCTGTCGCCTGACCGAAACACAGCACATTGGTCTGACTGATAAGTGAAGCAGTTAACGCTGCTGAAGGTTGTGTGATCGTCACATCAACCGAGGTCGTACACCCGTTTGCATCGGTTACTGTGAACGTGTGTAATCCTGCGGTTAGTCCGGTCTGAGCCGGAGTAATTACATAAGGGGCAGTACCACCTGTGGCCGTAATGACTACCGATCCGGTCGCCAGACCGAAACAAAGCACATTGGTCTGACTGGTAAGTGAGGCGGTTAACGCGGCTGTAGGTTGTGTAATCTTCACATCAACCGAGGTCGTACATCCGTTTGCATCGGTTACTGTGAATGTATGTAAACCGGCAGATAGTCCTGTCTGAGCCGGCGTAATTACATAAGGGGCAGTACCACCTGTGGCCGTAATGACTGCCGACCCTGTCGCCTGACCGAAACACAGCACATTGACCTGAGTTGTAAGTGAAGCGGTTAACGCGGATGAAGGTTGTGTGATCGTCACATCAACTGAGGTCATACATCCGTTTGCATCGGTTACTGTGAATGTGTGTAAACCGGCAGTTAGTCCTGTCTGAGCCGGAGTAATCACATACGGGGCTGTGCCACCTGTGGCCGTAATGACTGCCGACCCTGTCACCTGACCGAAACACAGCACGTTGGTCTGACTGGAAATTGAAGCGGTTAAAGCTGATGCCGGTTCAGTGATAGTCACATCAACCGAGGTCGTACATCCGTTTGCATCGGTTACTGTGAATGTGTGTAAACCGGCAGTTAGTCCTGTCTGAGCCGGCGTAATCACATAAGGGGCAGTACCACCTGTGCCCGTAATGACTGCCGATCCGGTTGCCTGACCGAAACACAACACATTGGTCTGACTGGTAAGTGAAGCGGTTAATGCTGCTGCAGGCTGCGTGATTGTCACATCAACCGAGGTCGTACATCCGTTTGCATCGGTTACTGTGAATGTATGTAAACCGGCAGTTAGCCCTGTCTGAGCCGGAGTAATCACATACGGGGCAGTACCACCTATGGCCGTAATGACTGCCGACCCTGTCGCCTGACCGAAACACAACACATTGGTCTGACTGGAAATTGAAGCTGTTAAAGGGGCTGCAGGCTGATCTATAGCTATAGTTATCTGTGTTGAACCTGAACCGTTTGTTGCAGTTGCTACATAGGAACCTGCGGGGAGGTTTGTCCGAGTTTTTGTAGTTATTGCCGGGTCGTCGGTCCAGGAAAAAATTTCTGTCCCATCGGCTCCTGAAATTATAAGATCTATTGATCCTGTACTTGCACCAAAACAGGTTACGTCAGTCTTTGTAAAACTTACCCCCGGTCCTTGAAATTTAAATGTTTGAAGGTGATATTCAGATTTTGGGCCCGTGCTGGGCGGGTAATGATTATCAGTATTAAAGCTCTTACTATTTTCTACATCGTATATGTACCCATATAAGGCGTTGCTAATGAGTAAAAAAGCAGAAATTAATATGGAATAGGCAACTCTCAATATAGAATATTTCTAAATAGATAAAGATTCTTATAATGCCAGTATTACCCTGATATTTAGGATAATTATTGCGTTATTCTATGAATTTTTAAATAATTACACTTTCAGAATTTGACATATCTCTTCTCAGATAGTCTTTTTTGAAGAAAGATTATTTAGAAAGGAAGGAGTGTTAGGTAGTATTTTGAAGGAACCTGACAGTTTAGTAATTTGAAATTAATTTATCAATGTAAATTAATAATTTTATTGTTCGAAGAAAAGTTTCAAATATAATAAAAATATTTACATAAAATGCAATAACGTAAATAAAATATTTACATATGTAAAAAAGATTTATCACAAAAATTTGATTGAATTCTACGATTACAGGAATTCATTCATTAAGTTCATTTAATACATCTTATAAATTTAGCTATATTGGAGTAAAGCATTAATATATAATGTCTTAATAAATATTTTTAACATGAAGTGAATATTTCTCTGATAGCATTTCTCTCAGGATGAAAATAAAGATCCTTATTTATTTAACTCAATTTATTTATTGAAGGGTATAAAAAGATAGGGTATCCTGTTTCACAATTTAGCTTTGTGTCACAGAATACCCTATAATAATGGTATATCAGGAATTTATATAAAATTCTTCTATTCCAGGTAAGTATAACCGTATAATCCCGAACGGTAGTTTGAAAGGAACTCTTTTCCCTCTTCAGCAGTTATAATTCCTGATTTTACTGATGAAGTAACCCAGGTTTCAACGGTCCTGACAAGTTTTTTCGGATTGTACTGAACATATTCAAGAACTTCGGCAACAGTTTCTCCGTCAATAATCTGGTCGATACTATATCCCTCCTCGTCAACCGATACATGTACGGCATTGGTGTCTCCAAAAAGGTTATGCAAGTCTCCGAGGATTTCCTGGTAAGCACCAACAAGAAAGACCCCAATGTAGTAAGGCTCCTTTGGTTTAAGTGTATGAACTGGTAAATAATACGAGAGATTGCGGGTAGAGATAAAATTATCGATTTTTCCATCCGAATCGCAGGTAATATCCTGCAGAGTTGCAGAACGATCTGGTTTTTCGTCAAGTCGCTGGATCGGAATAATTGGGAATATCTGATCAATTGCCCAGGAGTCGGGCAAGGACTGGAAGAGCGAAAAATTACAAAAATATTTGTCTGACAGCAATTTGGGAAGATGGATAAGCTCTTCGGAAACATGTTTCATACCATTTGTCATCTGCTGAACCTCTTTTGCAATTGACCAGAATAACCTTTCTATTTTGGCCCTTGTCTGGAGATCCAGTAAACCAAGACTGAAACGATCGAGGGTCTCCTCCCTAATCTGCTGGGCATCATGCCAGGTTTCATGCATCCGGGTCTGATTAAGTGTGTTCCAAAGTGAGAAAAGTTCCTTGAGCAATTCATGGTCATTGGGGTCAATCTCCTCTTCTTCTTCCCATATTGGCAGACTTGTAGCCTCGAGAACTTCGAAAACAAGTACCGAATGGTGTGCGGTAAGTGATCTTCCTGATTCTGTGATAATATTTGGATGGGGAATATTATTCTTATCACTCACATCCACCATCGTTGAAATTACGTCATTAACATATTCCTGGATACTGTAATTCACACTACTCTCACTATTTGACGATCGTGTACCATCATAATCTACCCCTAAACCACCACCAATATCCACAAAACTAATCTTGTAACCGTTTTGGTGTAATTGTACGTAAAACTGTGAGGCCTCACGAATGGCTATTTTTATGCGTCGTATCTTGTTTACCTGACTGCCAATATGGAAATGAACCAGATGAAGACAGTCCTTCATTTTATTCTTCTCCAGAATATCCAAAGCCTCAAGTAATTCGCTGGAGGTAAGCCCAAATTTACTTACATCACCTCCTGAATCTTCCCATTTCCCACTCCCTGAACTTGCAAGTTTTATCCGAATTCCAAGATTGGGCCTGATTTTAAATTGTTTGGCAATTTTAATGATGAGTTTGAGCTCACTTAATTTCTCAACCACAAGGAAAATACGACGACCCATTTTCTGTGCAAGAAGTGCAAGCTCGATGTAGTCGTCATCTTTATAACCATTACAGATTATCAAAGAATCATTATCTGTGTTTATGGCAATTACTGCATGTAATTCAGGTTTTGATCCGGCTTCAAGACCGATATTGAATTTCTTCCCGTGACTGACAATCTCCTCAACAACAGGTCTCATCTGATTAACCTTGATGGGGTAGATGATAAAATTCTGAGCTTTGTATAAATATTCCTCTGATGCAATCTTAAAACAACTCGCCATTTTCTCAATCCGGCTATCCAGAATATCAGGAAAACGAATCAGCATAGGAGCAGAGACATCCCGTAATTGAAGCTCTTCAACCAACTCCTTTAAATCAACTTCAACTCCATCTTTTCTGGGTGTTACAACAACATGGCCCTTGTCATTGATCGAAAAATAATTAATACCCCATCCAGTAATGTTATACAGCTCAGCTGAATCTTCAATACGCCATTTCCTCATTAATAGTATTTTTGTCTGTTTATACCTGAATCATAATTTATTAAGTATTCAAATACCTGAATATTTCGCAAAATTAATTTTTAATACTGCAAATTCCCTTTTTCTTCCGCAAATAGTTAACAGATATAGAATATCCTCTTAAATAATTATAAAGGTAGTAAATTTGGGGCATTAAAAAATAGAGATTAAATCACGTAAAAAAAGCAAATATGCCAGATATGAAAATTGAAATCAACAAAAAAACACAATACGGTTCCTATGCAAAGGGATGGCTTATTCAGGATCGTAAGTCATTGGGAGAATTGGTATTAAGCAGCGAAGAGATGTCATATATCACAAGACAGCCCGATGAAAATCAACCTGTGGTTCTTAACAGATATACAGAACTGATTTTGATCGTTTTTAGTGACTTAAGCAAGGAAGACGGAGCTTTTCAGGAACATTGCAGAAAAAAGGGAAATGAAATAGCTGCGATATTGCGTAAGGAAAATATCAATCAAATAGATTTAACAGTAAACTCTGAGAATATAAAAGGAATTATCGCTCTAGCTGAAGGTTTATCCCTTGGTAGTTATCAATTTAATAAATACAGGTCTGTCGCTTCAGGTACACCATGGAGTTTAACACAAATAAACTTTGTAGGAGAACCCATTTTGCAAAGTCAGGTTAATGAGTTATCGGTCCTTGTTCAAGCTGTATTCATAGCGCGGGACCTTGTTAACGAGCCTGCCTCTCATTTGAATTCTGTTAAACTTTCCGAATGCTTTGTGGCTTTGGGTGCTTCATCAGGCTTCGAATCAGATATTTATCACAAAGATAAAATCAAAGCTCTTGGAATGGGTGGATTAATAGCTGTGAATCAGGGAAGTATCGATCCTCCAACTTTTTCGGTGTTAACCTGGAAACCCGCGAATGCCAAAAATTTGAAACCAATTATTCTTGTAGGCAAAGGGGTAGTTTATGACACCGGGGGTCTTAGTCTTAAACCGACAAAAGATTCAATGGATTATATGAAATGTGATATGGCAGGTGGTGCCGTTGTTGCCGCAGTTCTTTATTTCGCGGCAAAATGTAATCTTCCCTTAAACCTCATTGCATTGATTCCGGCGACAGACAACCGTCCGGATGGGAATGCATACGCACCCGGTGATGTTATCGTGATGCACAATGGCAAGAGTGTTGAAGTTCTAAATACAGACGCCGAAGGCCGGCTTATTCTTGCTGATGCACTCAGTCTGGCAAAAGAATATGATCCTGAATTGGTTATTGATGTCGCCACTCTAACCGGATCGGCTTCGATGGCAATCGGTCACCAGGGAATTGTTGCAATGGGTAATGCCGGTGAATCGCTCTTTGGCTCACTCAAAAAATCAGGTGAGAATACCTGGGAACGCATTGTTGAATTTCCCCTTTGGGACGAATATGGGGAATTGATAAAATCTGATATTGCAGACATGAAAAATGTCGGATCCAGGGAGGCCGGTGCTATTACTGCAGGAAAATTCCTTGAGAATTTTGTTGATTACAAATGGATACATCTCGACATAGCCGGTCCTGCCTTCCTGAATGCCCCGGATCATTACAGGCCTAAAGGAGGCACTGCTTCCGGAGTAAGATTATTGATTGATTTTCTTAAGCAATTAATTTAAGATTAAAACCTTATATTTGACCCATTAACCGTTGCGTAAACGGTTTATATATTAACAATTAAAAGGCTTGGAATGGAGCAACATAAGATTAAAGTGGGTATCACCCACGGAGATATAAATGGCATTGGATACGAAATAATTATTAAAGCATTGGCCGATAGTCGCATCCTTGAGATGTGCACACCTATAGTTTACGGATCATCGAAAGTGGCTGCCTATTACAGAAAAGCTATGGACAGTGAGATCTTTACCTTTAATTCGGTTAATTCAGCAAAAGATGCCAATACCAAACGACCAAATTTAATCAATTGCGTTAGTGATGATGTACGGGTCGAATTGGGAAAATCTACCAAGATTGCCGGTGAAGCAGCCTTTGCAGCCCTTCAGGCAGCAGTTAGGGACCTTAAATCCGGAGATATTGACGCTATTGTCACCGCTCCGATAAATAAAGAAAACATACAATCGGAAAGTTTTAAATTCCCCGGGCACACTGAATACTTTGCCAAAGAATTCGGAACCAAAAATGTTGTTATGTTCATGATCAGTGACATACTTAAAATTGGAGTCGTTACAGGGCATATCCCAATTAGCCAGGTTGTTAATTCTTTATCTAAAGAGATTATTGTCAGCAACCTGCGGGTTCTTCACAAAACATTGCTGGAAGATTTTTCAATCAGGAAACCTCGAATTGCCGTGCTTGGTCTCAACCCTCATGCCGGGGATGGCGGTGTTATCGGGAACGAAGAAGAACGTATAATCATTCCTGCCATTAAACAGGCAAACGACGAAGGGATTATCGCCCTTGGACCCTATCCTGCCGACGGATTTTTTGGAGCGGGCGACTTTAAAAAATTCGATGCAACACTCGCAATGTACCATGATCAGGGATTAATTCCATTCAAATCGCTTGCCTTCGAATCGGGTGTAAATTATACCGCAGGATTACCTGTGATCCGCACATCCCCCGGGCACGGTACAGCTTACGATATTGCAGGAACCGGTACAGCTTCAGAGGAGTCATTTCGAAATGCTCTCTATCTTGCAATCGATTTATTCGAAAACAGGAGACGATATGGCGTCTTATCCAAAAATCCTCTCCAAAGACATGAGATTGACAGGACGGGCGGAGAATAGTGTTTTTGATATCTTTTTTAAAGCAAATCTATGTACGAATATATTAAGGGAACCATCTCCGGTTTGACCCCCGCCGGTGTTGTAATAGAAACCGGAGGACTGGCATACTTTTTGCACATTTCTGTCAATACTTACTCCCGGATAAAGGGGAACGAACATACGAAATTATTTCTCCATCAGGTAGTTAGAGAAGATGCTCATCTGCTTTATGGATTTTCGGACCAGGAAGAACGTGATTTCTTCAGAATGTTGATATCTGTAAACGGAATCGGAGCTGCTATTGCAATTATGATGCTTTCGTCGTATCTGCCTGATGATTTACGTAATGCTATCTTAACAGATAACGTAAACCTCCTGAAAAGTATAAAAGGAATTGGAGCAAAAACTGCCCAGCGGGTTATCATTGAGCTAAAAGATAAAGTTGGAAAAGGAATAAGTTCAGAAAGGATTTTCCAGACAGGAAATTCTGTGGTCAGGTCTGAAGCCTTAAGTGCTCTTGAAATGCTGGGATTCAATAAAAAAGCAGTAGAGAATTCAATCGACCAGATTCTGACTTCTAAGCCAGATCTTACTGTAGAACAACTTCTCAAAATTGCATTAAAAAGTTTTTAATAAAATATATTGCGACGTGTATTCTTAAATACGGCTGTAGTAGTCTCTTTATTGATAATCTCCTCACTAGCCGGCAATACAATTGCCCGGAGCGGTAAGGATATATCAAGTGGGGAAGGTCTGAATTTAAGAAACCCCCCATCACAGGATTCTATCCGTCCGGATACAATTGGTCCATTGCGCTTTCCGTTTAAAGATCAGAGTCTCTTTTCTAAGCCGGCATCAAGCGATTCATCCCCTCTTTACCTTAAAAAACCTTCAAATATTCATACAGTAATCGAATATGACCCTGTGTCAGGCGACTACCTTATATCTGATAAAATAGGTACTCTCGACTACCGGCTTCCTACTTCCATGCGAAGGGGTGAATTTCTTAAAAGCGATCTTCAGGAATCCATCGACAAATATTGGAGACAGAGAATGGCCCAGAATTCACTGGATCAAAGATCTCAGCTCATCCCTCAGTTCCGGTTCGGCGGAGAAGCCTTCACAAAAGTTTTTGGCTCGAATATAGTCAATATCAAACCCCAGGGATTTGTCGAAATGAGCCTTGGAGTGAAAAGCAGCAGAATAGAAAATCCTTCTATTCCTGTTCGCATGCAACGCTATACGACTTTCGATTTTTCCGAAAAAATCAATGTAAGCCTGGATGGGCAGGTTGGAGAAAGGTTAAAGATGCGGTTTAACTATAACACGGATGCAACATTTGATTTTGAGAATAAGATTAAGCTGAACTATACCGGGAATGAAGATGATATTGTCAGAAATGTTGAAGCTGGCAATGTGTCCATGCCGCTAACAGGTACGCTTATACGGGGTGGAACAAACCTATTTGGTGTTAAAACAGATCTTCAGTTTGGAAAATTGTCGGTTTCAACTGTATTTTCCCAGCAAAAAGGGGAAACAAAGGTAATTAACACAGAGGGAGGAGCTTCAAAATCGAAATTTGAAATTAATGCAACCGACTATGATGCCAACCGTCACTTCCTTTTAGGTCATTTCTTTTACGAAAACTATGATAAGGCACTTCAGGAATTACCAATAATCAGATCATCGGTTACAATAAACAAAATCGAAGTCTGGGTAACTAATAAATCAAGCCGTTTTCAGGAATCCCGAAATTTGCTTGCACTCATGGACCTTGGAGAACGGGGAACGAATAAACAGAATCAAACTATTGGTTCATTCGGGGATACACCAGGACAATCATTCCCGTTTAATACCTATCCATGGAACGATATCAACGGCATATACAAGGAGATGAATTCCACTTATTCGGGAGTTCGCACGATATCACGAATTACAGATGTTTTAAGCACGCTTGCTTCCCAAAATTTCGTTGGTGGCCGGGACTATGAAAAAGTTGAGAATGCTCGTTTACTCGATTCTACCGAATATGTTGTCAACAGGCAACTCGGCTATATCTCACTCGTTCAGTCGTTAAATGCAGATGAGGTGCTCGCGGTAGCTTACCAGTACACTGTTAACGGTCAGAAATTTCAGGTCGGTGAATTTTCAACCGATGGTATCGCCGCTCCTGGTGTCCTAATCCTTAAACTACTCAAAGGAACCAACCTTAATCCCGCTTTCAAAAACTGGCGGCTGATGATGAAAAACATCTATAATATAAATAGTCAGCGACTTACAAGCGATGGTTTTAAGATGGATGTATTTTTCAGAAACGATGCGGCCGGCATAAATATGAGTTATCTCCCTGATGGACCCTTAAAAGAGAAAATACTTCTCGGAGTAATGAATCTCGACCATTTGAATAAGCAACTTGACCCGTATCCTGATGGAGTATTTGACTTCCTTGAAAGGATAACAATTAATTCTCAGCGTGGACGGATCATATTTCCGGTTATTGAACCATTTGGATCAAACCTTGAACGCCAGCTCAACGGCGATGCTGCATCAATTAATAAATATGTCTTTAAAAGTTTGTACGCCAATACAAAAACAGTAGCTATCCAGGATGCCGAAAAGAATAAATATAAACTCATAGGTAGTTATAAAGGGACATCGAATTCCGAAATTTCACTCGATGCACTTAATATTGCAAGGGGCTCGGTAAAAGTGCTGGCTGGTGGCCGTCAGCTTCAGGAGGATGTTGATTTCATTGTTGACTATACACAAGGAAAGGTAAAGGTTATCAATCAGGGGTTACTCGAATCAGGCACACCAATTTCGATTTCAACAGAGAGTCAGGACCTCTTTAGTATGCAGCAAAAAACGATGCTGGGAACACACCTGAATTATGAATTCGGTAAAAATTTCAATATTGGGGGTACCCTGATGTACCTACATGAACAACCTTTGTATCAGAAGGTTAATTATGGTGAGGATCCAATATCCAACCTGATGATCGGATTAAATGGTTCCTATAATACAACCTCAGGATTGATAACAAAGCTTGTTAATGCGTTACCTTTTCATAAGACAACTGAGGAATCAAAAATTGCTGTTGAAGCCGAATATGCCAGATTATTACCCGGGCATTCCAAGGTGATTTCAAAGGAAGGTGCTGTATATATTGATGATTTTGAAGGGGCAAAAACACCTATCAGCCTAAAGTCCTTTGTGGGCTGGTCGATGGCCAGCACACCCCAGTATAATGATTTATTCCCCGAAGGCAACACGATTAATGATCTCGCCAACGGGTACAACCGGGCTCACCTCTCCTGGTACATTATCGATCCATACATGCAGAGACGTACTGCACCATCCTACTTACTTGGAGATAAAAAACTCGATGATCACCGCGTAAGGGAAGTCTTTCAATACGAGATTTTTCCAGATCGTCAGACACCTGTCGGTCAACCAACCAATATTCCAACTCTTGACCTCGCCTATTACCCGGCAGAAAGAGGTTCTTATAATTATGACGCACTGCCAACATCCCATTCTGCCGGAGTCGATCGCAATGGTCTTTTACGTTCGCCTGAAACACGTTGGGGTGGTATAATGAGACAGATTGAAACAAGTGATTTCGAGTCTGCAAATGTCGAATACATTGAATTCTGGATGATGGATCCCTTTGCCACGGATTCAATTAATAACCCAAATCCGGGCGGAGATCTTTATTTCAACCTGGGTAACGTTTCGGAAGATATTTTGCGGGACGGAAGGAAGTCATTTGAACACGGTTTACCCATCGATGGGAATCCTGCTAACACAGATCAAACAGTTTGGGGAAGGGTGTCAAAACAACAATCACTCGTTAAGGCTTTTGATAATTCTCCTCAGGCAAGACAAAATCAGGATATAGGTCTGGATGGTCTGAATTCGACGGATGAAAAAACGTTCTTTGGGAGTTACCTGAACACACTTTCTGGTATTGCCAGTGGACCGGCCCTCGATATAGCTACCAAAGACCCTTCGAGTGATGACTATCATTATTTTCGGGGAACTGATTATGACAGGGATAAAAAAGATGTTTTGGAAAGATATAAATACTATTCGCGGACAGAAGGTAATTCACCTACTTCGGCTCAATCACCCGAGAGTTATCCTACCGCTGCTACCTCTATACCCGATGTTGAAGACATCAATAATGACAACACCCTGAACGAAACTGAGGCCTATTACCAGTATCATCTTAAAATGGATAAGAATAATATGGCAATTGGGCAGAACTATATTGCCGATATTAAGAAATCAGATGTCACACTTTTAAGTGGAGCCAAATCTCAGATAACCTGGTATCAATACAGGATTCCTGTGACCTCCCCCGAAAAAGTCATCGGTTCAATAAGTGATTTCAGATCCATCCGTTTTATACGTATGTTTCTTAAAGGGTGGCAAAAACCAGTTGTCCTGCGTTTTGCATCTCTCGATCTTGTCAGGACTAATTGGAGACGCTATGACCAGAATCTTACAGAAGATAACAGTGTAACCAACCCGGCAACACAGTTTGATATATCTGCAGTTAATGTTGAGGAGAACAGTAACCGGACTCCGGTGAATTATGTTGTTCCACCCGGTGTTAGTCGTGCTATCGATCCTTCTAACCCTCAGTTAATCCAGTTAAATGAGCAGTCGATGGTATTACGTGCAAACGATTTGTACCCGGGTGACGCCCGTGCATCATATAAAACAATGCAGGTCGATATGCGCCGGTACAAAAATCTTAAACTCGAAGTACATGCTGAGAAGGTGGTAGGTTCAAGCCTTAAGGATGATGATCTTTATCTTTTTATGAGAATAGGTTCTGATTTTCAGTATAATTACTACGAATATGAAGTTCCTCTAAAACTTACTCCGCCTCGGAAGGATTATAATCCTAATGTTCCGGCAGATCAGCTTGCTGTGTGGCCTGAAGAGAACAGAGTTTATATACCACTGGATACGCTTGTCCAGCTAAAATTGTCCCGAAACACTGAAATGCGAAAGGCGGGTTCCCAGATTACACTTTCAAGCCTTTACGAAGAGATCCATGCCGGTGTGAACGGAAATAAAAATATGATCCGGGTCAAGGGTAATCCGGATTTGAGTCAGGTTGAAGTAGGAATGATAGGTATCCGGAATAAAAAGGGGAGAACGCTGGGCCCCAAATCCATTGAGGTATGGGTGAATGAATTACGGCTCACCAAATTTGAAGAAAAGGGTGGCTGGGCTGCCATTGGTCGCGTTTCAGGAAATCTTGCAGACCTTGGTACCTATTCCTTTGCAGGAAAAATTACAACATCGGGATTTGGAAGTATTGATTCGAAGATGGGGCAGCGAACCATGTCTGACAGCAAGGAGTATGACCTGTCGGCAAATCTTGAACTGGGAAAATTCTTTAATAAAGAGTCAGGAGTAAAAATACCCTTATATGTCGGAATATCGAAATCAGTAGCGACACCCGAATATTCGCCTCTCGACAAGGATGTTAAAATGAGCGATGCACTTGCCAATGCTGGAAGTGCCCACGCCCGTGATTCTATTAAACGTATCGCTGAAACATTTACAGAACGCCGGAGCATAAATTTGACAAACGTTCAGATCGACAAGCCAAACAAAACAGGTAAACCCAAAATATATGACCTTTCAAATTTCTCTGTCACCTATGCTAAAAACCTTTACTCTCAGGGTGATATATCCACCTTGCAAAACAAGACTGTAAATACACGGATTCTGTTTAATTACAATTTTGTTACACGACCTGTTCCATTTGATCCTTTTAAAAATATTAAGTTTTTAAAATCACCTAAACTGGCCCTTGTACGTGATTTCAACATTAATTTCGTTCCAAGCCAGATCTCATTCCGATCGGATCTCAACCGGAACAGTACAACACTCCAGTATCGTGATATTACAAATCCAACATTTGTCCTGCCCAAATCGTACCTGTCTGACTTTATCTGGAACAGGTATTTCGACTTCAGATATGACCTTACACGAGGCCTTAAGATCGATTTTTCAGCAATCAACACCTCTCGCATTGATGAACCTCTGGGTTCCATGGATAAAAATCTACCTGGTTATCAGGCGCGAAGAGATACGATATGGCAAAATATCCTGGATGGCGGTCGTAATACACATTATCATCATAACTGGAATATCTCCTATTCAATACCAATCAATAAACTGCCTTTTCTGGATTGGGTATCCTCTTCGCTGATTTATCATGCCGGATACGACTGGGATGTGGCACCACTTACAAAATCAAATTATGTGATCGGGAACAGTATAAGTAACTCTAACGCTATACAAATCAATGGTCAGGCAGATTTTATAAGACTTTATAACCGTGTTCCATATCTTAAAAGAATTAATCAGAAATACGGGGAATTCAGCCGGGGACGACGAGATGCCCAGATGAAAAAAGGACAGGTAGCAGCACCTTTATTGCTGAACGCACCTGCCAGATTCAGGGACCCACGGGCCGTGTTACGAAAGAATATCCCTCAATCGATATTTCACAAACTAGGATCTACAACTGTTACACTCAGGGTTACAGATGAGAAGGGAAAAGTAATTAACGGGAAAATAAAAGTTGTCAATGAGAACAGGATCATTTTTACACCGGAGGTTGATTGTCCGAGGGCAATAGTTGAAATTACAGGCGGGAAAGATAAGGGGAAACTTAACATCAGGATCGATGAATATCTTGCACGTTTTCTTATGATGCTCTACAATGTAAACGTCTCCTATTCGCAGAACGGTGGAACCGGGCTCTATGGATACTTACCGGGTTCAAGTTTCCTGGGCTCGACAAATTATACAGGCCTCAACGGAACTAAGCTCTTTGCACCGGGATTGCCATTTATTTTCGGTCAGCAGAATGAAAATTTTGGATTGGCAGCAGCGCAAAAGGGATGGGTTTCATCTGATTCAATTCTTAACAAACCCTATCTGATGAGCAATAACACCCGTTTGAATATCAGGGCCAAACTCGTTCCATTACCGGATTTAAAAATTGATATAATTGCAAATCAAAGTTATTCAAATAACTCATCGGAGTTTTTGATATACAATGATCAAAATGGGTGGGGAGGTTTTAACAGGATGACAAATGGTAATTTTAGCATGACTATAGTCTCTATTGGCTCTTCGTTCGAGAGTCTGGGGAAATCGGAGGCTCAGGAATCAAAGGCATGGAATAAATTTACCCAGAATCGTGAAGTAATTGCAAGACGACTCGACAGGTCCAGAATCTCTAATTCAACATTTGGATATGCTCCGGGTCAGTTTGATCCACAGACAAATTTCCCGGTTGGATACGGACCTACTGCTCAGGAAGTATTGATTCCAGCTTTTCTTTCGGCTTATGCAGGTATAAGTGCCGAAAAAGTTCCGCTTACACCATTTCCTTCGCCCAAGTTTATGATGCCTAACTGGCGTATTCAATATTCAGGAGTTGTAAATAAGATTCCCGGCCTCAAAGATGTGATGAAATCCATGAGCTTAATGCACGATTACAAATCGACGTACAGCATCGGTTCCTACATTTCAAATCTGGACTATTCTACCGAAAATGACGGTTATAGCTATGTCAGGGATGCCCAAAATAATTTTCTCGCCAAATACGACATCGCGACAATAAATATTAATGAAACCTTTAATCCGCTTATAGATATAGATATAACCTGGCTAAACAATATGACATCACGGTTCGAATACCGAAAAACCAGGAATATTATGCTGAGTCTTACGAATAATCAGGCAATGGAACTTTATAACAATGAGGCGAGTCTGGGTTTTGGTTATCGTTTCGAGAACATGAAAATGTTTGTCAAGACGAAGAGTTCTCAAAAATCACTGAGTAATGATCTGAATGTCAGGGCTGACTTTGCCTATGGGAAAAATAAAACTGTGTTGAGGCAGCTTGTTGAACAAAATAATCAGACTACTGCCGGGCAGGAATCTTTCTCAATTAAATTCTCGGCTGATTATAATCTGAGTCAGGTGTTTATAATCCGGTTATTCTACGACCGGTTAGTGAACAGTCCGTTTATTTCGAATTCTTACCGCACTACAAATTCAAATTTTGGGGTCAGTTTCAGGTTCACGTTGACTCAATAGGTATTGTAAATGTGTAAGTTACAGGCTATGACTAATTAAAACAGGAAGTTATTTGTTTTTGATTCAGTAAGGGGAACGGGGAGAATTCAAAATTCAAACCTTTTGATACATCCTCTTCTGTGTTTATTTCCTTATTTTCTACAAATATCAACAGTGCTCTGCACATCAAAATAAATATTTTCTTTCCTCATCTTAACCTTCGTAGGCCCGAATGTCCGCTCTTTACAAAACCTTATTAACCCCCTTTCAATTTTTTCCGATAATAAATTGATATAAATCCGATTATTAAATCCTTGAACAAAAATGAAAAATTGATCTGTTTTTTTACTATTCCAATTCAGATAACTGTGCGATATAGCTGGTATTTAGACAAGAATTAATTTTTAACCGAATATTATTTCACCGGAAATTAAGATTTTGGGAAATTGCTTTATTGATTTGTGTCCTGTATATAGGATAAAAAAAATATTAAATATTCTGCATATAAGGTAAAAAGATATAATATTATCTTATATAAAATAATATTGCATATCTTTGTCATGCAAGTAGTAATAATTGCACCATGGATAAGGAAACGATAAAGCAAATATTGATAGAAAACCACGAATTTATCATAAAAGTCGAACTTGTAAAGCGCGATGTGTTTTTCGAAGAAGCAGGTAATTATGTTTTGGTCGGTTCAGGAAGGGCCGGAAAAACATATTGTATGTTACAGGTTATTAAAGAGATGCTAAGCAAAGGTGCTGATTTGTCATCAATTTTGTATATCAATTTTGAAGATGAACGTTTGTTGGAACTAAAAGTTAGCGAACTAAATTTAATTGTCGATGCATTTAAGGAATTGTTTTCTACCACTCCGGTTTATTTTTTAGATGAGATCCAGAATATTGATGGGTGGGAAAAATTTGCAAGAAGATTGGCAGATTCCGGTGATAAGGTTTTTATTACCGGCAGCAACGCAAAAATGCTTAGTCGCGAAATTGCAACTACACTAGGAGGACGATTTATTATAAAAGAGATTTATCCGTTTAATTTTAAGGAATACCTGACTGCCAATAAAATTGTAGTTGAAAATAACTGGGAATATGGATCTCAGCGTTTTGAAATACGCAAACAGTTTGAATCATATTTTTATTTTGGAGGATTCCCGGAGATAATGAAGTTTGATCAGAAACGCCAATGGTTGGACAATTTATATCAAAAAATATTTTATGGAGATTTGGTAGCACGTTATAAAATCAGGAATGAATTTGCCCTGAAACTCACTGTGAAAAAACTGGCTGAAAATATTCACGATGAGGTTTCATTCAACAGAATAAAGAATATAATTCAGTCAACGGGCACTAAAATTGGAACCTCCACTGTATTAGAATATATATCATTTTTGCAAGAATCCTGGTTAGTGTTTGGTGTTAAGAATTATCTTGCAAAAATTTCTGACCGGGAAACCAAAAAGAAATATTATTTTACCGATAATGGGATTTTGAATTTATTCCTGATTAATCCAGCTATCATTTTATTGGAAAATATTGTAGCGGTTAAACTTCGGCAGCTTTATGCTGAACAATTTTATTACGTAAAATTGAATAACGAAGTAGATTTTTATATTCCGTCCGAAAAAATGCTTATCCAGGTCTGTTACGGCATGCGTAATACAGAAACTGAAAAAAGAGAAATTAATACATTACTTAAAATCAACGAAGTAATCAAGGCTGAATTTCTTGCAATAATAACTCTCGATGAAGAACGAACAGAAAACATGAATGGTTCTGAAATAAATATTCTCCCTGTTTGGAAATGGTTGTTGAAGTAGACTTTATGGGTGATGATTTGATAATAGGAAATGAACTTTATCGGTTTCTGTGCGGGTCATCATTGCGGGGTGAGGCTTTGGGACCATACTTGTATCCTAACTTTATTAAGCGAATTTAGTAGTATAATTTTATACCTTTGCTTCTCCAAACACTGACTGCGAGATGATCGAGGATGAAAAATATTTATTTGAAAGAATAAGTAAGGGCGATGAAGCAGCCTTTAAAGTCATCTATAACAGGTATGTACCCCGGCTCTATTATTTTGTATATGAATATATTCCACATCATGATCTGGTTGAGAATATTGTTCAGGATGCTTTAATGGTACTTTGGGATAAGAGATCAAAATTGGAAGAAAATACAAATATTGGGGCTTACCTTTTTACGGTTGCAAAAAACAATTCTCTTTATAAGCTTAGGGATCAGCGGTACAGGCTGAAACTTTTCGAATCAGATATTGATGAACCCGAATTAAGAGCAAACCTTGATGCTTTAAGTGTACTTGACACGTCACTGATCACAATGACTGAGATAGAAAAGATAATCGAAGACACTCTCAATCAGTTACCACCTCAGTGTAAGACTGTTTTCACCCTAAGCCGGTTCGAAGAGAAGAAAAACAAGGAAATAGCAGAGGAACTTAGGATTTCAGTAAAAGCTGTTGAAGGGCATATTTCCAAAGCATTAAAACTTTTCCGTAATTCACTAAAGGATTATTTGCCAATCATGGCATTTTTATGGATCAATTCAAATTATGGTGGACATTAATTTTCTAAAAACGATTTGAAATGTTCTATTTATTTACATTTTGTTATTCTATTCAAAAAGCCTGTTAATAATTACATAAAGGTGCAGAGCTCCGTTTATATTTGTAGAAATAGGCTTTAAAACATAGTCTAATTTGAATGGGAATGAAATGATATTCCGGTACGCTGTACCTTTTTTGTGTGTAGCATCGCATATACTACAAATATTATCGGTGCTTTGCACCTAACTGTTTAGTAACTAAAGATCTAAATGTCTGTGTTTTATATACAAATATTCAATTTT
The DNA here is from genome assembly GCA_903850335.1 of uncultured Bacteroidia bacterium. Classification (GTDB taxonomy): domain Bacteria; phylum Bacteroidota; class Bacteroidia; order Bacteroidales; family Prolixibacteraceae; genus JAAFHB01. The sequence goes on along the minus strand of CAINLJ010000127.1, from coordinate 9,691 downwards.
AATCAATTCCACACAATTTTTTTATCTGATCCATTATTTCATGCTCCAGTAATTGGTTATTTGGCTTTAAAAGAATACAATAAAAATGCATTTGCAGCCCTTTTGGTTGTTAATTTAAAATCAGTTTGCATTTCTCGAAAAAAATAAATTTCAAGTCGCAACTAGGGTAAATGCTGGTTCGTGCTTTATCTTTATAACTTATGAAAGATACAAACGATATATTGCAAATAGTGACCGGCAACCTTAAAGGTAGTCAGAGGAAGGACCTCCTGTCACAAATAAATAAGGATGAGGAGGCCAGGGAGGAATACAGGAAAATCAAAAATGCATGGGCCCTGGCTTCTTCAACAAAGGAGATGTCAGAATACCAGGTCGAAAATCTGTACCTCAATTTCAAAAAGCAGCTGGACAGGAAACATAAAACCTATCTATTACTTAACCGCTCTATTTTGAAATATGCTGCAATCCTGATCATAGCATTATCAGTAGGAATCATTGGCTTTTGGGACTATTACAAGAATCAGAAATCGAATGTTTTTACTTCAAGAATTGAATCTAACGAAAACGGGAAGCTACAGCTTCACCTCTCCAATGGGACAAATATTGATCTGGAAAAGGATGATTCAAAAATTGCCCTTGACAGTGACCAAAAGCTAACGATTGACAACGAAAAAGTGATCGATCTGACGAAAAGCAGCCAGGCGGACAATTTACAATTGAACGAGATAGTTGTCCCGTTTGGGAAGAAATCCCAATTGACTCTTGAAGATGGCACTAAAGTATGGTTAAATGCCGGAAGCCGGATGGGATTTCCAACAAAATTCAAAGGTGACAAAAGGGAAGTCTCCTTACAGGGAGAAGGATATTTTGAAGTGGCACATAACCAGAAAGTACCATTTTATGTAAATGCAGGTGAGATTTCAATAAAAGTCCTGGGAACTAAATTTGATATTTCTTCTTACAAATCGGATAAGATCGTGGAAACAATTCTTTTGGAAGGAAGTGTAGCGATCCGGGAACAATCAGCTTTCTCATTTATGAAGAAGGAATCTATTTTAAAACCTAATCAAAAAGCCTCTTATAACCGAAATGATGGTTCTATAATTGTCAAGGAGGAACCTAATGCAGCTTATTCAATCGCCTGGACAGAAGGGTGGTTTAAGTTCCATCGTCAGAGTATCGATGAAGTTTTCGACAAATTGCAGCGCTATTACAATGTTCAGTTTGAATTTAACTCAGAATTCCCTAAAGAAGATTTGATTTCAGGGAAACTGTATCTTAAAGATTCGATTGAACAGGTTATGTTGACGATGGAAGTTGTCGCTAAATTAAAATACAGCATTGATGGCAATAAAATCTTTGTTGAGAGAGATTAATCATTTGCCATAAAAACACGGAATAGCTTTTGGTGAGCGTTCCCGACTAATTTAACCAAGGAATTATTAACTAACTAAATAAAACAGAACTGCCTATGCGAAATTAGACCCCGTTTGAAATTTAAAAGCCGGGAAGTCGGCTAACCTCCCAGCTTTAATTCAGTATTAATTCAGTGTTTAATAAAAAACAAACAAATGTATGAAAAAAAAACGTAATGTGATGTCCAATATCCAATTGGGCAGTAATGAAATTTTATTAAAAATGAAATTGTTAACCTTGCTGATGTTTGCTGCGTTTGTATCTGCTTCTGCAAGTAGTTACTCACAGTCCACAAAATTCAATCTAAACCTCAAAGCTGTTACAATAGGAGATGTTTTCCAGAAGATTGAGGAAAAAAGTGAATTTGTGATTATTTATAATGAGAAAACGATTGATATCAATCGGAAAGTTGATATTGAAGTAAACGACGAACCAGTAGAAAGAATTCTGGATCAGATATTTAATGGGGACAAGGATGCCTTTAGGATTATGGATCGCCAGATCGCTATTTATCCGAATGAAAAAAAAGATTCACCTTCCCAAATTAAGGCAGAATCAAACTCAGGACAGCAAAAAAGAGAAATCTCAGGTTCGGTAAAAGACATTAAAGGGCTTCCGCTAGCGGGTGTAAGCGTTATTGTAAAGGGGACTACCACAGGAACAATTACAAATAATGATGGAAAATTTACTTTGACCTTACCTGCTGATGCCAATATGCTGCAATTCTCATTTATAGGTCTAAAATCATCCCAGGTTACCATTGCAGGATCAAAAGTGTTTGATATTATTATGATGGAGGATGCAACCCAGATTGAGGAGACGGTTGTCGTTGCTTATGGAACTCAGAAGAAGCGGGATGTTATAGGATCTGTATCAAGAATTGGATCTGAAAAAATTGATAAAACTTCTGGCTCCTCTTTTGAACAGTCACTTCAGGGGGTTGCCTCCGGTGTTCAGGTTTCGACTCAGGGAGGTGTTCCCGGCGGACCTGTTCAGGTGAAGATAAGAGGTGTCGCATCTATAAATAGTGCTACCACCCCATTATGGATAATCGATGGTGTGCCCATTGTTAATTCAGGAGATATGAACCTTGGAACAAATACTGTAGATGGAGAAGTCGCTCAAAGTAGCTTGTCTCTGCTTAATCCCAATGATATTGAATCTATCGAAGTTTTAAAGGATGCTGCTGCAACTGCAATTTATGGATCAAGGGCCTCAAACGGGGTTATTATGGTGACAACAAAATCGGGTAAGAAGGGGAAATCTACACTAAACATCGATTATAAAACCGGTATTTCACACTGGACAAATACCAATATTGGTCGGGCTAATACACAACAATATTTTGACATTATGGATATAGCGGCGAATACCCCTCAAGGTTTAAAACGCAATTTTGATCCGCAGCTTGATATTGTCAATGGATCTTTCCCAACCTGGACAACACCTATTACAAGGGAGCAAGCCTTAAAAAATAATTCAGACTGGATTAATGCTGTTTCTCAAAAAGGTTCCTTTCACGATATAAATATCTCATCGACGAAAGGGATGGATAAGTCTAATGTTTTTCTTTCTCTGAATTACCGAAAGGATGAAGGAAATATTAAATTCAGCAGTATGGATAAGTTATCCGTTAGAATAAATGTTGATCTTAATCCAATAGAGAATCTTAAAATAGGATTAAAGACTTCAGCATTGTATACCAGCAATAACCGTTTAAAATCGGGTGGCGGCAAAGCGGGAGGTGGTGTTATGGGAGGTGTAGGCGGCTGGGCACAGGCAAATAGTATGAGTCTGCCATGGGTACCTGTCTACGAACCTACCGATCCTTCGGGTTACTGGAATCCTTCATGTGGCGCTAATGCCCTCGCGGAAATGGATCCAAGATATGCAAAAAGTAACCTCTCTACCATTCGTACGTTAGGTAATCTATATGCAGAATATGCAATCCCTTATGTACCAGGCTTAAGTTTTCGCACTGAAGCCGGTTATGATCTGATGGAGGATAAATCGCTCTCCTATCGGTCGAAAGTAATCAGGAATGAAGGTAATGATGCCTCATCAGAATCTAAGAATACTACGATAAATTATTTGTATAACGTACAGGCTCGTTACAACCAGACTTTTGGAACACTAAATTTATCAGGTGTGGCAGGAAAAGAATGGCAAAAAAGCTGGGTACATTACATGGGAATTGGCGCAGTTGGGTTAACCTCCCCTTTTCAGGAAGTAGGCACTGTTGACAAAACAAATTTAAGTTTTGCCAATTCAGGAATTGGTAATGAATTTTATTACATGGCTTACTTTGGACGATTGGAAATGAAATTGAAAGACAAATATTTATTAGGTGGAAGTGTTCGTCGTGATGGGGCGTCCCAGTTCTCTCCAGCGAACAGATGGGGGGTATTTAAGGCTTTATCTGCAGGTTGGATCATTTCAGAGGAGAAATTTATGAAAAATGATGTTGTCAATCTGTTAAAATTGCGGGGTAGCTTTGGACAAACCGGGAATCAATATATTCCGGCTAACATTAGTAAAACTTCTTATACTGTCACCACTATCAATAATGTTTATCAGGGCTTTGCCGCAACTGCCTTAACAACGATCGGAAATCCGAATGTAACATGGGAAACGACAAATAGTTCAGACATTGGAATTGATTTCGGGATTTTTCAGAACCGGATCAATGGATCATTAGCACTTTTTAATAAATCGGTAAATAATATGCTGCTTGCAACTCAGCTCCCTTATTCTGCCGGAATACCTACTATAACACTTTCCAATGGTCAGGTTACCGGGGCTAACCAAATGTATCAAAATATTGGGAATATGCGTTCTTATGGTGCTGAGTTCAATGTAGAAGCGAAAATTATTGACCAGAAGGAATTATCATGGTCTCTTTCAGGCAATATTACCTTGAACAAGAATGAGGTGACAGAATTATTGCCTTATCTCGATAATAAAGGGATAGGACTTTTATCAACCGGAGGTTCAACAATTACTAAAAAAGGAGAAGAACTCGGTACTTATTATATGCCTTTGGATGCAGGTGTCGATCCTCAAAAAGGGATACCAATGATCTATGAAATAGATCAGACTGAATATAGTAAATCGGGCAGAACAGTACTAACGGGTAAAATTATTCCGGCCACTGGTACCAACGTTTCTAAAAATCTTTATGTTCATAGTGGAAAATCAGGAATACCAACCTATTATGGGGGATTCCAAAACACATTCAGGTATCACAATTTTGATCTGAGTTTGTATCTCACCTATTCTGGCGGTAACTATATTTATAATGCGCTGAGACAGCAAATGGAGAGCGCCCAATTCGGAATTGGAAATTTAAAGAAAGATTTGATTGCCAGGTCATGGCAAAAGCCTGGGGACATTGCAGAGTTACCACAAATTGTATGGTTTGGATTATACTATTATGATAACAATGGAATTGCATCTACTAAGACAACCGGTATGGGAGTTGCCGCTGACAGATATCTCGAAAAGGGTGATTATATTCGTATGAAGAATATAACTTTAGGTTATGATGTGCCTGGTAATTACTTATCCAAAATAGGAATTGGCGGTTTACGTATTTATGCATCAGTAACTAACTTATTCACTATCACGGGTTATAAGGGCTTTGATCCTGAAATTTCTGCAACGAGCAATATTAGCGGCCTTGTAGATAGCGGAGGGGCAAACACAATGCCTCAAACCAAAACCTGGTCGATGGGTATTTCTCTTAAATTTTAATCAATAAATAAGAATAGATATGAATAAGCTGAAATATATATTTCTTATGGCATTCAGTGCCATCATTATTCTTTCATCCTGTAAAAGAGATGAGAAATTTTTTTCACTTGAGCGACCACCGCAAAACCCATGGAATAATCTGAATGACATCAATCAGTCAGTCCTGGAAACATACCGCCATTTTATGGGATCTGAATGGGATGGTCCTGCTGGGTTCTTTATGAAAGACTTCTTATATTATTCTGACCTTATGACCATGGCACCAACGTATGCGGGCGGCAACCAATATAACCGGACTTTATCAAATGATTTAGGGGAACTTAATGCACCTTTGCAACATTTGTACCAGGCAGTTAATGCAGTTAATGGTCCCCTCGGATATTTGGATAAGGTTGAAAAATCGGGAGTTATTCCCTTTGGTTTAACCGAAAAGAATTACCGCGCAACTGCAAACCAATATAAAGGTGAATTATATTTTCTTAGGGGATTAGCCTATTGGTATATGGTTCGCTGGTTTTGTCCACCTTTTAATCCAACCGGGACAAATGATTCCCGAAAAATAGTTTTAAAGACGGTTTTTTCACAAAACCTTGATTCTTTAAGGAATGGTTATCTCGCAACTGCAAAAGAAATTTATAAACAAATCGAATCCGACTGGGAAATGTCACGTCAACTTCTTCCAAAAACTACGCCTCAATCGCTCGGTAGAATGAACCGGTATAATGTTTTTGGCTACTTCTCACGCTATTATTTTTTAACAGGTAATTGGCCAAAAGCCCAGGCCATGTGCGATTCAATTCTAAATCCGGGTGGCTCAACTTCAACTCCTTATCCTTTACAAGCTGAACCAATGGATGCGTTTAACAAAAGCGGCATGATTGCCCCAGCATCTGAAGTTATATGGGAATTGGAGGCCAATGCCAATTCACTTTCCGGATGTAAATTGGTTTCCTACTTTAGCCTTTCACATTATAATTGCTCGCTTGGTGGCAGAGGCTCTGGTTATAGCTACGGATGGGCACAGGCTCTGTTAACCAAAGCAGCAGTTGCGAAGATGGGCTGGATGACTGATCCCGTTAACGGGAATTATGCCGAGACACAGTTAGCCAGAGATGATAAACGATATGCTTCTATGAGCGTTATTAATGCATCAACCTTACTAACCTCTCCTACGTCACCGGCTGCACAACGCGGTTATTGGAGGCGCCTTGAAGCCTATAAGGCAATACCTGGCGGATCCCCTTCTGACACTGCTATTATATATAAAAATAAATACCCATTGACCCTCCCAACCCTCAACTATCCGACCATTTGGGTTGATAAATATTACAGGGCGACAAACCCAACAGGTGCAACCCCCCGATGGACAAATAAAGTAATGCTTCGTTCAGCTGAAATTTATCTCACCCGGGCTATTCTTCGCTTAAGAGCCGGAGATAAGGACGGAGCAGTTGCAGATGTAAATGTAGTCAGAGCGCGTGCGCGGCTGGGCAATACGATGGATCCCCTTGATCCATCTCAGCTCTCTGTATCTCAAATTGAAGATGCAATTGAGCGGGAACGAATTATTGAACTCTCTGATGAAAATGGCGATCGAGTATGGTATTTGATTTCACTGCGCAAATCAATAGAGGCTGGAGACCGGCCTGCTGCAAGTCTTGTTAATCCACCATACAACGAACTTTTTTGGCCTTTACCACTTGGGGAGACACAATATAATTTGGGATTGCAATAAACTGCAAGATATCCAGGGTTTGATTATTCAGGATTATTTACAACAGATTTAAAAGGTAGGCTGTCCGGTTAACTATACCGGCAGCCAACCTTATTTCACCGTTTATAAGTTAACAACAAAAAAAAATGAAAACATTTTTAATATTTCTCTCCTTGCTTATAGGCTCATTATTAACTGTAAAAGCACAAATGTTATCCGATTCAATTGCAAATTACGGAATTGAAAAGAAATGTCCCGCAACTACTTATACATGGGATTGGTCTTCAGGTGTTTTTCTTAATTCGTTGGTTCAAAAATACAGATCGGCATCTTTAGATGATAAGGGATTGTATTTAAATTATATAAAAACTGCAATGGACACAATGTATCGTTTTGCAAACGGGAGAACTCCAAATGCAGTAATTTCAGGCCTTGGAATGGCTTTTTTGGCTCAAACATCCAAAGATGGAAAATATTATTCGAAAGCCAAAGATATATATAATGATTATCTGCATATCGTTAGGGCATACAATGAGGGTGTTTCACATCGTTCAAATACAATTGAATTGTGGGATGACACGATCTACATGATTGGAATGTATTTATTCGAAATGTATCGGCTAACTGGTGACAAAAAATATCTTGACAATTTCATGAAGCAATATAATATCCATAAAGCAAAGTTAAATGACAAAAAATGGAATTTGTGGGTTCATGGTTGGGATGCAGATAATCAAAACTACAATGATTCATGCTGTATGATAGGTTGGGCTGATAATTCCTTACGCCGCAGCAACGAGTTTTGGGGCCGTGGAAATGGCTGGATTTTAATGACAATCGCAGACGCCCTGCAGACTTTTCCGAAAAGTTCGTCTAATTGGGAGGAACTCAAAAAAGATTTGATTAAAATGACGGCACATTTACCTGAATTGCAAAATAATGAGACAGGACATTGGAGCCAACTCCCAATTTATCCGCAAGATTCACTAAATTTTGAGGAGAGTAGTTGTACTGCAATGTTCTCCTATGCGATGCTGATAGGTATGAAATTAAAAATACTAAATAATCAAATTTTTAAGCCTGTTGTTGATAGGGCTTACTTTGGATTGAGGAAATATAGTATCAGAAAGGATAATAATAAATCTTTAATACCTTACAGGGTTTGTGAAGGAACATGCATAGGAAATAAAGCCTATTATTACAACCGAAAAACAACAGATGCACCTGCATTCGGTGTTGGCATATTTGTGATGTTCTCACTTCAATATGAGCAATTTAACATTGGTAAAAATTAATTTAAAACCATTAGAACAATTCGGTAGAATCAAAATGAATTCATTTCAACAGAAAATTGTGACACCACTGATTATGTGCATCCTGGTTTTAAATGGGTTTGCCCAAAAAATTGTTGGACTCGACAACTGGTATAATCACGAAACCAATCCTAAAACCGGAAAAATCTTCCACTATACCTGGGAGGATACTCAAAACAGCGGTTTCTCACAATTAGGGGATGTTTTTAAACTTCATGGAGCCGCCTTGAAAACCATCACAGGCAGAGCAGAGACGAAAAGTCTTTCAGGTTTAGATATCTATATCATCGTTGATCCGGATACTATTTCTGAAAATCCTAATCCCAATTATATTTTGAATGAGGATATCCTGGCAATTTGCGAATGGGTAAAGAGGGGTGGTATCCTTTTGATTTTGGCAAATGACAGACCGAATTGCGAATTCACTCACCTGAATCAGCTTGGAAAAGAATTTGGACTTCATTTCAATCCTGTGACCCTGAATCCGGTAATTGATAATAAGTGGGACATGGCTGCCGAAACCAACTTGCCAAAACATCCATTATTTAAAGGGGTTAATAAAATTTACATGAAAGAGGTTTGCTCAATCAGTATCACCAGGAATGCCAAAAAGGTCCTTGTTGATGACAAGCAGACCTATATTGCCGAAACGACATACAGTAAAGGGTTTGTCCTGGCAGTTGGTGATCCCTGGCTATATAACGAGTATATTGACCATGCAATGTTACCAGGAGATTTTGAGAACCTCAAGGCCGCCAATAACCTTGCGGAATATCTGCTTTCAAAATCCAGGCAATAAAACTATTTCAATTCTTTAAAAATCAGAGAAAAATCATCCTTTATTATTTCCTGTTCATTCAAATTTCCACAATGTCCGCTAAACACAGTCTTACCACCAAAGAGTATTTAGTCCCGTTTATTTTTATATCCTTTCTCTTTTTCCTCTGGGGAATAGCCCACGGGATGATTGACACGCTCGATAAACATTTCCAGCAGATCCTCCATTTGACAAAATCGCAGTCCAGCCTGATCCAGTTTTCCCTTTATGGGGCCTATTTCGGGATGGCGCTTCCTGCGGGATTTTTCATGCGCCGCTTCGGGTATAAAAAGGGGATCGTGCTTGGACTCTCACTCTTTGCAACCGGGGCCTTCCTGATCGCAGGAACAACCTCGTTCGAGTCGTTCTGGGTATTTCTTGTATGTCTGTTTATCCTTGGATGCGGTCTGGCAACTCTCGAGACAGCTGCAAATCCCTATGCCACCAAACTTGGGACCAAGGAGTCTGCGGCACAGCGTATCAATTTTTCGCAGTCATTCAACGGTCTGGCATGGGTAATCGGACCACTCATCGGGCTGTACATCTATGGCAACCAGGGTGCTGCTCCGGGTGAGAAACTCACCTCCATGATCTTACCTTTTGCTTCTATCGGGTTGGTAGTGCTGATTGTCGCACTGATCTTCATGCGTCTTCCCCTCCCGGAGATATCCGAGGAAG
>CAINLJ010000126.1 GCA_903850335.1 uncultured Bacteroidia bacterium | reverse complement strand
GTAGAATTCGTCCCTCAGGGCAAAGACAATTAATTGGTTACGAACTTTGGAGCAGTTCCTTCAGAATGATATTTAATGAACTTGGATTACAAATCCAGCGTTTGACGACGCGGATTGCAAATCCGCATCAGCAGATTGACCCCGGAGCGGGTCAAAAGTATATAGAAAATAGAGACATGAGGACGATTTCTACGACTCGGCGGAGTCGCATATAATCTTAATGGATTGATTTGTCTGAATATTCAAATCCTCTGGATTTGAATAGAATTTAAAAATAATGAAATCTGAGAGAGTGCACTTTTATATGATTTTCGTGAACTGAATAGACGAGCCTGTGTTCGCTATCAATCCGACGACTCCAACATCCAGTTAGCTGATGTTTTAAAGACTCAGGCTTTCCGATTCCTGAATAAGGTGTTTGGCAAATGCTCTTAAGTAAGCGCTCAATACGTAGCTGAATACCTCGGTCTCCTGATTTCTTCCAAAATTCAAGGTCATCAAGAGCATTATCGAGGAATTCTACTTCCACAAGTCGTCTATTGATACTGTTTTTCCTTTTTTCTGGCTCTTGGCCTGATTTAGACTATTAATTAGTCGAGTCTTATTTGCATTAGTAGATAAAAGATATTCAGTTTCATCAAGAAACCGGATTAAATTTTCATTTTCGCTATCCGATAATGCCTTGAGCATTTTTAAAATATTCTTACCAGTTTTTGTTTTTTCGTTTATTTGAATAGTTGTCATAATCCTATTTTTTTACAAAGATACAACCGAATAAAGATTATTCATAATTCTACTTATTTCCACTAACATATTCTGTGACCTTTTCCGAGAATAGAAATTTTGTTTGAAGATTTTAGGTGGAATTTCTTACCCGGGGTTATTCATCCGCCAGCTGGCGGACAGAGGTCACCCCTACAAGGCTAAAAACTGATAAAATGAATATAGTATTTGCATTGATTGCCTATTAATCCGGATTGCAAATCCATTGTTTGTGAGACGCGGATTGCAAATCCGCATCAGCGGAGATCCACAAATTATTTGCTTTTAATAGTGTCCTCTCAAAGATAGGACTATGATTTCATCTGAATGTACTTCATAAACAATCCGATGTTCATGGTCAATATGGCGAGACCAGCAACCCACAAGACTGTACTTTAAAGGCTCTGGTTTGCCAATGCCTTTATATGGTGTTGAAGAAACAGATTCAAGAAGTTGAGCGATTTTCTTTAAAACCGGCTTATTGCCGGATCTAATCCATAAATCTAAGTCTGCTTTAGCATCAGGCATTAAGGTTATTTGCATAATTGATTGAGTTCATCGATAGAAAAAGTAACACCTTTACCATTTTCATAATCTTCACGTCCTCTTTCAATCTTCGCTACAAATACAGGGTCATAAGGAGTGTCTTTTGCTACTTCAAACTTAATTTTAAGAGCTTCAAAAAATGCCTTAATCGTATTCAATTCCTGTTCATTTGAAGGATGGGCAATAAGTATGTTTTGTGTTTTCATATTGAACTAAATTTGAAATTCTAATAAGTACAAATTTAAGAATAAAAAGTCATTTAAGTTTATAGAAATAACTAAGGATTATTAATTGCTTCCCTCAGGGCATGGTCATTTAGCCTGTTGACGAACTTATGCGCAGTTCCGGCAGAATGATGTGCAGCTCTTTTGCTGGTCACTTCGACTCCGCTCAGCGTAAATATTTATCGCTGCCGGTGTTCACACCATGGCATCTTCCCCGGGTGGCAAAATTCCATGAAGGTAGGTTAATAGTTGGAGAGCGTATAGTGGAATTTCTTACCCGGGGTTATTCATCCGCCAGCTGGCGGACAGAGGTCGCCCAATAGGGCTTAAAAACTGATAAAATGAATTTTGCATTTGAATTGATTGCCTATTAATCAGGATTGCAAATCCTGTGTTTGACGACGCGGATTGCAAATCCGTATCATGATCCTTCACCGTTAGTATTCGAACAGCTGAATACCTGGAATGAATTTATAGTCTTTTAAATTGTAAGTGAAAAGTTTTAGGTTAAAAGTAATAGCTGTTGCAGCAATGATTGCGTCAGGAATTAATAAACCATGACTTAGTCTGTATTGCTCGATCAATTCAATCGTAAGCTTTGACGTGGATTCATTAAAATGTATAATGTGATACGCTTTTAGCTTTTTCTTTAATTGAACAGCTTCTGACTTGTTTCTCGCGCCCTGAAATAATTCCATTAAGGTGACGGATGAAATTAAAATATGATTAAGTCCAATGTTCTCTAATCTGGCTTGTGTTTCTGAATCTCCTCTAAACCAGGAAATGAAAATATCTGTATCACACAGTATTAATTCCGTTTCCATCCTTTTGTTCGAATATCATCAAGTGTAATCTCCCTATCGCTCCATATTCCGGAAAAATCATTAATTGAAGGATGTTTTTCAGCCCATTCAATAGGTGCTTCTTCTATGGTTATATTTTGTATGGTCTTTTTTTTATTAATGGTCACTTCTTTTATAAAATTAAATTTCTTAAGAAGTGTAATGAAAAATGAAACATTTTCACTGCCCTCAATTTTTATTGTAATTGTATCCATTTAATTTAAAATTGAAATATGATCAAAACAAAGAATAAGGTTTTAACGTTGCAAACATTAGCAAAGATAATAAATTTAGAGTTTAAATGCTTTCTATTTCAAAAGGTTTAAGGCATAAATTACCCGTTAAGCATATGTACTCATTTTTAATTGATAAATTCATTCCTGGCGTGTTCCCCTTTCGAAAAAAGGGGAAGACAAGTGGGATTTGTCTACGGATTGTGCAGATTTTAGGTAGAATTCGTCCCTCAGGGCAAAGACAATTAATTGGTTACGAACTTTGAAGCAGTTCTTGCAGAATGATATTTAATGAACCTGGATTACAAATCCTACGTTTGACGACGCGGATTGCAAATCCGCATCAGCGTGAGCTTTGATTCTCCATTAGCGGTGATGTGATGTACTAAGATTTTATTTCTGCCTTTGTAATTGCGTTTTTCTTTCTACGAGTTGGATTTCTTTGATTTGCTATCGAAGATAAAGTTCTATGCAAAGGATTAAGGATAGTTAACCCAATAATTTCATTTGTGTCAGATTGAATTCTAATAATTGTGCCTTCTCCAATGTCGATACCTTCAGCATTTTGAGGATTTCCGATAGAGATATAAAGGACATCTGCTTCGGCATCATAGTTCCAATTTATTTTGTCCTTTCTTTTAGATATATTTAGATTTTCCATAATATGCGTCTCTTTTTGTTGAAATTTCTACTAAAATAAGCAGTTAATATGAATCCAACAAGTTGATTAACTTCCTTATAGGCAACCGTTAGGAATTTATTAAATGTGACTGGTGTCTTCGTGTACAATTTGATTGCAATTAATTCTCCATAGTCACCTGCAATTATTATATCAGGGTTTTCAATCGTTTCAAATATCCAGGAAATACAGCCTTTGATTTCTGGATGATTCGTAACAATATGGAAAATCCTTTCGTCTGTTTATAAAAAAAATCGGATGGTTTGATATTCGATTTGGCTGGAGTCGCATGTAACCTTAATGAATTGATTTCTATAAACAATCAAATCCTCTGGATCTGAAAAGCATTTAAGGATTAAAAGCTACTTGCCTCAGAATTTCAAATCCACATTAGCGGGATATTAAATTAAGGAAAGATCCTGTAAATGTTGCCACGATGATCTATATCAACAAAATAGACCGTATCGTATTCTACTTTAATTCCAATTCGGTAATTTCCTATTCTTATCCTGTAATATTGCTTATATCCTTTAAGTTTTTTAAGATGGATGATTTGTTGAAGGGTCTCTGCTGATTCAACATTCAAAATAGTATTGGCAATATCTGCTTTAAGTTGATAGCTATCAATCTTCTTTATTGCTTTTAGAAACGAGGCTTTAAAGGCGGTTTTCATTACTTCTATTGACCAAGAATATCCATCACACTTTGACGGCTAACTGACTGGGTCTTCATTCCTTTTTCTATTAGATCGACTAGTCTGGCATCTTCAAGTTTTTCAGTATTGATCGATTTTGCTCTGGTTCCTGTTTTCTTTGCTAAATTGAGCCAGAATTTAATGTCAGCGTCACTTTGCACCTCAATAATAATTGCTTCCATATCTATAATTTTGTGTCAAAGTTACAATTTTTTTCGTCCTAATAATTTGTTTTTTTTGTAATTCTACTTTAGATCCAGACAGTAAGAAATACAAAATACTGATGAAGATTTTATGCAAAAATCGTCACTCAGGGCATAGTCATTTAGTATGTTGGCGAAGTTTAGCCCAATTCCGACAGAACGTTGTGTGGTACTCTTGCTGGCTTAAGCTCCCCGCCGTTGTTCACTCCACGTCATCTACCCAGGGTGGCAAAATTCCTAAGAGATTTGGTGATATTTGGAATATTGTTAGGGAATTTTTTACCCAGGGTTATACATCCGCCAGCTAGCGGATGCCCCTTCAGGGCTTATGAAACTAAAAAATGATTTTGATTAAGGAACTGATTTTGATTAAATCTGGATTGCAAATCCGCATCATCTGATTATATTGTTAATCCCCTTAATAATTGTTTATCAATTACCCAATGATCTTATGTACGCAATATTAAGCTGTTTTTCTTTTACTTTATTATGCAACTAGGTCTGCATCGATGTGCAATACGTAGCCAAGTTTATTCATATATTCATTACAATCTTCCCAAAACAAACCAAATGCTTTTACATCAGCCAATCCAAGTCTTGCTAAAATGTCACGAACAACCTCAGGATCCTCCCCCTCAATGTCTCCTTCCATAAATGCAATTTCAGCCCATTTAACCAGTTCATTTAGACTGGTTTTGTGCTGTAGATATCTTAATAAATTAATTGCTAATTCTTGCTTATTTATTATCATGGTTTTCTAATTTTATGTGTCCTTTGTCAACGGGGTATTTCTCATGTATTTCAACAAGAATCCCATTTCCATCATATATTTCCTGACTAAATGATATTGTTACTTCGTTTGAGTCGACGATTTTTACGTAGCGAGCTTTCCACCCATTCCGACCTTCAATCTCAAACCAGTATTTTATTAAACTGTCAGGCAGAACCTCACAATGCGGAAATTTCTTCTTATTGTCTTCTTGTTTTTTAGTATTCAAGGAATTATCTTTGAATTTGATTAACAATTTATAGACCAAATATACTTAATTTGTTTAAATCTAAGATACATCAAGCTGACAAATCCGGATTAATGTTTTCATTTACGGTAAACTTTTCCCGGGGTCACACAAAGGTCGCTCCTACAGGGATTAAAAATTAATAAAATGAATTAGGTATTTAAATTGATTGCCTATTAATCAGGATTGCAAATCCAGTGCTTGACGACGCGGATTGCAAATCCGCATCAGCAGATCCATTTACCATTCACTATTTACCACTAACCATTAACCACTAACCATTCACTATTTACCATTCCCCATTCCCCATTAACCATTAACCATTAAAAATTAACCATTCCCCATTAATCCCTACCTCCTAATCTTCAACCTAATCCCATTTTTTATTGGTTGTTCGGCGATCAGAACGAGGTATCCTCCACCACCGGCACCGGAGATCTTCCAGCCCAGACATTCGGACTTATAGAAATCAATCTGCTCCTGGATATAGGGATTAACCATATTGGGAAACATGGCGATCTGAGCCTCAAAAGATTTCCGGATACCTTCGCCAAATCCCCTGAGATCTTTTTCAGTTATTGCCTGCCACACATTATCGGCTGCCTCTGCAAGTCGACGTGCTCCCGGCTCATCGATGGCTGTGCCCGACAATACATCATAACCACTCTCACGCGGTGAGAGGTTGATCAGATACAAATGATTCTCTATCCACGAAAGGGTGCTCTCATCTGTTATGGAAGTGATGTTTGTAGGCCAGTAGTTTTCTTTGGGATACAGGATATTGTTAACACCTGGAAAAACAATTCCGATAGAGTCCTGCGAGCCGCTGATGTAGTTTGTTCCGGGAGGATTTTCGACGCAGAAAAGTGTTCTGGCGAGTTTTTCAGCATCACCTTCCGGGATATCTGTTTGCCACAGGTCGATGGCCTTTTTGCGTGTGCTGCTGGCCATTCCTGAGCGGTCGTTAAATTCAATCTCGGGCTCGAGGGAGATGGTAATCACCGAACCGGGATAATATTTGGATACGAAAGGCTGATCGAGCCATCCACCGGCAAGATCGAGACGGAAAGGGATCAGACATTCGTGGCGCAGCAGGGTAGTTGACCGGGTTGGGAGTCCTTCGTGGGGTATACGACGGCTCACGATCAGTTCAATGCCCAGGTCTCTGCAAAATTCCAGTTTGTCGGGGGTGTAGCCATCTTCGTTGACAAAAAACACATCAGGTTTTAGTTCCCTCACCTCATTTTCAAAGTCCATTAGTCCGGAGCCGCTGTTTATCCATGCCTCCCTGACCATTTTAAGTGCCTGAACCATAAATAGTCGCTCTTTGTCGGTATTGATGGTTTTGCGCCCTTTGAGGCTTTTTATGGTTTTGTCGGAGCCCAGACCAACGTATAAGTCTCCGTACGAGGCAGCTTCGATAAAAAATGCGATATGCCCCGAATGGAGCATATCATAACAACCGGAAACGAATACTTTCTTTGTCATGAGAATTTCTTTGAAACATACAAATTTAGTAATTTGTCAGGAGATTTTGACAGGAATTTTTATTCATGAGTGAAGGCCTGACTAGTTCTTTCACGAACAAGCCAGGCCCTCACTAAATTTGCAGTTCTGTTAAGCCGAGACTTATTCCTTCATGGCATAAGCGCCATAATAATGAATATGAGATTCAAATTGATACAATTCAGGGCTTTAAATTCCTATCTATTTAGATTGTGGTTGACCTTGGAAAGGTCATATGTTGTAGAAAAAATCGGATGGATTGATATTCGACTATGGCTGTAGTCGCATGTGATCTTGATGATTTATTTGTCTGAACATGCAAATTGGCTGGATTTGAGATGAATCTAAAGATGGATAATTATTTTAACCGGCAAATTCATTTTGGATGACTCCCCCTTACGAAAAAGGGGGAAGACAAGGGG
>CAINLJ010000125.1 GCA_903850335.1 uncultured Bacteroidia bacterium | reverse complement strand
GCTGTACCTAATTTGAATATTTTTTTAAAGCATTTTCTACAAATATAAACGGTGCTCTGCACCTTTAAGCATTTATTAACAGTTTTTTTGAATAGAATAAGAAATTATCATATGAATAGCACCTATCAAATCGTTTATTGAAGATTAATGCCCACAACAATTTGAATTGATCATGAAGATTTTAAGAATCCATGTAGCTTATTGTGGTTATTATTATAAAATTGATTTAACAGGAGATAATTAGATCTCAATTTTCTGTTTTTTATACGTCTGTTATAAAGAAATTTATATTTTTGACAAGATCTCTCCGACTAAACTGGTTAGGTTAAATGAACAACGTGATTTGGGCCATTTCCAACTTTAAAAAATGGGGCGTTTTCTGAAAAGCCTTATGAGTAAGAGAATTGTAACCTTTTAAAAGTGCAAAATCAGCACTATAAACTCGGATGAAATTCAAATGAAAAATTATTGATCGTATTAATTTTATCGCTGGGATTTTCAGTATTAGGTGTTGCCCTGGATGCTGCCAAACCAGCAAAAAAAGAACAGGCTAAAACAAAAGTTGCTCCTGCAAAAGCGGCAGAAGTAATGAAGGCTCCCGGGAAGAAGGCCGAAGCAGCAAAACCCGTAGTGTTAAAGAAAGATGGAACCCCGGACAAACGGTTCAAGAACAACGAAACCAAACCGGCCGGACCGCTGAAAAAAGATGGCACTCCTGATATGCGTTATAAAGCAAACAAGGGGAAAGAAAAACCTAAGGAAAAAAAATAATTCTAATCTATCTGGTTTAAGAATATAAAGAGTGAGTGGATATCGAAAATTAGATATTCCACTCACTCTTTTTAAAGACAATTTCCTATACTACAAAAATACTTCGCTAAATTTTAAGCTGCAATTTTGCCATCATTCAGTAGTTCTTTGGCAATTTTTTGATTTCTTGGTGTCTTTGGGTTTATTGCAAACATGCACATAAATCGTTCGGGTATCAAAGGGTTGTTAACCATTGTTTTATAATCGAATATTGAGAATGGTTTAAAATTGTTTTTTCAGATAAAAATAATTCAACTATAGTCATAATAATGATCTGAATGAATTGCAATTAAAGAAGTTTTGATTATAATTACACCCAGGGAGACAATGGCTTAGGAAAGCAAGCTACGGAACTGTAGTCCAATGATCCCATAGATCTCATATTTTTTATATATGAAAAGTAAAATTCAAACCTTAAATCTTGCAATAAAACTTTCTGCGGTTGTTGGACTGAGTGCAGTTCATAATAAAGAAGCACATTCGCAACGTCCAAACATTGTCTATATCATGAGTGATGATCATGGATACCAATCAATTAGTGCTTATGGTGGGCCATTGAGAGAGTATTCACCAACTCCTAATATTGACCGGATTGCCGATTCCGGGATGCTATTTAATCGCTGCCTGGTTACTAACTCTCTCTGTGGACCGAGCAGGGCCACCATCTTGACAGGGAAATACAGTCACATGAATGGATTTCTGGAGAATGAAGTTCAGGAACCTTTTGACGGTTCACAAGAGACCTTCCCTAAGCTACTTCAAAAGACGGGTTACAACACCGCCATCATTGGTAAGTGGCACCTTGGATCCAATCCAACAGGTTTTAATCACTGGGATATCCTTCCGGATCAGGGAAGATATTATAATCCGGAATTTATCAATTCCAATGGAACCTATATCGAGAAGGGTTATGTTACTGAAATTATTACTGAGAAAAGTATTCAATGGTTGAAGAAGGCAAGAGAAAGTGATAAACCATTTATGCTGTTGATGTACCACAAAGCACCACACAGGAATTGGCAACCGGGTCCAAAGGAACTAAAACTTTACAAAAACACAGTATTTCCTGAACCATCTACTCTGTTTGATGATTATTCAAACCGCGGAAAGGCAGAAAGGGATCAGGATATGACTATATCCAGGACTATGCGTATTGAGGAGGATGTTAAGATGTATGCCGATAAATCAAAGATAAAAAATACGACACTTAGAAATCTGGATTCATTACAATTGGCTGCATGGGACGAAGTTTACGACCCAATCATCAATCAGTTTAAAAAGGAAAATCCAATTGGTGACGTCTTGGTCAGGTTTAAATACCAGAGATATCTGCAGGATTATCTTGCCTGTATTGCCGGAGTGGATAAAAGTGTCGGAGCAATTCTCGATTTCCTGAAAGAGAATGGATTGGATAAAAACACGATTGTGATCTATACTTCGGACCAGGGTTTTTTCCTGGGAGAGCACGGCTGGTTTGACAAACGTTGGATGCTGGAACAGTCATACCGCACCCCATTGCTAATTCGATGGCCGGGTGTCATAAAAGCGGGAACCGTCAACAATGATATGGTTTCAAATCTTGACTTTGCTGAGACCTTTCTTGACATTGCCGGAGTAAAAATACCCTCGGACATGCAGGGAGAAAGCATGGTTCAAATTTTAAAAGGGAAGACATCAGCTAACTGGAGGAAAGAACATTATTATCATTACTATGAATATCCGGGATCCCATATGGTTAAGCGCCATTACGGGATAAGCACAGAAAGATACAAACTCATTCATTTTTATTATGATATAGACGAATGGGAACTTTTTGATATTCAAAGAGATCCACTTGAAATGAAAAATGTTTACAACGAGCCTTCTTATGCTTCTGTTAAAGCCGACTTGAACAAAAGATTGGATAAACTTCGATTGAGGTATAAAGACAGTGAAGCCTCCGCGAGATCATTTCTTCCCAAAAACTAAAGATCTCCGCCATACGACCATCTTCACGAGCAGATGTCAATATCTCATTTATTAATTCTTCCAGGCTCTTTCCATTGAGGTCCCTGCACTTCAGCATTTCCGTCATACGGAATTTGCCCGCCCTCATCCACCTTGTACCCCCACTTGTCGAGGTAAAACTTCCGCGGCTTGAATTCGTCGCCTATCTTCTTCAGCTCGGTTATAAGTTTCTCATTCAGCTCCTTCTGAAGCGTTTCATGTCCAGGCTTGCCTGCGAGATTATTTAGTTGCCATGGGTCTTCCTGGTTGTCATAAAGGAGCCACACGCCGCTTAGATTTTTCACATACGTGTAACGATATGTTCGGATGCCACGGTATTCGCACAGGTTGCTTCCGCTTACAAACGGCGACACACTCATGATCAGCACTGCCCGCTCCGGCATCCTCGCTGTACCCTTTACCAGAGCTGACAAATCTTTACCCTCCACTGTCTTCGGAATTGCCACTCCTGCCAGCCCCAGCAGTGTGGGCAGGATGTCCGGAGTATTGATCGGTTCCCTGATGCTTCGAATGCCCTTGCCCTGGCCATCCGGGTAGCACAAAAGGAAAGGCACGCGACAGGCCTCGTCAAACGGATACTGTTTAGTGCGTGGTGCAATATGCTGCGCGCCCATCATCTCTCCATGATCCGATGTAAACACCAGGATCGTATTGTCGGCCAACCCGGCCTCCTGCAAGGTCTGAACCATTTCGCCGATACACTTATCCAGCGCCGAGCAATGTGCGTAATAGCCTGACAGTTCTTTACGAACATTCAATTCCATATTTTTATCAACATTTGGAGCCAGTATCAGTTTTTCCGGCGGATACATCTCTGCGTATTCCTTAGGTGCAGTATTGTGCGGAAAGTGAGGAACGCCATACGAGACAACCAGTAAGAAGGGTTTCCCGTCCTTTGCATGGTCGTGGATATATTGACGGGCATCCCGTGTCTGGGCAAAGGCATCGTAGCCTTCCCAGAATTTCTTCTCCGCAGAAGTGCCTGAGTAATAATGCGACTTCATATAGTTGTGATCGCACTCACCTGCCTTCCAGTACTCAAAGCCCTGACGCCTCTCGATTGGAATATACGAACTGCGTCCATGCCCATCAAGATGCCACTTACCGATATACGCCGTCGAATAACCGGCCGCTTTGAAAATCTCACCCATGCAAAGTTCCTGGTCCGGGAGGTAGAGATCATTCATGAACATCCCTGTTGAGGTGGGATATCGCCCTGTCATCAGGGATGCCCGATACGGCGTACAAACCGGACACACCGAAACGGCATTCCCGAAATTAACGCTCTTTGTTACAAGCTTGTCCAGATTCGGAGTCTTGACGTTTGGATCACCTGAATAGCCGGTCGCTGCAGCCCGCCACTGATCCGCAAAAAGATAAACCACGTTGGGCCTCCGAACAACTGCCAAACCGTCCGATGCAAGACTCAGAATTATATACCCTATGACTACAGTCGCGTTAATCAACCATAGAGAATCCCGCCTGCTAACATTCATAATCTTGATTTATTAGTTTTCCTTTCATAACTAAGTTACTAAAATTTGTGACTAACGCCATTAATTCAAGCATTAATGCATGATTTTCTCCAAAGAAATTTTAATTTTCTCCCGGCAATCCAACTTAAACCATACGATCAGGTCTTCACCATAAGGAGTAGACCGTATTCCCTGCCTGATTAAATCTTCCTGCTGAATCGCCTTATCGTTTAAGGTAATCCTGGCAATGTCCTTACCCCAGTTTTTTATAATGATAGCCGGATTTATCAGGGGAGATTCTTCGGAACCATTAATAGTGAAATCCAGGGGAGCGTAATTTTTAACTGTTTTACCCAGAACATAAGCCCTTTCTGCCTCATCATAAATTCCACCCTCATATCCGCCGGAAGAAATCATCATTTCAGGTGCATGAAGCCATGATTTGGCCAGAGGCACAAGTTCTCCGGCCTTCCCTTTTGTCATACCCTGTAACATTATTCTTGTCTTTGTTTTTTCAGTTTTAGCGTATTCTTTCCATTGAACAAACGTAGTCAGATTGAAATGACCAGGTTTATCGGGTGTAACTACCCAGCGTCCGTCACCGGGTATCTGGGCCACCGGCCAATGATTCCACCATCCATAGACAGTAGGCACAGAATCGGGCTTAAACATTTTTGCCGCCATATTTGCAGCATACGTTCTGAAATATGGAGAATCAAGGACTTTTTCAACAGCATTAACAGGATCTGGTGAAATTATAAAAAATGGCCGGTATTCAGATTTTAGGTTGACATAAGAAATATTTGCCCCCTTTGGCTCAGGCATTTCTATTTCAAGTTTCTCATTCCAGAGATAATTCTTTATCTCCCCCTTCATATTAACAAGGGATATGCTCTCCTTTTCAATCAGATCAGCTGGATACTTACCAGGAGGTGTCAATATGATTTGTTCCTCCCAGTCATGTTTCCGCTCCGGTTTGGAATAATGGAGTTCCATTTTTCTGACTCCAACATGATCGGGGTAAATGATGTAATACTCATCGCACCATTCCCCCCTGCCGTCATCCGAAACAGCGGCAAAATGATAGAAAGCATCTGCCAATGCATATCGCCAGTGAACAACCACCCGGGCATCATTATTCTCAATTATTCTGACATGTGAATACCTGCATTGACGATCCATCAAGGGTTCGGCACAGCTGACAACATCTTTGCCCCAGGTTTCAAGCCATTCATTGGTGTACCAGATATCATTCTCTGAAACCCAACATGGTACTAAACTTGTACCTCGCCAGAAAATAAGCTGAACTGGCGAGCTGTCAAATCTTACATACACATCCGGATCGTTGCCGACCCTCCACAGTTCATCCCATTCCTTAAAATAATCAAGTTTGGTATAATATGCCCCAAACGTCCCTGAACCAACAGGACCTTTGGGGAAATTCCCGCGTTCACTCAGAGCCGGTTTCGGGAGCTTTCCCATAACAGCAATTTCTTCTTTTATCTGCTTGCCGGTTCGGGCATTTCCGTAAATGCAGATTTCATCCAGCAATCCGTCCAGAAAAAAGTAAGTGCCGGGAGTAGTTAGCTGGGGTTCTTTCCATATCTGCGAATGGTCATTCCTTCCTATGGTAGATGATGAAAAACTCCCGGAAGGAACGTATTTTCCATCAATTTGTAATGAAGCAACATTTTCTCCGTTAACGAAAATAGTTATCTCTTCATTAGCCTTAAAAACAGCCGCAATATGGGACCACTCCCTGAGAGGAACAGACAATTTGGATTTCACTTCGTACCATGAACTTCCTGCAGCAACATTAAAGCCAACACGACCGATAGGATCAATTCCAAAAAAGAATCCCGTCAATCCCTGATCAGAACAATCATATACCGGACTCCAGGACCATGGATAGGCAGCAGGGGCAATCCAGGCCTCAACGGTAAATGCGTCTGACTGAACTTGCTGGTTCTTCACTGACGTTTTTGCATAGGTCCTGAACCCGTCAAGTTTTATTGCCTTACCTTTTACCCCTGCAACGTATTCGTATTTTCCGTAAAGCGAGTCCTGTCTATTCTGAAAATTGTCCAGGGTAAACCCGGGGATATCCTTGTCAAAGGACCAAAGGCTGATAATATTATTTTTATTGTCTTCACCGGATAGTTTCTCACCGGTCTGACCAGTTAAAAGAAGAGCCGGAAAGATAAACAGGACTATAAAAACGAAGATAAAGATGAAAGGATATGCCTTTTTCATGACAATAAATTTAGATTAACTTTCTTATTTCTAGTTCTTGATTCTCAAGGAAGTTTAGTTTTACAAGTATTCATACTTAGGAAATTTCGTGAAACTATATACTATTTTTAAATGTATTCAATTATAACTCAGTAAGAGCTTTTACCAGTACATCGAGCTCTGCGGTGCTTGTATAAACATTTGGCGTTATGCGGCACCCATGCACTCCTGAACCATCAATAGGAGCGGTATATATATTGTAATTCTGAAACAGTTTATCAGCCAGATCAGACGGTTTCATACCCTTAATTCCTGCATTTGCAATTCCACAGGAACGGACTGGATCAGCGGGCGTGTTCAAAATGACGTGAGGCAGATCTCTCACTTTTAAAGTCCAGTAATTTTGTAAATATCTCAATCTGGCCTCTTTCCTTTCCATACCTATCATATTATAAAAATCAAGGGCATCGGCAATGGCAAGGACGGTATGAGCAGGATGGGTACCCATGTGGTTCAGCCTCGAGATACTACCCTGTTCTTTCTCACTGGAAGCCATGAGAGGCCAAACATTCCCTATTTTATCTTTATTCACATAAAGTATACCGGAACCCAGGGGGACACTCATCCATTTATGAAGGCTGCTACCGTAATAGTCACAATGAAGGTCTGGAATTTTGAATACAAAATGTCCAAATGCATGGGCTCCGTCGACCATAACCTCTACTCCCCTGTTATGTGCCATATCACATATTTTCCTCACAGGTAATATTTGTCCGGTAATATTGATGATATGGCATACCATAAGAAGTTTTGTTTTATCGGTAATAACTGATGCATAAATATTTACAATCTCTTCATCTGATTCAGGATGATTTGGAACGGATACCACTTTATTTATCACACCATATCTTTTTGAAACCTGGGAAAACATATCGCGCATTGCGCCATAATCCTGTTCTGCCATTACAGTTTCATCACCGGGATTCCAGTCACGTCCGCTAATAATCATATCCAGCGATTCGGTTGTATTCCTTGTAATAATCAATTCATCTGGAGAACAGCCTGCAACAGCTGCAAGTTTTGCAGCCATGGCTTTTTTATTTTCAATCTGAACTGTTCGCATATAATAGGATCCATGATAGTTTACCTCTCTTACATGTTCAATAAACTTTTCCAATACTTGTTCCGGCATGAAATTATAGTAACCGTTTTCAAGGTTAATAAAATCGGGTTTAAGTCTGTACCCTTTACGTATGGCAGCCCAGAAATCTTCATTCTTTGCTAAATCTGCTGATGGAATAGCAGATACGCTCCTGAACATTTCAGCAAGACTATTCATGCTAAGTATGCCACCCAATCCAACTAATCCCGTCTTCTTAATAAAAGTTCTCTTATCCATTTTATTCTTCTAAATTAGCAATAGCTTGATTATTAAAATAAGTCATTATAACCTCTTTGTTTAAATTCGCAACCAACTTCAGACCAAAGTCGAATGAGATAAAATGCGGGTCATTTTTGTCCTTAACTTCAACTATCTTCCCTTTCCAATTGTTGGGAAACGCCTTTTGGAATTGCAGGAATGTCACCTGTAAGGAGCCAGCTCAATCACTTTTATCATACCCGGTGCTAGGACTTCAGTCCGGTCAATAAAATCAGTGAACTCACCTATATTTTTTGAAGATTTCCATCCTATTTCTTTTATTTGCCATTTACCCTTCGGTAAACCGTAATTGCCAGGATTGATCTTGTATGAGAAGTCGATTGTTTTATCCACATAATTGGCAAAAAAGATAGCCAGATGACCCTCTTCCGATTTCCATAAACGTGCTTCAGCACATGGAACATTTGCGGAGCGCTGCTTCTCATACATTCCCCATCCAAAGCCATTGTCGGTAAACCTTTCAATCCCTTTGGAAGGAATAACAGGATCGAGAAGCTGTCCGTAAACCAGGAATTTAAGGGTATTTATCCGGTATTTAGCACATTGTTTAAGATAGTCGGCTTTCCCCATATATTCAGCTTTAAAAAGTCCCAGATCCATCCATCCGTTTTGCCGTCCGTCGATAAAAGCCTGGCCCTGCGCATACCTGAAGTAATTAGGGCTTTTTGTATAGTCACATGTACTCCCAAAGAAAATTGCATATCCTGAATAGACCATTTGCATCAATGGTATCTCTCTTTCCGAGGGTTGCGACCAGAAGAGGTTTGCATCCAGCTGGTCAAAGAATACTTCACTTGCACCTTCCGAAGTAACCACCATATTGCCACCATTCCGAAGGGCCACATTCTTTACTTTCCCAAGCAGGTCGCGGTTTCCTCTTGTCCAGTAGCTGCCACCGCCAAGAGGGTGCAAATGAGATTTGTCAAAACATAATTCATGATAAAGCCCGGATACCTGATCGATGTAAATCCCTGTTACACCGTACTGTTTTCTTATATTGTCCACCAGCGATTCAATCTCATCATGCCAGGGAACCTGGTTTCCGCACATTGAAACCAACCGACCTGCACTATCTGAATAGTAATGATGCCTCAATCCACCTGCTTCATCTTTAACTGCATGCCGCTCAAACCTGTCGAAGTCTGAAACATTCATATCCACGCTCGAACCGTTTATATATGGCATAACAAGAATATTGTTGTTTTTCAGCTCACTGACTCTTTCCTTAAATCCTTCCCTGGCCGGCAAAAAGTGTGGATAAAGTTTATCGAAAGGTGTTACATTCCACCTGTACCAATGGAGTCCGACAGGCACATCGAGTTTTTTAGCAGCCTCCAGCAGTGGTTTATTCATCCCGGCAGGAGATTCTTCTGAATTGTTCCGTACCCAGCTATCCTGTATCCAGACACCCAGTTTAATGATGCTTTCAGGAATGTCAATCCGGTTTGATAAAGCTCCTTTTTGCATCCATTTTTGATTTAGGGCCCATGGCCTGTAAATCCGGGCGGCTTCAGTCCATCCTCCCTGGTGTACCCCAAAAGCAACGGGATAATGATCGGGGTAATCAGAGCCCTGCACTCCCATATCATCGGGGTAATGGATTATATAGACTCTCTCTCCCGGTTCAGGATCAAATTTGCGATGCCGTCTTCCTTCAAAAATAATGGGATATCTCTGGCTGTCAGGATTTTTTATTGGTTCAATTACAAATTCCTTAGCCCTTGCTTCAGGATCCATAGTAGCCAGATAAACACTGTTATTGCCATTACTGAAGGAGACAAATTGCATAGGCCAAACGCTCCCTGGGTAACGACCGGTGAGCTTTTGGTCACAGGCTCTGATTAATTCACCTCCCCTGGCAAACGACGGACGGGCAATATCATATTTTCCCGACTCCGGAAATCCATTGACAATTGGGAAAAGAACAGACCATAAACCCCAGTAATCGCTATTGTTTTCAACAAAGATTCTCCATTCTGCGATGCCTTTGTCTTTTGGTAAATCGACAATTACTGTTACCGATACTGCATCATCTTCGTTCCACCACCTTACCCTGTTCCATTCCATAGTTGCCCTGGTAGTGCCATTGGCTAAGTTTTCAACTTTTGCAAAAGAACATTTTTGGTAATTATTCGTAATGGTATAGATCTGATTGCCTTTTGCAAAAGCTATTTCCCATAGGAGGTGTTTCCCGTTTACCGCATTTATATGTTCGTGATTGGTTGAAAGGTCCGTCATTGATGAAAGACCCAGATAATCAGGTTCGAATTCAAATAATACGTGATCGTTTTTTAAGGTAAATCCTTTGGATATGTTGACCTGGTTTTGTGCAGATAAAAGCTGTACCTGGAGCAGAATTACCAATATGGCTGATATTTTAAAATTCTTCATAGTTGTCATTTAATCTGATTTATTTTCAGTCCGCTTTCCTTTATAGGTGCAAATTCAATCACTTTCACCTTGTTCGGCTCCAGAATTTCTGTCCTTGAAATAGTTTTCCCGGATTGAGAAACTGAATTATTCCCTTCCGGAGAAATTTCTGTAATCTGATAATTGGAAGCTTCCAGGCCATATTTACCGGGATCAATAGTATATGAAAAATTAACTTTTTCGTTAATGTAATTGGCAATGAAAATCGCTATTTTGCCATCTTCCGCCTGCCACAACCTGGCCTCTGCTGAGGGCGCTGTACCAGTATGTGCTCCGCCACCCTGGAACTCCTCCGTAAAAACAGGGACATCATTATCAGGAACTATTGGTTCCCATAACCGTCCGAAGGTCAGGTATTTTTGTGTAGCCATCCGGTATCTGGCACAGTTCTTCAGGTATTCAACTTTTGTTTTGAACTGAGGCCTGAAAAGGTCGAAATCCATCCATCCTATCTGGCGTCCGTCAATAAAACCCTGGCCAACACAAAAGTTGAAAAGCAGGTCGCTTTTTCTGAAATCACATACAGTACCATAAAAAAGTGTATACCCTGAATAGACAACCTGAAGCATAGGTATCTCGTAATCGGTTGGCCGGCCGGTAAAGAGATTTGCTGTCACAAGATCAAAGAAAATCTCATTTGCCGATTCTGAAGTAATGACAACTTTTTTCCCGTTTTGATGCGCTATATTCAGCGTTTTGCGAAACATGTTACGATAGCCGTCGGCCCAGTAGCGTCCCCCGCCCAAGGGATGACGATGATTGGGATTAAAGCACAGCTCATGCGAGTTGCACGATATCTCATCCATATAAATGCCATTGGCCCCATATACATTGATAATACTGTCGACCACATTATTTATGCTAAAGTGCCAGAAATTCTGATTTGGACACATGGGAGTCAAACGTCCGGCTCCATCCCAGTAAAAATGCTGGTGCAGTCCTCCAGCCTCATCTTTTATGGCGTGAGGGTCAAATTTGTACCAGTCATACGTTTTACTGTCAGCACTTAAACCATTGATATATGGAGCAATAAGTGCTCCGGAATCAACCAGTTCAGTCACGCGTTCCCTGAATCCTTTTAAAGCCGGCAGGAAGTGCGGGTAGTCGTTGTCGAACATCACATGATGCCATCCATACCATTGAAATGCGATCGGCACACCCATGGTTTTCATGGCATTAAGGAAAGGCAGGTTCATTTCATGGGGATCGCGTTCGTCCCTTCTCCATGTATGCGGATCACCGGTATTTTTAATCTCATCTGGGGGGATATCCCAAACCCAGGTATCCCTTACCCAGAAACCAACATTGACAGCTTTTTCAGGGAAATCGGGTCTCTGAGAGATGGGACCCCTGGCTGTCCAAACCTGCTTCAACGCCCACTTCCGATATCTGTGTGCAGCTTCCAGCCATCCCCCCTGATATGGACCAAAGGAAACCGGATAATAATTGGGTAGATCTGAGCCTGCCACCCCCATATTTTCGGGGTATCGGATCAATGATAATTCCCTGGTTTTTGAGTCCGCAAAGAAATCCTTTGCCCTTGATTCACCATCGTTGCTTGAAAAATAGACTCCATTCGATTTGGTATTGAATGACATAAACTGCATTGGGAAGAAACCGGAAGGGGAACGCTGCTTAAATGATCCCTTCCAGTTTTTAATCAGGTATCCGCCACTGCCTGTTTCCGGGGTTGCAATGTCATACTTCCCACCGGCAGGAAAGCCATTTACTGCCGGGCAGGCAATCTCCCACAATCCCCAATAGTCAGAGTGGTTACTAACCGAAATCCTCCATTGAGCAACACCATCATTTTCAGGCAATTCAACAGTAACCTTTACAGAACATATACTATCCTCTTCCCAAAATCGAAGATCATTCCATTCAAGGACCAGCACCTGACCGCCATCTGGCCTTTTGGTCAGACTGCCATAACTGCAGGGTTTATAATTATTGTCGATGGCAGGACGCATGATTCCTTTGCCAAAGACTATTTTCCATAAAAGATGTTTTCCATCAACCGGATCGACATGGTTGTAACCCGTTTTCAAATCAAACATGGCAGACAATCCCATTCCCAAAGGTTCAAAAACATACCGGGCAAATTTATTTTCAAGCGTGAATCCCAGGGAGGGATTTATCTTTACCTGTGCAGATAAACCCAGGCTAAAAGAGAGCACCAAAACCAGCAAAAAGTAATGTTTATTCTTCATAATCTATCTCTTAATAAATCTAATTTTTTGAACTATGCTTGTTATGCTCCCTGACGATGCCTATTTCGGATCGGCCAGGGTTAAAAACTCACATTTGATTTGGTGTTTTTTGCCTTCTTACGCTGCATCTCCATAAAGCTTTCTATTGCTCCGGTTTTGTCTCTGTCCCTGAAAGCTTCATATGCAGGATCCTTATACTTCTTCATCTCTTTCAGCATCATTTCTTTGAATTCCTTTATTTTAATGCCATATTCCGGTTTATCGATCAAGTTATTATAGCAGTCCGGATCATTTTTCAGATCATAGAACTTCTCCCTTACCCTGTGACGGTATAATTCAACCCTGTCTGCAATTTTCTGATCTTTTTCACCAGCCCTGACCATTGCCTTCCATGTCAACCCTCCGGTTGCATCGCCAGCCATTGCAGTTGTGCCGTCAGACCAGAAATTGTAGATATAACCGAATTCTTTGTTCTGAAGACACCTCATGGGGTACCTTTTCTTTTCAAAATCCCAAAAGAATTTCTCAGTTGGCTGGTGATGAATCTCTTTGCCCAGTATGCCGTTTATGTATCCTCCCTTTTTCATTAACTCAGGAAGTGTTGTTACGCCTTTATCAATAGGTTCAAATCCTTCAGCTCCGTTATTATGAGGGTAAAGACCGGTAAGAAGCGATTGCCTGCAGGGCTGACAAACGGCGGAATTAATATGGGCATATGTAAACCTTATACCTTCGGACGCAAGCTTGTCAATTTTAGGAGAAATGTCTTTTACGCGGCATCCAAAAGAACCTATTGAATTATACGCCAGGTCATCTGCAGTCAGAAACAGAATATTAAGAGGTTTGCGCTCTGTCTTACCATGCCTGTCTTTGCTTAAAACAGAACCATTAGAATGCATTACAATCAAAGAGCATGTAATAATCTTTAATGTTTTTAGTGTTATCTTCATATTCAATTGATTTTCAAGTAGAATTTCATCTGTCTATAATTTGTTTTTAAAAGGCCAGATGGAACTCGCCAGGTTAGTCATACTCTTGTGTGTGAGAATTTTGCTCATGGCTCGTTTCATTTACTCTTTATAAATCCAGGGATCGAAGTATCCGGTCTCAGTTTTCAGTTTCTGAAGTTCCCTGATCATTTCTGATCTAACTGATCGGTATCCCGGGTCATTTATAAGATTATTCATTTCCCCTGGATCAGTTTTAAGGTCATATAATTCATTTATATCACCGGTCTGACGGAGGCTTTCGATGTATTTATACCTATTGGTTCTCACGCCAACAACAGTGACAAAGCCTGGTGCATATTCTTCCTGAAAATATTCATACAAAAATGATTTGCGCCACCTGGTCCCTTCCCGTTTGAGCAATGGAACCAGAGATGTTCCCTGCATTTTTTGAGGTAATTTGGCACCTGCGAGTTCCGCCAGAGTTGGTGGGATATCAATGTTTAAAACCATTTCGCTATTTTTTGATCCCTCTTTTATCATCTTGGGGTACCTGATCATAAGTGGCACGCGCAGAGACTCTTCGTACATCAGCCGCTTATCGCCGCGCTGATGGGAGCCGAGGAAATATCCATTGTCACTGCTGAAAACAAGAACAGTATTGTCCATTACATTGAGTTGTTCGAGACACTTCCTGATATTTCCGGTGCTTTTATCAACGGCCAGCATAGCTCTTAGGTAGTTCATCACTTGTTTGTTTTTCGGATTCCAGGGACGCGGATCGATTTTATCCGGAACAGGTTTCCCTTCACTTGCTCTCCATACATCGTAATGTACTCCGTAAAACCATCCTCGCCGTAACCATTTGGGTTTATCCGCCATATCGTCGTACCAGTTTGGGTATTCCGGGATCGAGGCGTCTGAGAAAGCAGTGGAATCACGCGGAGCCGGTGTAAAAGGAGCATGTACAGCTTTATGCCATAGGAACAGGCAAAACGGTTTTTCTCTTGGCTTTTTTAACCAGCGTACAGCATAATCTGTGAGAATATCGGTTATATATCCTTCCTGTACAAATGCACGGCCATTTTCATTCAGCGGAGGATTTGTGTATTGACCCTGTGCGTCAAAACTTAACCAGTAATCAAACCCTTTTCTGGGTTCAGCGCCATTTTTCATATGCCATTTCCCCAGGAATGCAGTTTCATAACCCGCCTCCTGAAGGATTTTGGGAAGGAAAGGCACTGCCGGATCAGGGTCTCTGTATGAATTTATATAAACACCGTGTTTATGTGCATAACATCCTGTCATGAGACAGGCTCTGCTTGGTGAACAAAGGGAAATTGACACAAACGCATTATCAAAAACTACCCCTTCTTTTGCTATACGATCAAGATTGGGCGTTTTCATGAACGGATACCGGCCGTCTTTACCAAGCAGATTCCAAGCTTCATCATCAGTAAGAATAAACACGATGTTTGGCTTTGGCTGAACTTTATTTGTTCCCTTAACAGAAGCCACACCTGAAAAAGCAATCATACCGGTTATCATCGGGATTCCAATGATTTTATTGATAAATCTAACCACTTTCATTTTTCTCATTTTTTCTTGAATTTTACAATTATTTAGAATCGTCAGACATCAACTCAGGGTATCGCCGTTTGATGATGGCTCTTTCAACGGCATTCAGTTGTCCGAAATCAATTGGTGTATCCTCTGGACGAATTCCCTTCTGATTGAGCCGGTTAAATAAACTCCAATTTCGTGTATTCTGACCTGGTTTCGGGTCATCGGGCTCCTTAGCCTTGAGGTCATAGCGGGTGAAATCGATAAGTTTTTCGGAGGTATTAGCTTGCCAGTCCCTTAAAAGGGCCAGCCTGAAATCTTTGTTCATAAACCACCGGATCTCCATTTCAGGTTCCGAACCGCAAACACCGGAGCCGCGCTGAACAAAGCGATAGTTAAGGTTGTCATTGTTTTTGAACTGTTTGCGCCAGAGCATCCCAAACTCCCCATGGGTGATGCATTTTGCCTCGGGCCAGCGTCGCCGCATTTCGTTTAGCCAGATTTCCAAACCATCGAGTCCGTTCTGTCCATTACGCCCATCGACCAGACTCAGTTCCCAGATGCAGGTTACCCACGCAAATTTGTTGAGTGCGAATCCGGCATCAAAATGTGCGGCAGTAGTTGCGAGTACTTCTTTGGTCCCCAGCTCAATACCCTGACGGAGAATCGTCTCAATCGGACCGACACCCTGCCGGCTTCCGCAACGAATTCCATTGATAAATCGGGGTACAGGGTATCTGGCGTTCAGGAAATCAACGGTCCAGCCGTCGAGGTTCACACAATCGATCATATCCTCTTTACCCTGGGCTGGTTTACAGAAGTGTTCACGTGAGGGGTAGTACGGATAGGAAATTGAGCCCTCACCGTCACCGTTATCAACCGCATACTGGCTCCAGATATTACCCTGACAAACGTGAATGCCTTCCTCTTTGGCCAGGAACTGATGGTTTTCAGCAGAGAGAAAACCTGCGATGACACTTAGGGGCCTATATCCCCCTCCAACCATCTCCGAAACCATCTGCAACCCTTCATGTAAATCACGGTTAACCTGCTCTCGTGTGTTATACATATTGGCAAAATAGCCGCCCGGTAGAAAGGTGATTTCATCGCCATACTTTTCATGATAGGAGACAACCAGTTTCTTTATATCCAGGTAGTTGGGTCGTTTGTCCTTCAGCGCAAGCCAGCTGAAGGACCAGGTAATCCGTGCACCCGGCCAACACTTTTCTATGGTTTCCCGAAACTTACGTGCGCCCTCCGGAGAGTGAATACCAGATTCATCTACACCATTATTTTTATCGCGTGAAGTTTCAATCTGGTTCACACGCACAAAAGTGCTCAATGTAAAAAAGCGGTTGCCCATCAACTTTAGTCCAGGATCTTTCAAGTGCCCGGTTGCAAAGACATGTTGCCCAACGGTACACATGAAAAGAAGTATCGTCGCTTTAACCAAAATGGCTTTTGCCATGCGCAGCATATTTCTGCTAAATGTTTGATGTGTCATAATTTTCATTTGCTTCTTTTCTTTGTGGTCATTCTTCTGGTTTTTCTCCCTTTCATTGATGTTTCCCGTCCTGCGTTTCTTACACAAATTCTTAGTGCACCTTAAGGTTGAGCGAGCCGGCACCCGGGTTCTCGAAGGGGCCGGCAGACGGAGCTGCCGGGTTACGTTTTCTACCGAAATAGTCCGTGTCAATTCGCACAGGTGTTCCATCCTGATTCTCATAGGTCAGGCCCGGGACCCTGGCTTTTCCCAAAAGCCCGGTCGTAACCAAACTGGTTTTAGCCTGTCCCAAGGACTGCCCTAAAGTGATCTGCAGATAGAAGCCACCCTCTTTCTCTGTGATAGCCGGTTTGGGGTCAAACTCTGACAGAACCAATGGTGTAACCTCTCCGGCACAGGGGCGGGCACCGTTGTAATAGATGTTGCCTCCCGTTTGCATCAAGAAGTTTCTGGCATCATATACCCATAGCCCGAAGCCTTTGATGCTTGTTTTCGGATCATTGATTTGTTTGGGAACATCGCCGGGTAAACCCTTCCCAATGAAGATGTTGTTGAAGTATCGGTTGTCTCCGCCCTGCGTGACTGTCAACCCGGCGATCGCTGTCGAATGGGACTCCAGGTAGGGAATAAGACGATCCATATCATACCAGTTGTCGATTATCCCGGTCAACAGGTTATGGACATAAGCTCCGCCTTCGGACATGTCC
The DNA here is from genome assembly GCA_903850335.1 of uncultured Bacteroidia bacterium. Taxonomy (GTDB): domain Bacteria; phylum Bacteroidota; class Bacteroidia; order Bacteroidales; family Prolixibacteraceae; genus JAAFHB01. The sequence continues at coordinate 16,095 of CAINLJ010000125.1, read as the reverse complement.
CACACACTTCGGGATGATAGAAAGAGGTTGTTATCCACGATAAACGGACCGTGATTGACCTCCACATAGAGGTCTTCCGCGCTGTTGTCGTGAAAAAGGTTGCCGGTGACACGGGTGCCCTGTGCCATCCAGTCCAGCCAGAGTCCCCGGTAGGCACGATAAATATGATTGCCACGGATCTCAACATCGATGGCACCATGAAACTTGATGCCTGCCATCTCAAAGCCATCAAAGAGGCGGTCGACATAGATGTCATGGATAACATTACCGGTAACCTTGCTATATACCGCGCCGAGGCTGCCGATAATGCCTGCCTGGCCGCAATGGAAGATCGTATTATTGCTGACAAGGTGGTGTCCGATAGTTTCCTTGTTCCAGCCGTTACTGAGCGCGCGGTTGATCGTGGCAACGTAACCCACGGTCGAATTGGCCGCTTTATTGTCAAACTCGTCGCCGTATTTGCCCAGACTCAATCCGCCGCAGGCCGAATGTGAAATGATATTGTTCTCAATGACCCAGCCCCTGCTCCAATGGGTGCCGATCAGACCAATCTGTTCTGCTGTTGGCGGCGCCCAGGGAGTGGCCGCATGACACAGCGTGAAGCCGCGAACGGTGATAAAATTGCGGCCCGGCTTGTCCGGATAGAACACAGTCCGACGCACGTTGATCTCGACAAGTTGTTCATTAGGATTAACCTTTTTGACCCGAGCCCAGAGTGTGGTACTATCCTTGTCTGCCTGAGCAAACCAGAGCGGTGTTTTACTGATGGGTTGCAGGACCTCTGGGAGTTTGGCGGCCTCGATTATCCATTCGCCGTTCAGATAGACTGCGCCGGTGTGATGCAGGCGGCCCTTGGCTTTGAACCAGTCGCCATGAATCAGGTCGCTGTAGGGATTAAAACTACCGAAAAGAGTGTTGGGAACGATAACCTTCCAGACATCGTCCTGCACTTTAACCCAGCCTTTTACCACCTCCGAACCCTTAACCTCAACTTTCTCGCCCGGCGCGGCCTGATAGACGATGCGCTTGTCGTCGGACTCGCCGCCACGTGGCGGGTTGACCCATTCACGGTAGACGCCGGCGTGGACTGTGATCACATCACCGGGCCGGGCAATCCGGGCTGCCTCGGATATCGTCCCGAAAGGTGCTTCCCTGGAGCCGTCGCCAAGGTCGCTGCCACCGATTGCAACGTGCAACTCCTTACCTTGGATGTGGTCACTCTTCAACATCGACCCAACAGTTACGGTGGAGGAGGCAACTGCCATCCACATTGCAGCAGCAAGGGTTGTGATAATTGATGGCAGGCGTTGTTTTTTGACTTTAATATTCATGGTCTGATTTATTTGGATTCAGAATATTGATTGTACCCGCTTTTAAATTTGGTGCCATGGCTTGAACCGATATCATACCTTCTCCTTTGGGGCGAACAGTTAGAAGTAATCTCCCTTCGTATGCTTTACGCTTGTTTTGCTTATACAATTCATGGCTGAACTGATCTCCCGAATCCAACCCGATAAGTTCAGCTGCCCCATTAACGGCAACGGTTATTTCGTCAGAGGCAAAAGGGCAGCGTATGCCTTTTTTATCCAGTATTTCGAGGGTCAAAAATATTAGCCGGTCCTTTTCATCGCCTTCTGATTCCCTTTCCTCCTTTAGCACCAATTTTTCAGGTTCATCAGCAGTTTTCAAGGTATGTGTTGCTACTTTTTTCCTTTGAATAAAAGCATGCGCCGTCAATTCACCCTTTTTATAATCTACCGGATAGATTGCCTGGTAGGTATTGGGATTTACCACCTTTGTACCCAGACTTCTGCCGTTTTGAAACAGTTCCACCTTTTCTGTATTGCTGTAAACAAAAACAGTATCAACATCACCGGGTTCAAAATTCCAATGGGAGGCCACGTTGTAGCAACGCCATTCAAAGTTGTCTTTCTTTTTTAAGTTTACAGCAATGTGTACCATCGGTTTTTCTGACCAGAAGGCCTGCCAGTAGTAATACAAAGTCTTTTCGAAACTGCCAATATCGATCAGCCCCCAATCCCAGCCACGGCGGGGCCAGCCGAGCGATTCCCCTAAATAATCAATTCCAACCCACAAGAACAGACCAGCGACATATGGATTATCCCTAACAGCGAGCCAGTTTTCCAGATTTTCGTAGTTTTCTGCCCCAAGTAAGATACGGTTTGGATAACGGGTATGTTCTTCACGATATTGTTCCTTAAAATAGCGATCCGGATAATTGTATCCGGCAATATCCATTGAATCCAAAAATCCACTGACATTTGCCCAGGGGGCCCAGTCACATGTGGCAGTTATCTTGCGTGTATCATCTTCTTCTTTGGCCCAATCCATCAGCATTTTCAAGGTTTCAGGCCCGTCAGTATATCGCTGGTCAGGCACCTCATTACCCACTGAATACATAAATACAGATGCATGGTTACGATCACGTTTAATCATATCCTTCAGGTCGGTTTCAGCCCATTGGTTAAAGAACTGATGGTATGAATTGGCTTTTTTCCCTGCCGGATCTTCCGACCAGCCGAAATGCCATCGTTTGTTCCATTCATCAAATGCCTCAGCCATCAGATAAAACCCTTTCTCATCACACACATCAATAAAAGAAGGGTCAACCGGACCATGGGTACGGATAGCATTACATCCCAGTTTTTTTAGTTTTTCCAATCTGTATCTCCAGACATCCTTCGGTACAGCTGTTCCAAACGAACCGGCATCTTTGTGCAGGCATACCCCTTTAACGATAATTTTTTCTCCATTTACCAGCATGCCCTTATCCTTATTGAATTCAATTGTGCGGATTCCAACTTTTTGTACCTCTGTATTAATCAGACGGTCTTCAATCCACAACCGAAGTTCCAGCGTGTATAAATATGGATTCTTATCTGACCATAACTCAGGATTTTTTCCCTCTAATTCAAATGATGGCTTTAATGTAGTATAGTCGCCAAGGACAAACTTGCAGCTTGTTTCGGCAAATGTGGCTCCATCCTTGTCTTTAATTTGTGCAGTAATCAGCGCATTTTTCAGTACTTTTTTCCAGTCTTCAGGGAATCGCTGGAAATTAATGTTCATACTTTCCGGGAAATTGTTAGAGATCACTTCACACGACACTTTCATCCGTGCAATATTGTCTTTGATTGAGATGGTCCTGAAAAATGTACAGAAAGATTTAAAATGTTGCTGTTCGGAAATATAAAGATGAACGTTTCTGTTAATACCTGAACCTGTGTACCATCGGCAGGTATTTGGCAATGAGTTGTCTACCTTTACGGCAATCACATTGACACTTCCATTATATTTTAAATATGGAGTTAAATCGTACTCAAAAGTGCTGAACCCATACGGACGATTACCCAGATAGGTACCGTTCAGGTAAACCGAGGAGTTCATATAAACCCCATCAAAACGTATCTTCACACGTTTCCCTTTCGTGCCCTCCGGCAACGTAAAATATTTGCGGTAACATCCGATTCCTATTGGCAGATATCCTCCCGACACGCCGACCGGATTTTTTTCAGCAAATTGACCTTCCACGGACCAATCATGAGGAACATCTAAAACACGCCAGGCTGAATCATTAAAGTCAGGTTCATAAAAACCAGGAGTTTCACCCAAATGAAAATGCCAGTCTGAATTGAAGTTCAGGTGCAGGTCCATTACATTGGACGAATCAGCCTTGAGGCCACTTCTTTTGCTCTTTACCTCCCGGGAAACATTTTCATCAATCTGACAAATAGCCTTTGAACAGGTAAAAAACAAAAGAGCGAACACTACAATAAAATTGTGAAGTTTATTCTTTTTTTTCATTTTGATGATAATCTATAATCGTTTCGTCCCAGCCTTAATTCTCAGTTACCGGGGTTCTTCAACAATCTCTTTCACCCTGAAAGTTGCCTTTCCAATGCTCTCAAATTCGCCTTGTTTGTCGTAGGCCGAGAAAAAGCACGTATACAGACCGTTCCCCTCGTCGATAAGTTGATGGGGTACCCTGATTGCGCGCCACCACGCGTTTGTTCCGGCCGGTAAACCCTTGTCCATGTCAATGAGCTGGGCATTTCCGACCGGCCAGGTCAAGCCGTCCACGGAACAGCTGAAGCCGAGCTGGGAGTTGTTGCCGGTTGTAACTTCAGGCTTCAAGTAATCAAAGACGATGGTCCAGTATTCTTTGCCGGTAACCGGCCCCTTGATCCTGGTGATCATGGGATTCTCCACGAAACCTGTCGGGTCCATAAAAGGCTCCGGGGAGTGCTCCGGCATGTAGATGAACGGCCCTTCCGGGCCTTTGGCCTTTACGATCAATATCCACCACTTTCCGGATTTGGCGTTGAAGGGCTTCATCCCACCACCCACGAACGTATACCAATTCCCGTCCGCAGCCTGATATGGCCGACCGATGCTGGATACCTCGGCATCGGTCGGATGGGCGATCCCGCTGGGAGCCACCGTCTCTCCGGGGTACTCGAACTCCCCATTGATTCCGTCCATTCCCAATGTTTTGGCCCCTGCCCTGTGAAGCTGCACCGGGGTGTCCCAGCCGCGTCTGCGGTCATAGGCCAGGAAATCGAAATAGATGAACCAGCGATCCTCCTTTTCATCAAAAAACCAAATGGGGCCGGCGGTTAGCTCCCACATGCCCGTCTCTGGATTCGTACCCGGACGGAACAGGATCTTGTGCCTTCTCCAGTTGTTTCCGTCTTCGGAGATCCAGTGTTCGGTCCGCATGTCCGCCCAGCGTGTGTCGCCGAAGGTTTCCATGGTCGTAGAGACCATGTGATAGGCGTTCTGACCTTTGATTTTAACTTTCACAGTGGTGCCTGCCTCAAAACCGGCTGGTATGTCCTTTGCATCGGGATGCTGAGGGCCGATGACGGGAACCGGCTCTGTCTTCACCAATTCCAGGAATAACCTTGACGCTTTGTTTACTGTCGTCGCCGCTCCTGCAATGTTCTTCCCGGGAACCATGGCGTTCAGAGTGGCTGTCTTCTCGCCCGTGTCTTTTAATTTTTCACCGGGGAGGTTAGCCAACCTGGCCGAATGCAAGGATGCCAGCGACATCAGCAGCATAGCGGTGAGGATAAAAGATGTGAGTGCTTTCATAGCGGTCTGACCCAAATATTCCTGTAGCTCACTGCATTGTTATGCTCCTGCAACATCAGTGGACCCTTCACTGTTTTTTCAGGTAATTCTTTGTTGTAGGAGGTGGTTGGACCCAATACTTCAACGTGGTCCTGAATTAAAACACCGTTATGGAATACTGTTAAGCAGGGAGGTTTTATCAAACTACCATTGCTGTTGAAATCAGGTGCTTTAAAAACGATATCGTAAACCTGCCATTTTCCGGGTTTAAGTGAAGCATTCACCAGCGGGGCATATTGCTCGTAAACCGCCCCGGCCTGCCCTTTGGGATACGTTTCATTTTCAAAGGAGTTTAATACTTGCACCTCATATTTACCCATGAGATAAATTCCGGATTTCCCTGATTTCTGACCTTCCCTCTTTTTGGCTGCTCGTGGAATTTTAAATTCAATATGAAGCTGGATATCGCCAAACAATTGTTTTGTTTGAATATTTCCAGAGCCCGGAACCACAGTAAAAAACGCTCCCTTAACTTTCCAGGGCACAGAGGAATTATCTTTCACACTGCTAAATTGATTCAAGTTACCCCGATCAAATAATATCACTGCGTCTGATGGTGGTCTATTTCGTTTAACCGGTTTAACTATGAGTGGCTTAATTTGCTCTTTCTGCTCCTCAGAAAACACAATACCTGAAGCCAGCAGTGTAAATATAAAAATGAGCGAGAATTTAGTTAATATTGTTTTCATCTTCCTCTTTGCTTTATTTCCTGATTTGAGAAATTAATTTTTAATGCCTGGAATGTTCGTACAGTAGAGAGTTATTGATATAATTACAACGACCAGCCAGTTCTGAATTTAGGATGAACGACGGCATTGGCTTCTTCAAGATTTTTTACCCTCAAGTTTTCGCTATCCCATAGCAACTCCCTATTCCGGAATAACGAGGCAGCGGTGCCTAACAAAACAGTTTCGGTGAGCGGTCCCCCATAGTTAAAATTTGCACTGGCCGGCTTTCCTGTTTTTATAGCCTCCAGCCAATCGGCATGATGCCCTTTTTTGCGTTCCAGTAATTTAGGAGGAGTTTTAATCTCCATGTTCTTATCAAATGGCAGAACTTTATATCCTCCTGCCCCATGTGAGCCGTGTGTGATAATTCCCTTTTCTCCAATAACGAGGGCTCCGCAATCCTCATATTTCAGACCTCTTAACCGGTCGTCGTTGAGGGGCAATAATCCCCCGTCGTACCAGGTAAGTTTAACAGGCGGCAGCTCCCCTCTTTTCGGGAATTTATAGGTTATTATAGAAGCAGTAGCATACGTGTCGTATTTAACATCAAGTAAATTTGAAGTACTTGCCAGTACACTTTCCGGGCTTCCCAAATCCAAAGCCCAAAAAGAGGGATCAAGCGTATGGCAGCCAAAATCTCCCAGTGCTCCGCAGCCAAAATCGATAAACCCGCGCCATGAACGGGGAAGATAAAGCGGATGGTAAGGCCTGTCTGCTGCAGGACCCAACCAAAGATTCCAATCCAGCTCTTTGGGTATTTTAAAATCACCCGTAGGGCGTATTATTCCATGAGGAAAAGAAACATTCCCCCCACCGGCCGGCCGGTCGCACCACGCATGAACCTCAGTTACTTTGCCAATGGTTTCTGCTTTAATATGTTCATAAAACTCCCTGATACTATCATATGAATGTCCCTGATTGCCCATTTGGGTTTGCACACCCTTTTCGCGAGCTGCTTTTGTAATCTCGCGAACCTCAAACAGGGAGTGTGCCAGAGGCTTTTCACAATAGACATGCTTCCCCATTTTTATAGCCATTATGGCGATAACACCATGGGCATGGTCAGGTGTGGAAATCACAACAGCATCAATATCTTTTTGTTTTTCAAGCATTTCCCTGAAATCCCTGTATCTTTTGGCTTTCGGGTAAGCATCAAAGGATTTTTGTTGGGCTTCCCCCCACTCTACATCGCATAAAGCAACGATATTCTGGTCTTTCATCATTTTCAAATTATGACCACCTTTCCCTGAAATTCCCACAAAAGCCAGGTTGACTTTCTCTGAAGGCCAGATAACAGGCTCCGTTTGTTTGCTCTTACCAGTACATGAACCAGCTCCGAGAGCAAGGGTTCCAATCGATCCGATTGAAATGCTTTTTGTAAATTCTCTTCTTGTTGTCATTGTTTTTAGTTTGTTAGAATTTTAACGATTTCGAATACCAGCTGTTTCCCTTCATTGATCACTTCGGCAGCTGACCTGTTATCAAGAGTTTTCGCGTTAATCGAGGTCAGGAAATCATTTAGTTTTTCCCTGCCAGTAATGGCTTTGGATGATCTGTTTTCTTCCAGATCATTATGCAGTATTTTTATCTTTTCATAGTCCTGGATTCCCTCCCGGAGTCTTTCAAATCTAATTGAACTGAGCGCACCGGGATATATGAGATAAGTATCGCCGGCAGGCCAACGAGTGAATCTGGAATCTGCTACCGGGTTTTCAGGCCAACTGTTATACGCCCACCTCAAAAAGCCGTCAAAGCCCATGGCCGATGCAAACCACCCTTCGTAACACGACTCGGCAGGAAGGGAAAAGGTGAAGTTATTAGGTTTTGGAATCATGCAGGCAACATAATAGGTTGTTATTAATCCTGATTTCTTTCTTGATTCCGTAACATCTCCTGATATTATTCCCGTATGCCTCCAGTTAGAACTGAAATCATAGATGGATGAGTTGATGCCCTTGTAATAAAATCCGGCCATGGCGATCTTAAACTCCGGGGCTGTTTCCTTTAAAAAGCTGAACAACTTTTTCATCTCCCCCTCCTCTCGCTCATCCAGCGCCAGGGTTGTTATGTCCAGCCATCCTTTTCCGTTGAGGTGGGTTTTGAAGTCAATCAGAAATCCCAGCCATACCTTTTCGTACTCTTCTGTCCCGGGAAATACCTCCCTTACAACAGTTTCGGAGGTTTCTTCGTCGAACCAGGTAATTTTGTTAGTTGTCGGCACCATGGAGTAGCAATTAATCTGCTTGCTTATACCAGACTCAATTGCGATGCTGACATACTGATCAAAGACAGTGTAGTCGTACTGCCATGACTTGTCTTTCTTCCTGGTCCATTTGATCATTGAACCATATGCATCGAAACATGGACCATTACCCTGGCCACCACCCCATGGTTTATCGATCAGGGTAGTAATAATGCATTTTTGTCCTGCATTAGCTAGTTTTTTCAGAAGCGGCCTTAATAATTCAATATGTTCCTTCGACCATAGTTTTACCCCATGAAATCTTGCAACGGCGAAGGGGTTCTGCCAGAGGTCCAGATGGAAGGACCATGCTGAAGGGGCAGGAAGTAATTTATTCTGCACCTCCAGGGTAATCATATGATTTACTGTGCCTGATGCCGATTGCCTGGAAATGGTTCCTTTATAGATGCCGGCAGATGCGTCAGCAGGGATGTCCACCGAAATCCATACCGGACGGGTTCCGGGACTGTCAATAGTGAAATTGTTTGCTTTACTGAGCAGATCCGGTTTGAGATGGGCCGGAAATTTACTCTTGTCTCTGCGGTCGTTCCCTCCCGGAAATTCATCTGTCAGGACATATCTCACAACAGAAACGGAGGTACTCTCCTGGTTAATCACGCCAGGCTCACCCGTGAACCCGCTTGCTTTTACACTGATATTTTCTTTACTACCGGCTGACCAGACCAGCAACATGCAATTCACCCGCTCGCCCTTCCATCCCTGGAGTTTTATTGATGGTTCAATATTTCCTTCCGGAGGAATACTTTTTGAATAGGCAACATCTATTGATCCGAACCCGGAGTGAATGCCGGGTTTGATAGCTTCCCAAACAGACGAATCATAGGTGTCCGGGTCGGCAGGTTCAGACGGGAGCACCTTTTCCTGTTTTTTGTCAAAAGAGAGACAGAAAACTGCAAGCAGAATAACCAGGCAGGCAGGCACCCTCCTGGATAAGGAAATTTTTAAGTGTTTAAAGATTTTAATCATGATCAAATCACTGATTACTGCTCAATTTGAAAAAGTTACTCCTGTTTGTTTTTATTAAATAAGGATTAAATATCCCGTTATAATTGTTTATTTTGGCCATAACTTTAATTTGTTTTCTCCAGAACCTAAATTTGTAAAAGGACCCGCTATATTTCTGTTTCGCTCTCTTGTTTTATTGAAATAATCAGTACTAAACAAAACAGGAGTTCCATCCTCGTTATCAAAAACAACTCCCGGCACCATGGCATCACCAAAGGAAAAACTACTAATTATCTTACTTTCTGTTTTAGAAAAATCGTAATTTGCCTTCAAAGAGACGTAGGTGCCATCCTCTTTTTCTTCAACCCGGAAATCAATGTTCGAATTATTGATCAGCTTTTCATTTATCCCATTTTTAAATGGAACAGCCCCGTTTATGTACAGATTGTTTTCTGTTTTTACAGGTAGTCTAACGTTCGACATTTCACTAATTGCAAAATCCGGGACTGATAATGTTGCCGGATAGTTGTCATACATGCTTAGCCCAAAACCCATCATTCCAACTTCCCTTTTGGGTCTTTTGGCCTTTTCAAAAATGTCATAGGGTGGTGCAGTTGTTTTGACAAAGATGTTATTTATCCATCTGTCATCACCTCCCTGGGTTGTCATAATGCCGGCTACCTTGGTCGAATGAGGGTAATGATAAGGGGTGAACCTTTCGTTCTCCCAGCTTTTGCAAATCTGGCCGGCAAAGAGATTATGAACATAAGCACTTCCAGTAGCTATGTTCCACAGGTTGAGATCAGATAAAAAACAATTGTTATCAATGATATGGGGGCCATGGCTCACCTCCATGTGAAGATCCATCCAGCTGTTGTCGTATAATAAATTCCCAGTAATTCGTATACCCTGGGCCTGCCAATCGATCCAAATTCCTTTAAATGCATTGTGGATGCAATTGTCTTTTATCAACACATCAATTGGGGCATGAAATTTTATTCCCGCCATTTCAAAACCTCCCCATTGCCGTTTTATGTAAATATCATAAACTTGGTTATTATATATCTGACTGAAGATTGCACCCAGATTACCGCAGATGCCGGACTTTTCACAATTAGTTATAGTATTATTCCTTACAATATGTGAACCTACCATTTCTTTTGACCAACCGATTTTGATGGCATTAAAAACTGTCTCCAACATACTGATATGTCCATTCTTATTCTTATATTCGGAGGAATAATTCTGCCCGGTGCTCTGTTCTGTTCCAAGGGTTATTCCTGAACATTTGGAGTTGCTGATGGTGTTGTTTTCAATGATCCAGCCTTTGCTCCAGTTGGGGCCGATCAAGCCAATCTGCCCGGCAGTTGGGGGAGCCCAGGGTGTGGCAGCCTGACTCATTTTAAACCCACTAACGGTAATGTAATTTATTCCGGTTTTTTTTGGATAAAACACCGCTTGCCTGACGTTAATTTCTACGAGCTCACTGTTGGGATCAGACTCGTGAAAATTAGCCCAGATGGTGGTTGATTTACTGTTACTTTCACAGTACCACTGGTAGAGCGATCCTTCTTGGTCTTGTGCACCTTTTAAGGGCAATGGATTAATCACCTTTTCCAGCGAGTCTATCTCATAGAACGATTTTCCGTTCAGGTACACTTCCCCGGTATGATGGTTTCTGCCAAAATTAAGAAACCAATCCCCGCAAACCAGTTCACGGTATGGGTTGTAATCACCAAACAGAGTGTTATTGAGCGTTACCTTCCAAACTCCCTTCTTTACCTTCTCCCACCCTTTGACAACTTCCGATCCTTTGATCACAACCTCTTCGCCATCCGCTGAACGATACACGATCCGGTTCAGATTGCTTGTCCCACCATAAAGGGGATCAACCCATTCACGGTAAGTTCCTGCATGAACGGTAATGATATCACCTGCCCTTGCCTTCCTGCTGGCTGCAGATATCGTCTTAAACGGATCTCCCATAGAACCATCCGCATCATCATTGCCGTTGACCGAGACGTGGTACTCCCCGGCATGTACACACATACATTCCAGGATAAATATTCCAAAAACAAATAAAAAGGCTTTTACTTTCATCTTAAATTTTTTTTTTTTTACCCTATTTTTCATCCTTTACCGGAAGCTCAGGAGATGGCACATACCCTTCTTCCATGAGACTAATGAAACCCAATAAAGCACCCCAATGATAGAATTTATCGCTCATCTTTGAATCATCACCCCGTCCGTTTTCAGCGTTGTAATTTTCATACACATGACGCTCGCTTAGCCAGGATTTCAACAACAGGTTTTTGGATTTTTCAACCAAGTCCCTTTTGGCATCAGGCAATTCGTAATTTCTCATTCCCAGATAAACAAGGAAGTTCAGGGGTGCCCAAATCCTTCCTCTCCAGTATATGTTATCCTTATAGGCCGAATCATTCCTTGCAATGGAAGGCATAATAAACTCTCCCCAGAATTCCTTAGGATTATAAAAATGCTCTTTTATCATCCTTTCTGCCTTTTTCTGATCCGGCACCTTTGTTAAAAGCGCGTAAAACAAGGTTGGAGACAACCTGTGGCTGAATTTTCCGGTTACAAGATCCTTGTTGAGGTACAATCCAAAATCTTCATGCCAGAGTGTTTCAAGTTTTTTTGAGTACTTAAGTGCTCTTTCAGAAAGTTCCTGAACAATTTCCTTTTTACCCAAAATGGCGGCAATCTCGGACAGGTTCCTGCAATCCCAGATATATAAGCTCATTAATCCCACGTCAGCCTGCATCATTCGGTGTGAGATAGAATCAAATACCGCATCGTCGAACATGGGAGAATTATCCATTCCCGACTCCCATTTGGCTCCCTTTTTTGTCCCAATACCCTTTTCTAACCAGGCAGGAAGTTTCCCATGTTCATAAGGGTCAGAGCCAAAGCACAGGTAGCCATCCACATTTCGATTTTCAGGCCACCATCGGTTCCATCTAAGCAGTTCATCAAAGACTTCTTTTAAGAACCACTTTTCGCGATATTTCCTGTAAATCTCTTTCACTACAAATGACCCTACCGGAGGTTGAGAACGGTCTTCGCTGGTACATCTTGCTGATCCGAAGTTAGGTATAAAGCCTTTTTAAGTAATTTCATTTGTAATAGCAATTGCATTGGCATAAGCATTTTCTTTGTTATCCAATGAAAACATGTATGCTGCAAAATAAGTATCCCAGTCAAACAATATCCATCCTTCCCACCCAACATTCCAGGTGCGACCCACCGGGGCGATAACCCGGTCGTATGTGGGTTCATATATCAGATTCCAGGCCAGTACGGTTTGCATGGCGCTGTACAGTTCAGCCGCTTGCGGGTAATCCGATTTGCTGGCGGAAAGTTTTGACCCGGCATCGTGGATTATTTGTTCAATTTCCCTTGTCGACTTTGATGCATCAGAAGAAATTGCGATGGGTTCCGCCATTGATAACTTTATGTTCCCATCAGTTGGTACACTATGGTCTCCTACTATGGTCAGTTCAATAGTTTTGGAAGGTGTAACGGCACTGATCCTGTTTTCATTGATCTTTATATTCCCTTTTCTGTTCCACATCATTTGAGGATATATCAAAAGTGTGTCTCCCTGGGAATAACGGATGGGGCTGATCAGCAGGAACAGATCATCGTTTTTAGCAGCACTCTGTACCCGGGCACGAACACCCTGCCATTCAACCGTTAGTTCGGTGTAAGAGCCATCGTAGGAATGAGGGCCGGGAATAACTGATTCCTTTGAGCCGAAACCCTCCTGCCCTATTAAAGCCTCTTTCAGTGTATCACCCGATTGATGACTAATTAATTGGAGATTGATTGCAAAAAAATCAGGCAACAAAACATGTGACAGTACGCTTCGGGTGTTCCATGTATTCCAACCTTTGGAAAGTCTGAAATTCAATTCGGTTAATTCATTTCCTGTATTTTCGTTCTGCTTTGAGGCGTTCCGGGTATTCCTGGAAGTACACGAGATGAAAAATGGTACTAAGATACAGATCAGGAATATAATTTTTGTCAAATTCATTTTAGGATAATTTGTTAGTTATCAGTCTGATTTCGTATTTCTGAACCATGAATCCCGTTGTTTGCCACTGAAACAATTAAAGACGGGATAAGTCTGACAGGACCCAACAAACCGGACATTTCAGTATGCCATGGTTCTGCTTTGACTTTTTGCGTAGATCCGTCTGAACGTATATTGGTCCTGGTAAATTTCTGATCATCCGGCAGGTTTATATCTCCTGAAAGTCGGTTGATCCATAGGTTCACTACTTCAATCTTAAGCTCATTAATGCCGGCTTTTAAAAGTGAGGTAATGTCGGCCCGGAAAGGAGGTTTCCAGAGTACCCCGGCCGACTCTCCATTTACAAAAACTTCCGCCAGTTCCCGGACATCGCCCAGATCAATGTCTACAAAATGCCCAGGGCTGAGCCAATCAGCCGAAACATTTATCGTTTTTAAATATGTTCCGGTACCCGAATAATATTTGACACCCTCATTCGCATGATCAGTCCAGGAGATAAGTTCAGGTAATTTGATTTCTTCAGGTGCTCCCCATTTGGGATCGAATTTTACGGTCCAGTCGCCTTTGAGCGTAACGGGTTCAGCTAAAACCTTAACGCTTTGCTTCATTGTATGGCCTTTACTGTCGGTCAGCAGATAATCTCCGTTCTGCCAGCAATGGATGGCAGCAGTTTTCTTGCTTAAAGCCTGCAATTGCCCGACAGGGAGCCCGGTATTTTCCAAATCGGCTTTCATTACTAAAGAATTAGCTCTTCCTGCATCAGGTCTGTCAATAAAAACAACGAATATTGCACCTCCGGACGGCAGGCTAACCGTCAGGGTGGTCCCCCGATTATCGGTTTTATAAACAAACTGATCTTTAATGCTGCCGTCACCCGGATCCCAAATCCGGGGGAGCCTGTTTTTTACACGGAACAGGCATTCGGCATTAATGGGATCCATTGTTTTATTCCTGACAAAATAGATATCCGATTCCCCGGCCTTCTTGTGGATAAAATCCAACTTTTCACCAATGTCATGGTTTGTACAGGAAAAGTCAGGATGAAGGGACTCCATTGCAAACAACTCATTTGGCGTGTATCCCCACAGTATTTTCCCTTTGCCATAATTATTTGATTTTATTGTGGTTCCATTAATATTGCCCCACATTTTATCGGCTACCTCCCGAAGTTTGGCCCTCTGCGATTCATATTCCTTAATCCCTGGAACATCCGATGGCTTTGGCCCTATAATTGTAGCGCCACTGAATACCAGTTCTTCCAGTTTAAGCAATACCTTAAGTGGATAGGATCGCTGATCCTTAAGCATCAGAAGACGGTATGACATTCCATTGGGAAGGGTAATTCTGCCATTTTTTACCGACATACGGTTCAAAATAACATCTGAGTTGACGACATCATATTCATATCCTGCATCCAATCCTTCAAGCAAGGGCTTATCAGGGACGTTATGATACAGGGGCCAGAAATTTGGCGCCTGATCGCCATAATAATATGCAACATCGGCGACATACAGGCCCTGCTGAAGCAAGTAGCAGCAGCGTGCGAGGTAATCCATGAAAGGCCTTGCTTTAGACCACCAGGTGATCTGAGGATTCATATCCAATCCGGCATGATAGCCTCGTCCCGGATATCCGAACTCTACCGGTGAATTCGCAAAACCGTGATAGGTTACCCTGTTGAGTCCTTCACAAAATGCCCTGTCCACTAACTTTTTAAGCGTGAATGGGCCATCTCTCCAGCGCCGCCAGGTCGTCCATGATTCAGCATCAACATAAGGCTTGCCATAAATATGAGCTGCGCTTGCGATTTCTTTGACCAAAAATAAATTTCGCGGGTTTCCCAACCAAAACTCGCCGCGGGGAATCCCCACATTCCCCAATGCTTTTAACGCATCCACAGGACAGGTATACCAAAAAGGCGGCCCGGGCCCTCCTGCCTCTGCAACACGTTCAAGACCATATTCAGCACATACTTCGCTGCCGGTTTTATAATGGCTGACAATCAAAAGATCACTAACCGTCTTTTTATAATCATACTGAAATCGTTCGCTCTCAATACTGTCTTTAACAGTCCAACCCAATAGAACAGGTAACCAGGAAATTGGATCGTAGCCATTATACTTTTGGAATTTATCGCGAAATTTTGTTGTCCACTGAATCCCTTCGTGCAGCTCCATACTGTCGTCATCCAATGTTTTTAACGCTGTCCCGGGGTTTTTCCCTTTTGTGAGACCCAGCTTTTTGATGATGTATTCAAAGTGTAACCTTGTAGCTTTGGGATCAAGAAAATCAATAAACAAACCTTTTGAATTCGGACTGGCAGCTATCAATTCCTGACCGTTATTACTACAGACAAAGCGAACAACTCTCCATGCACCCCCGGGAGGCATCCATACCAGTTCTCCACCTTTGCATTGGCCTGTAAGGTTCACTACATTAGAAATATCAGGAATTAGTTTATCCTTTGAATCAGGCCAAGCCAGGACAGCGACGTCGAAATACCAGGCGGGCAGGCCGTCGGCTCCTTTTGGACAATTGGGGGGAACATCCGGGAAGGGAATTAGCTGTTTAACCTGACCAGGACCGGAAATAACAACACTTGTAAAAAAAAGATTCTTACTGGCCATTTCAGGGGTTACCCAGGATCCGCCGGAATTCCAGCCACTCGCACAAACCAATCCCAGGTTCAGGTCCAGACGTGCTGCTTCTTTCATGGAATGATGTATCGCGCCAACCGATTCATTACCCAGAAAAGGAGGGCCGGCAGGAACAAATCCATTTGGATTTACCATTGCCTGGGTGTCCCACATTAAAAGGCCACCAAGCCCTTTGTCTTTTGCCTCTTCCAGGTCACGGGTCAGACCAGAGAGCGAAACGTCTCCGTTCAGCCAGTCCCAGTATGCCCTGGGCCGGAATTCTTTGCCTGGGTTCCTGAATCCTTCAGTCAAGTG
>CAINLJ010000124.1 GCA_903850335.1 uncultured Bacteroidia bacterium | reverse complement strand
TATTATTCTGCAAAAGACTTTTTGCAGCTTTTTTAAAAAACTTTTTAACCAACCCAAACTCCCTCAAAAACTATCCGGTGAACGCCAACTCCAAAAGATCTCAATACCCTCCGAAATCGTGGTGCAAATGTAAAAGGTTTTACCACTCTTATTACCTGAATCAAATAAATTAAGACATTTTAATTTAATTTATTTGAATATTCCTATCCATTTATCTGGATTTCAATAATATAGCAACGTTAAGTAATTGTTAAACCAAAAAATAAAATGTCATAAAGAGGTATTTTATGGCAAAAAAAGAGAGCCTAAACAAGATTTCAGACTATAATAGCACCAAAGACTTCGGCAAATTTCTCCAAAACAATATCCTTCGCATGATTAAAATCCTGTTTAGAGCCTAACTCCTGTTCAAGCGAAGTGACCCCTTTATCCGAAAACCCGCAAGGATTGATGTGTTTAAAAAAGTCAAGATCTGTATTTATGTTTATTGCAAAGCCATGCATTGTAACAAAACGGGAGCTTCTTACTCCTATTGCACAGATTTTTCTGACAGAGGGTTTTCCAACATCGAGCCACACACCTGTAGCATGAGGATCACGCATTCCCTCAATCCCATAAACAGCCATCGTCCGGATAACGGCTTCTTCTATATTATATATGTACTGTCTCAAACCAATACCAAAATTTTCAAGATCAAGAATTGGGTATCCTACCAACTGTCCTGGGCCATGATAAGTAATATCGCCACCACGGTCGGTTTTAAAGAATGTTGCTTCCTTTGCCTGTAATTGAATAAAATTAAGTAAAAGATTGTGTTCGTCACCACTCTTCCCGAGTGTATAGACATGAGGATGCTCCACAAAAATCAGGTAATTGGGTGTTTCAGATATCATGTCTGTATCTGAATTCCCGTTTCTGTTCTTCAACTCCACGATTTGTTTCAAAAGTTCCTCCTGCCTGTTCCAGATAATCTTATAATCAGATCTCCCTAAATCGAGATATTTTACCCTTAAATTTTTCACTTTACAATATTTAGATTTGAACGCCGGTAATGCCTATTTCGTGACCTTTAAAATATACAAATTTTTGGCACCCCAAGATAAGCATTTTATAGAGTTGCCATCCGGTCGATTGTATTCCAATTTTCCTACTTTTGAGCAGTTTATAAATTTAAAAGAATGAGCATATTCAGAGTTTTAAAAAGATATCCAACTACATTCTGGGTCGCAAACATAATGGAACTGTTTGAAAGGTGGGCATGGTATGGGTTCTATATGGTCTTTGCTCTTTACCTAACCGGTTCGACTGACAATGGTGCACTGGGATTTTCCCAGACACAAAAAGGACTGATAATGGGCATCGGAACTGCCTTTCTGTACCTGCTCCCAATCGTAACTGGTGCCCTGTCGGACCGCATCGGTTACAGAAAAACTTTATTTATTGCCTATACAATATATACACTTGTCTTTTTGATGATGCCTGTATTCAAATCATTTTCTGCAGTTTTTGCAGTCTATTTACTACTGGCGACCGGGGCAGCACTGTTCAAACCAATCATAGCCGCCACTGTTACAAAGACTACTGATGCAAAAACTTCCTCAATTGGATTTGGTATATTTTATATGGTGGTGAATATAGGTGCATTTATAGGTCCGTTTGTCACAGGATTTGTAAGAAAGTTCTCATGGGATTATGTATTCTATGCATCAGCTGGTGTCATTGCATTTAACTTTATCCTTGTTACACTATTTTATAAGGAACCAATAGGAAAAAATAGTGATGACATGGAAAGACTTTCACTTAAGAAGCAAATCGGTCATATCTTTGGTAATATTGGGAAAGCACTCTCAGACTGGAGGTTTACAATGTTTCTGATTATTGTATCCGGATTCTGGACAATGTACATGCAATTTTATATGACTTTACCGGTTTTCATTGACCAGTGGGTTAATACTACCGTACTTTATGATTTCCTGAATCATCACTGGCCCTGGCTTGCGCACCAACTGGGAACATCTGAAAGAACAATACAGGCAGAGTATATTCTTAATGTTGATGCCGGTTATATCATATTGTTTCAAATAGTCATTTCGGCAATCGTAATGAGGTATAAGCCTTTAAGAGCAATGATTGCCGGAATATTAATAGCATCCATTGGTATGGGTCTTAGTCTTGCAACTCAAAACGGGCTTTTTATTGTTGTCGCATTACTTGTCTTCTCAGTAGGAGAGATGATGAGCTCCCCAAAAATCACAGAATATATCGGACGCATAGCACCTTCGGATAAAACGGCCCTTTACATTGGATGTTCCTATATACCCGTTGCCCTCGGAAATCTTTTCGCGGGTATCGTTTCGGGGAATGTCTACCAAAACATCTCTGATAAAATTACGCTAACTCAGAGAGAGGCTTTAATCAGGAATATCGATCTCCCGAGTATCGGAGGACAATTTACAAAAAATGACTATTTCCAGGGTGCAGCCACAAAGATGGGGATGACAACGGACCAGCTTACCCTTTATTTATGGGATAAGTACCACCCTTCATCATTTTGGTATGTTGTAACAGGAATTGGCATATTGGCCGCTGCGCTTTTATTCCTTTATGATCAGTTCATAACTAAAAAACAGTGAACCTAGTTTTTAAGAAACATCAATCCTAACACATGAAAACCAGTACATTCGTAAAGTTGCAATTGAATTGTCCGAAAGGCTGTTTATTACTGATCCTCTTGTTTTTCGCAGGCTTGAATGTATCAGGGCAAAACGAATACAAGCTCTTCAGAAATTATGAACCCTTTAACCCTGACAGTACCGGAAGATTATATTTTGGATTTGATAATGTGAACTTTTTTAAGAACAATGAAAATAAGTTAGAACGCACAGCGGATTATACAATCACAGGTGTCATGTTTCGTCCAAAGGTTGTTTTTTATCCCGACTCAAGATTAAGAGTAGAATTAGGCGGTCATGTTTTAAAATATAACGGAAGGGATGATTTTGCTCAAATATCTCCCTGGTTCAATGTTCATTTTCAAGCCAGTAATAAGATAGCTGTCATTGTAGGAAATATTAATGCAGACCAGGAACATTACCTCCCTGAGCAGCTTTACAATCCTGAACTGTTTTATAAGGGAAAACCCGAGGCCGGATTGCAAGCGAAGTATAATTCAAAGCGGTTTTGTTCAGATCTTTGGATTGACTGGCAGAAAATGATTTTACCGGGGGACCCCTACAAGGAACGATTTGCCTTTGGTGTGAGGTCGAACCTGATCATTTATGACAAAAATGAGTCGTCGTTATCCTTTCCTTTTACATTTTACGGGTTACACGAAGGGGGTACTATCGGCACAGCTTCGGGATTAGCGAAGAGTTTTATAACCATAACTCCGGGACTTGTCTTCAAAAAAACAACCTCAGGCAAACTAATTACTGATTATGGAGCAAACAGCCTCTTCTCCCTCTCCACCTACCCTAAGGATAATGTCGTCTTCAAACAAGCAAACGGATGGGGATTCTATGCTTCGGGAACAATAAATTCATTTGTCGGGGGCCTTACTGCTGCGTTCTGGCATGGGCATTTGTTTTATACGCCACAGGGAACTCCTATATATCAAAATTACCCCGGGACCGGAACTGATTGGCTAATTGATCACCAAATCATTGATTTAAAGTACAATTACCAATATAAGATTATGAAGGATACTTATTTTGGGTTCGTCTTTGACTATTACTACGACACGCTCCGTATGAAAGCAGTTAACAGCGAAGGGTTGTATCTGATTATTAATTTTGGAGTAAGCCCAAGGAAGATCAGGTAGATTTCACCTACTTCGGTCATCTGAAAAGCTTTGCGTTGATTTTCCTGAAGTTATTTTTGGAGTGTGGTTGCAGAATCAAAAATATTAAATACTTTTGCAGTCCCGATTTTATCTTTATTTGCTGAAGTATTAATCGGGTATGGTAACAACCTTAGCAAATGTTATTAACAATTCATTGTCGATAACCCTGTTACAATACCCATTGGTCGTGTGAATCAGCAAAAAACAGATTGTGTCATAATTAAAATTTGAAACGAAAGTGGATACTTTAAGTTACAAAACGATATCGTTGAATAAAGCAACGGTAAACAAAGAGTGGGTCGTTATTGATGCCACAGATCAAATTCTGGGTCGATTGGCCAGCAAAGTGGCTATTGTCTTGAGAGGCAAGCATAAAGCAGGTTATACTCCTCATGTTGATTGTGGTGATAACGTGATTATTATCAATGCTGAAAAGGTACGGTTAACCGGGAATAAATGGAAGTTGAAAGAATACATCCGCCACACTGGTTATCCGGGTGGCCAGCGCACACAAACTGCTGCCGACATTCTGAAGAAATACCCTGAAAGACTGCTGGAAAAGGCGGTTAAAGGGATGTTACCTAAGAACAGTCTTGGTAGTAAACTTTTTACGAATCTGCATGTATTTGTTGGCGCAAATCATGACAAGCAAGCACAGCAGCCAAAATTTATTAACCTGGACATTATTAGATAAGTATCATGGAAGTAATTAACACTATTGGCAGAAGAAAAACTGCTGTTGCCCGTGTATATCTCTCTGAAGGAAAAGGAAATATTACAATCAACAAAAGGGATCTGAACGAGTATTTTCCTGTTGGAACATTGCAGTATATTGTTCTTCAACCTTTAAATCTTTGCGAAGTTGCCGGTCAGTACGACATTAAAGTCAATCTTGACGGAGGTGGATTGAATGGACAGGCTGAAGCGCTTCGTCTGGGTATTTCACGTGCATTACTTAAAATTAACGAAGCAGATTATCGTCCAAAACTGAAAGCTGCCGGATTTCTTACCCGTGATCCACGCGAAGTGGAACGTAAGAAACCAGGACGTCCAAAGGCACGCAAGCGCTTCCAGTTCTCTAAACGTTAATCGACGAATTGAAAGAATTTTTAATAAATATTGTTTAGAATCTAAATTACCCGGACTTCAGTTTTTATTGAACTACCGGGTAATTGACTGAACAGAACGTAAACAAATCATTATTATGCCAAGAACAGAATTTAAGCAGTTGCTTGACGCAGGGGTACATTTTGGTCACCTCAAGCGCAAATGGAATCCGGCCATGGCTCCTTACATCTTCATGGAAAAAAACGGAATTCATATTATTGACCTTCAGAAAACTATCGTTAAGATCGATGAGGCCGCAGAGGCACTTAAACAGATCTCAAGATCAGGCCGCAAAATACTTTTTGTAGCAACAAAGAAACAAGCCAAATCCATTGTAGCCGAAAAAGTTACAGCCATCAATATGCCTTATGTGGCAGAGCGCTGGCCAGGTGGTATGCTTACAAACTTTCCTACAATTCGTAAAGCAGTAAAGAAAATGTCGTCTATCGACAAGATGATGAAGGATACTGCGTGGGATAACCTTTCAAAACGCGAGAAACTGCAGATTACCCGTCAAAGGGCTAAACTTGAGAAGATTTTAGGATCGATCGTTGATCTTACCCGTCTTCCTGCTGCGCTTTTTATCGTTGATGTCCTAAAGGAAAAGATTGCCGTTCGTGAGGCTCAGCGTCTTTCAATTCCAATCTTTGCAATGGTCGACACCAACTCAAATCCTGAGGGAATCGATTTTGTAATTCCAGCCAACGACGATGCTTCGCAATCCATTGATCTGATCATCTCAACAATGTGTGAAGCAATTAAAGATGGCCTTTCAGACCGTAAGGTTGAGCGTGAAAAAGATGAAATCGACGAGAAACCTCTTGCACTTAAGAAAGGCGGACGTAAATCTGTAGTTAAAATCATTGTTGAAGATGATATCGAAGAATTGGACGATAAAGAAGAAGATCTTACCGATGAGAGTATTGCTGATTTATTAGCCGATGAAGATCTTCTTGACGACGAAGTAATTGATGATGAAGATACTATTGATGTAAAATAATTAGTTTTTAAACTGATAATAAAATTTTTGAACAATGAATATTTCTGCTGCTGATGTTGCAAAGTTGCGTAAAGCAACCGGTGCCGGTATGATGGATTGCAAAAACGCCCTTACTGAGGCTGAAGGCAATTTTGACCGTGCAATCGAAATCATCCGCGAAAAAGGGAAACTTGTTGCCAGCAAACGTGCTGACAGAGAATCCTCTGAGGGTGTTGTCCTCGCAAAAGTATCTGAAGATAAAAGCTTCGGGGCTGTATTGTCATTAAACTGCGAAACAGACTTCGTAGCTAAAAATGAGAACTTCATAGCGCTGACAGATAAAATTCTTAGCCACGCAATTGCCAGTAAATGCACCAGCCTTGATGAGGTTAAAGCATTGGTAATGGATGGCAGGACAATTGGAGAGCAGGTACTTGAACAAACAGGCATCATCGGTGAAAAAATTGAGCTACCCTACTATTCATGTATTGCTGCCGCGGATGTTGTACCTTATGTTCATCCGGGAAATAAGCTTGCTACTCTTGTAGGCTTCACTAAAACAATTGAATACCAGGCTGGCAGGGACGTTGCAATGCAAATTGCAGCCATGAGCCCTGTAGCGGTTGACAGCGGCGATGTTGCACCTGAGATTGTTGAACAGGAGTTAAAAATTGCAAAGGAAAAATTCCGTTTGGAAGGAAAACCTGAAGCAATGCTTGATAAAATTGCACAGGGAGCCTTAAACAAATTCTACAAGGACAGCACACTGCTGAATCAGGATTTTGTAAAAGACAACAAAATGACTATTCGTCAGTACCTTAACGGTGTTGACAAGGATGTTAAAGTGTCCACTTTTATACGGTTTACATTGAATGTCTAATCCGTTTGCATCTAAATAATTGAAAAGAGTCCCAAATATGGGGCTCTTTTTGTTTTAACTCCAATTTGGATTATTTACTGTATCTTTGTAAAAACACTTGGTTATGGGATCAGTTGAACAGGAGAAAATCAGGCGCAAATTTCACGAAGAAGCAATCCGGTATATGGATAATGCCAAAGAAACCTTAAAAAAGTCAGGTAAAGTGGACCGTTTTTTTATTGATGAAAAATATGTAAAAACCGCCTGTGGAACCGCCTACAATGCAGTTTTAAAAGCACTTGACGGATACCTTCTTATCAAAGGCATAGAAAAGACAAAGGGAAGGAAGGATATAGATTTTTACAAAGATGCGATTGCTAAAACTGATAAAAAGCTTTTGAATTATGTCAATGAGGCTTATAATTCCCTTCATTTGTTTGGTTATTATGATGGTTCGAAGGATTCAAGAATTATTCTGGAGGGATTTGACCTGGCATATGTAATCATTGAAAAAATAAAGCCCGTAGCTTAGAACGTAATCTACAGAAAAGATAGTTTAGAGTATCCCGGAAAAGTGGAAGTTTTATCTTAATGATTTGATTAATAAACTATAGTTGAATAGAAGAACTCTTGTCAATGGTTTCAGATGAAATAGCAATTTACGACCAGAAAGCCATTGAACTGAAAATTACATCTGATATTGTCATGGAATATGAGGAGTGCCATTCCCCTATCGGAAATCCTTCATTGGCAGATATGGTGAAAATGAGGTTGGAGTAAGAGTCAATGTCGCAACGTACATTGGCCAGGAAAATTGGTGTATCACCCTCACACGTGAGTGAATATCTCACATGAAGGAGTGAGTCTACATTAAAAATAGCAAGAAATATCAGTAAGATACTTAATATTGAGCCATCAATTATTAACCAACTGTAATTTGGTATTCCTGAATTAACGACGTTTTGCTGATGAACATTCAAAAAACCACTTAAATAAAATATTCTTTATCAAATTATAACTAATTTAGCTCATCGTTATCGCAATTCTCATTAAACTCGAAGAATATTCAAATAGTCTGGAGAACTAAATAATTCAAAATTGTATGATCAAATATAAACGCGTCCTGCTCAAACTATCGGGTGAATCTCTTATGGGAGAACAACAATATGGAATAGACCCGATAAGATTATCTGACTATGCAACACAGATTAAAGAAGCCGCGGATCTGGGCGTAGAGATAGGTATTGTGATCGGTGGTGGCAATATATTCAGAGGACTAAGCGGTGCTTCCAAAGGTTTTGACCGGGTCAAAGGTGACCAGATGGGAATGCTTGCAACTGTGATAAACAGTCTGGCATTACATTCTGCACTCACCGTTGCAGGAGTCAAGTCCAGGGTTTTAACAGCTATCCGGATGGAACCGATCGGAGAGTTTTA
>CAINLJ010000123.1 GCA_903850335.1 uncultured Bacteroidia bacterium | reverse complement strand
TACCATCAACGTCAGTAACCGGAGTCAAGGGACTTGAATCCTCTTTTTTAGAGCATCCGGCAGATATAAGTAAAAGTAAAAATATCAAAAGCAGATTAAGCAAACGGGAGTTTACTAACATAATTATTTTAGGATAAGATTAAGGTGGCAAAATTAAATTAATATATCATTTATTTTACAAAGTAAGATTAAAATAGCGCCAATTCCTTCTTAAATACGAAGGGATTTAATTGCACTTGAATTAGCGGTAATTGGGTCTTCCTTCAAGAAGATTGTTTACAAAGCCTGTCAATCTCAAGACATCTTGTCTGGAATCAAAATCAACCCTGTTTGACTTTAAATAACTCCTGATCTCGTTATCCATCCCTGGCAGATTTCGCAGAATATTTTTCTTATTTAGTGGTAGGTAGTCGTTTCCGGAGAAAGAAAAGAAGTATTCATCCTTTTTCTTTAGTACCATATCGTCAACGGGCTGTAAATCGATTGAGATATGATTACTTTCCGTACTTTCATAAGATTGTGAAGCTGAACTTCTGTTAACAGTACCCATGGCACCTTGCTTTAGTATATTTACTATATCCATACCTCGTTTTAAGTAGACACTGAACAAACCACGATGCAATAACTGAAGATAAGTATCATTACAGTAAAACGAATCCTTTGCAATTACAATCAAATCTATTTCCTTTTTCATCGTAAAAATCAAGGTGTCTTTTGATTTGATAAATTCTATTTCACCCGATAGAAAATTAAAGTTAAACAGACAAGGGGCGACGATCCTGTTTTTGAATGTAACTGTCCCTTTGGTAAATTCGGGGTAGAGATAACGTTCAGAGAAGGGGAACGAATCCTTGACACGAGTACCCGCTTTTACGGTTATTGTTTTGTATTCCTGTGCTGCCACGTGGCTGTTCATTAAAAGAATACAACAAATTGCGAATAGTACACTTTTCATTTTAATCTGTTTATTAAGCGTTAAAATCATCCGGTTCATATTTACATTCAAAAACTGGCTCTAAGTTAATTCGTACAGGAAGGCGATTTTTTCATCGTCTAACAGAGGTTGTATCAAAAGACAAAAGGTGCAGAATACCGGAATGTAATATAATTTAATGGAGCAATGATAATTAATTACGCCCTGATATTTTATGTTTAAAATCATTAACCAAACATTTTCATGAAAAACAGAAACTCCACCTTTTGATCAGACGACTTCCTTATATCCAGATCATTAGTATGCTAATGTTCATTAGAATAAAAAGGAGTATTCCTAAAACCCGATGAGCTTTTTCTGATTTTAGTAACCGTGAGATCATATCGCCAAAGAAAATCCATGCGATCATACAAGGAATACCGACAATCCCAAAGATGAGGGCAAAAACAAAAACGCTAAGATGGATATTTCCAAAATGAGGAAGGAAGGCTCCGGCACCTGTGATGGCCATGATCCATGCCTTTGGATTGACAAATTGCATGAGAAATGCCTGGAAAAAACCTATCTTGAAATTTGATGTGACCTGATCTGTCGGACTTAGCTTACTTAACACGATACCAAGGTAAAAGAGCCAGAAGGAACTAAGGATCTTCAAAGAAAATTCGACTGTGGGATGACTGGTCACTAATCCGGCAATGCTATAACCCGATGCGTATAATAATACTAAAAATCCCACGAAGATTCCTGACATCAATTTACCGGAATCTTTGAATCCAAAATTCCTGCCATACGAGAAAAGCAGATAATTGTTGGGGCCGGGAGTAATTGTCGTGATAAAAGCAAAAATCAGATACCCGGTTATATTATATCCAATCACAATTTTCTGTCTGTGTTAATTTACAGTCAAATGTAATGAAATAAGCAAAAATTAAATGGATCTAAACAAGATGAATTTATAATGGCGCAAATAATACCATTTCACTGAATAAATAGATCAGAATAAATCCTTTTCATCATGAAAAGTAGCGATTCCGGGTTTACTGATTGTTAAAAGGACGGTTATTTCTCCCACGCCGCTCCAATCAACTCTTTTTTGTTTTTCAGATCATGATCCGGAACGATCAATGCAACCCAGGGCTCATCCAGAGATTTTATCCTGCATTGCCATTTAAGAATCTGATGCTTTCCAGGTTTAAGTTCGATTGTATGAGTCGGGAATTGTGTCTCAAGATTATCTGACTGTAGAGAAAAAGTGTGATTTCCACTTCCCTGAACTGTCGCTGTTATTGTGATCACTCCATCACCTCTTACAAGCCGGGACATTTCAAAACTTAAAAACTTATCGTTCCTAAAATCCAGAGTATAATTTTGAGAGGGGAGAAGGGTCATATTCTGTTCAGTTCCATTACTTCGCACCCGGTAAGCTCCTTCAGGCAACGAAGCGCTTAACCAACCTGAGGAGTTGGGGTTAATAAATTTCGTTAATCCTGAAGAGAGATTTTCAAATTCCACCTTTGCATCTGTATGACACCTGACTGTTGCCGGACCAGCAAGATCATGCATGAGCCAAATCCATTGTGTTACAGGGTGTGTCCACACTTCCTTGTAGGTCCACGTACTCTGAACCGGCCAATATGGCTCATCGTTGTCGCCACGTGTCTGGATCCCGACTGGAAGTGCTCCCACAATATTTCCGGACATTGGGGTGTACAACGGGGTAAAGTCATAACCTTCGCCATACATCGTACTTTGAGAGAATGGGTTTCTACCCACCACCCATTCGAGTTGCCGTTCAGAGAGTCTTGCCGATTCAGGATCATTACGTAAACGTGCTGCATTATTCAAAGCCTGCGCCTTCGGAAGTATAGTTCCAAAGTGGCCACGATAATCCATCCATACCGGGAAAAGCCTCAGGTAATGACCACGGCCTAATGGAATTCCATTAAGTACCTGTTTTCGAAATGACTCCTGTCGCGTTTCTGGTACCTGAAGATATTCTTTATCTGTATAAACTGACGATGGGAGTACGCCGTAAGGTTCAGTATATTTGGCAATTGTCTTAAGATATTCAGAATAAAGTGTTACAGACGAATACCATTTCATCCAGTCGGGATGCTCCGGGAAAGTTTCACACAGAAGTGTAAGGGCAACTACAGG
This sequence comes from uncultured Bacteroidia bacterium, assembly GCA_903850335.1. GTDB lineage: Bacteria > Bacteroidota > Bacteroidia > Bacteroidales > Prolixibacteraceae > JAAFHB01. The sequence continues at coordinate 23,210 of CAINLJ010000123.1, read as the reverse complement.
TTCCTGATCACGACCACGATGGCAATAATGAAGAATATGCTCTTTGGATGGGCTTGTATAAAAGAAGCCTGTGACCGGAATATCCCAATCCGGTCTTTTACGTTGCTGAGATTCAAGGATTTCAGTGGCTAATCCGGTTGCTTTTAGTTTGTATCTATTATTCCCTGTTGCCTTCCATAGTTCAACAGAGGCCAGAATGCCTGCGGAAACGAGTTCATGTGCTACATTCCCGGAATCAAATGACCCACTGAAAGCTTCTTTTGAATCTGATTCCGCATTAAGATTTAACTTTTCAACTGCAAATTGCCAGTCTGATTCAGCCATCCGCAAGGCATAGGCTGCCAAAACAGGTTCCTTTCCTTTAAGTACTCTTGAGGCAATAGCTTCGGAGGCGCATGCTACGAAATTTGTTCGCGGTGAATTTTGTGCTGTAGAAGTAACATCATCGTCATCACCAATGATTCCATTCGTACGGCGACTGTTAATTGAACCCTCATTACGAAATCCATCGCCAAAGCTGGTTTTTAGTATCCAGTCGAGTCCCCATTTCCCTTCTTCAATCAAACGGTTATATAATTTTGGATTATTGCCATTTGTATTTATCTTCTCTGCAAGACTAAACATTGCGTAAACGGCATCCCCTGTGTTCCCAAGGCCCTGAGTGAAATCTCCGGCATCGTGCCATCCACCGTTTATAACTATGCTTTTAGTGCCATGCGTGCAAATCCAGTCGCGATGACATTCACCATGTACTCCCGGAATCGCAACTCCACATCGTTCTGAATAGTAGAAATTTAAAGCCTTCCATATGGTTTCTTCCCAAACATCCGGACCAATTTTAAAGGGTTGGGTAATGGTCTCCCCTGCCTTTAGAACATAAGTGCCAGTCTCCTGAACCTCCGAAAAATCAAGAACCTGAAAAGTCCCTACGTGAGAAGTGACTGTCTGAATAGGCTTCTCGAGAACGGTATTACCAGATTGGTGATCCACAAGTCTAAATTCCCCGGCGTTGAGGTTGCTGGAAATGGCACTCTTGGGAGCCCCGGACTGATATCCGGTATGGCTGAAGGATATTCTTCCCGGCCACACTTTCCACCCCTCAACATATTCAGGATCTGTCTTCTCTAGTGCCACATCATCGAAATAGTATGCCAGTGTATCCGTTGCCTCCGGTTCATTGCTTATCATCCAGGATGAGATTTCGAGTTTTGATATCTTGTCACGTGCAACATTACTGATATCCCAGAGCACATGATTCCATTCTTTGTTTCTTAGCAGGACAGTATTTTCGCCTTCCTGTCCGAACAACGCGGGAAGCTTCTCCTTTCCTTCATTAAAGAATCGCATTTCGAGCCAGTCCTGATAATAACCCGGACAGTCCGGGTAAATCCAGAACGATATTCGGTTATACTGGCTTAGATCTTCCTGATCGAAACTTCGAATGATTCCTGCTCTGCCCCATCCACGGCCACTTTTAGGTCCGGGACCTTCCATCCTTGTTGGCAATTTCATAAGGAGGGATTTCTTTCCGGTATGAGCAGTGAGTGTTGAATAACTCATCCGTGTCACCATCTTTTTCGATTCAATGATTCTGGCTGTAACTCGGGCGTCCACAACACCTATCGCCCCAATCGTAAAAGGTATCCAGGGACCGGCCGTTTCCATATCATCCAGTAGTTTGCTTTCGTAGACTTTCTGATTAAGCCAGCGGTAGTTTGCCGAATTCATTGTATCTATTTTCATCGGATCCTGAGCATTCGCGATCATACTAACTATCAGGAATGGAATTAGGAATGTGATATTCATCTTGTTAATCATCAAAGAATATGCATTAAGCTGTTATTTATTATTGGTATAGCGCATCGTAAATATACATATTTAAAGCCGGTTAAAAGTCTCAGGTGGCACGACTGGCAGGTATAAAAGTAAGTTGTATATTTGTTAATAATTATCCCCTCAGTTTTTAAGACTAACCAGTAACAGATGAAGATTGATTTTTTAATCATTGGACAAGGATTGGCAGGTAGCCTGCTTGCATGGGAGCTTATTCAAAGGGGTTGCCGGGTTGTGATTGTCGATAATGGTAAGGAAAATGCATCGAAAGTAGCTGCAGGGCTCATAAATCCTGTTACAGGTATGAGGTTCGTAAAAACTGAAGGAGTTGATATTTTATTACCTGCCGCTCTGGATTTGTATGAAGTTCTTAATCAATTTTTTAAGCAGCAATTTTTCATTGAAAAGACGCTTTTGAGGATTTTGAAAAGTGATGAAGAAAAATCTATTGCAGCAAAAAGAATAAATAATCCGGAATACAGGGATTATATAAAGGGGATTCAGTCTTTTGCCGACGCTGACTTGAATATTAAAGCTTTATTTGGATTTGTAGAGCAGAAACAAACCGGCTTTTTATTGACACGACCTCTTCTGGAATGTCTGAAGGAGTTTTTTATTTCAAATAACAGTTACAGGCAGAGTGATTTTGACTACCGTGATGTTGAGTTTTTGCCGTCACTGCGCTGGCAATATATCTATCCCAGACAGATCATCTTCTGCGAAGGAGCTATGGCGACGCAAAATCCATGGTTCTCATGGCTTCCTCTTCAACCCGTAAAGGGTGAAATTCTAACTCTTCAGCACAAAATGGAATTGCCGGATAAGATACTGAATTTTGGTAACTGGCTTATTCCATTGTCACCCGAAAGAATAAGAGTTGGTGCAACCTTTGACAGGGAAAACCTGAACACAAAAACAACGGATCAGGGTAAAAATGAGATATTAGAATCGCTTGGCAAACTTTGTGATGGTATTACAATATCTGTTATCACGGAACATGAGGCAGGAATCAGACCCTGTACAATGGATCGGCATCCATTTATAGGTAATCATCCTATTCATGAACAGCTTTCTATATTTAACGGGTTTGGGGCTAAGGGAAGTTTGCAAATACCCTGGTATTGCAAACAATTGGCAGATAATTTATCAGGTAGTTATCCCCTTCCGGTTTCTTGTAATATAAACCGCCATTTAAAATCACATTTTGTGAAACAGTAAACAAACAAACATTACCAGGAATGAAAAAAACATTTTGGCTTATTTTCTTTTCATGCTTTTGCATTGAAATGAGTTCTGCACAGTTTAAGCTGTCTGCTATTTTTAATGATAACATGGTATTACAGCAGAACACAAACGTAGTTATAAGGGGTAGCGGAGTTCCAGGTAAAACTGTTGTTGTAAAACCTACCTGGAATCAAAAAAACTATACCACAACAGTTGAGGCGGACAGCTCCTGGCGAATTAAAATTGAGACACCAAAAGCATCCTACCGGTTGTACGAAATTGATTTCAGTTCTGGTGAGCGATTGAAACTTAGTAATGTTTTGATTGGAGAGGTTTGGTTATGTGGAGGTCAGAGTAATATGGGAATGCCCATGAAAGGGGGTTATAATCAGGGTGTAGAAGGCTCTTTGCAGGCAATAATTAGTTCGAAGAATCCTAATTTACGCTATTTTGGTGTTAAAAACCGCAGCTCAGTGAAAATTGAAAATGAGGTGCAAGGCTTCTGGGAAATAGCTTCACCCTCTACCACAGGTAATTTCTCTGCAACGGCCTACTATTTTGCGCGATTATTACAACAAACTTTGGATATCCCCGTAGCAGTTGTTGTGTGTTGCTGGGGAGGTTCTGCTATCGAAGCCTGGATGTCGCCGGAAGCTCTCTCGGCATTTGATTACGTGAAGATTCCAAAGACTCCTAAAGATAACAAAGTTGAGATGCAGACTCCTACAGTTCTGTATAACGGGATGTTACACAGTATTGCAGGTTATGGAATTAAGGGTGCGATCTGGTATCAGGGGGAATCTAACCGTCATGTTTATAAGCAATACCCTGCACTTTTCGAGGCTATGCACAAAGACTGGGAGAGACTTTGGGATATTGGAGAATTTCCAATCTATTTTGCCCAGATCGCTCCGTTTGCCTATGAAAATATGGATAAGGCACCTGCCAGTGCTTTAATGCGGGAAGCCCAGTTAAAAATCGCACAAAGCCAACCTAACACAGGGATGGCCGTTTTGCTGGATGCCGGGGATGAGCTCTGTATACACCCTCCAAAGAAACAACAGGCAGGAGAGCGGCTGGCTTACCTTGCACTTGGGAAAACCTATGGGATGGATTATCTCGATTATCAGTCGCCAGTATATGATTCAATGAAGACGGAGGGTGAGAGGCTGATGTTAACCTTCAAAAATGCTCCCCTTGGAGTTACTTTTTTCCAAAATAGCAGGACTGGGTTCGAGATTGCCGGAGAGGATAAGGTTTTTTATCCGGCGGTTGTGAAATTTAATGCCCACTTCGATAAGTTTATCACACTTACTTCAAAAGATGTGCCACATCCGGTAGCAGCAAGATACGCCTGGCGTAACTATGTAAGCGCAACTCTATTCGGAGCTAACGGATTCCCGGTCTCCTCTTTCCGCACCGATGACTGGGATGATCGCTAAACAATAGAACAATATCTGTAACCAAACAAGTTTAGTGCAGGAATCACGTGAAATGAAACCTGCACTAATATCTTGATTGTTTAAACTGCTGTTATAAGCAGGCGTTCTGTGCGGTTAGACTTAATAACAGGCATACTTTCCAAGTTTATTGCATGATTAGTTTATTTAATTTTCCAAAGTTGACATTTTCTAGAAAATTGTCAAATAATGAAGCGTCACATTTTACGATAATCATAAAATTTTGTAACGAAAGTTTGGGCTGTGATAGATTAAAACTATTTTGAACAACTAACTTTTGCATAAAAAGCTCTGGGAGCAGGAGCAATGTTGCCCATGCATTGTGCATTAGCGTTACTCAAAATGCAAGCGGAGAAATAAAAAATTACAAGTACCTGTTTAATGATTGATGGTATCACTTTATTATTGTTAATTCTACTCTTCTGTTATTAGCTTTTCCTTCTGTCGTTGCGTTGTCGGCCAATGGTTTGGTTACTCCATAACCTTTTGTAGTAAGCCTTGAAGCATCAATACCCTGCTTTAACAATTCAGCCTTGACTGCATCTGCACGTTGTTGTGAAAGTTTTAAGTTGTAGACGGCATCACCATCGTTATCTGTGTGTCCACCTATTTCAAATTTTAATTCAGGATGACTTTTCATGATGACCATAATTCGGTTTATTTCACCCATACTTTCTGGTTTCAAGGTTGCTTTGTTATAGTCAAATTTTATACCACGGGCAACGAATTTGCCATCTGTTGTTATTTGTTTATAAGGGTCAACACCACCTGCAGCCAAACGGACATTTTTAAAATAGCGTTGATTTAAACCATCTGTTGCAATCCCAACTGTATTAAAGGTAAAAGAGTTGGCTCTGCCATTTTCTATTTGTGCATTTAATACTCTTACATTGTTTAAATATACTTTCATTGTTGTTTCATTTACGGCAATAGCCACATGATACCATTTACCTTCGCCAATGTCTTCTGGAGTTGGGAATTCACCTTGTTGTTGGTCTAAGGCTGTATGTCCATTGGGCGCAATTCTTAAATTATTAGTCATACTGCCTGTGCCTCCATTCCAAACAATTTCCAAAGGCCAGCCACTGCCGGCTGCATCAGTCCCGGTTGTCATTGCATCAAACTCAATTGTGAATCGTTCAGGTAATATTTTGGTGTATTTTAGTCGTGGGGCTATTTGAACATTCCAACCATCAATCATTACAATTGCTTTTTCACCATCTTTATCTCTAACCTCGGTTCTTCCTGAAATTATTTTCCATTTACTTGGTATTTCATCACTTTGTTCATCTTGAACATGGTCTTCAAATAAAACGGTGTCGCCAGGTACAAAATCATATTTGCCATAGGCATTGATGTTGGGCTGTGCAGATGCAATTGAAATACTAAACATTGCAATTGTTGTTAAAACTGTTTGAAATATGGCTTTTCTCATTTTAATTTGTTTTGGTAAATATCTTTAAGTGTTGGTTTAATTGATTATTGGTAAGCAGACCTACAGTTAATGAACAAGCTGACCCCTGATTTCTCCATCAGGATAAGCGATGCTATGCAGATTTATATAATACAGATTAGCCAGCAAATCAGCCTGCTGAGTAGCAGTTAAGGCGGGTGAGGTATAGCTAAACGGAGATGTTATCGTCCCGGTTGCAAGACCAAAGACTGTAATTCCGCTAACTCCAACAGCACCCTGATGGATATGCGCATCTGTGGGTGTCATTCCCTGAAAGCTAACAGTCCCGGTTAAGATGTAAGTATTAGGATTATAGGTAAACTGGGCCTTTCCTGTTGCCTTTGATGTATTTGAAGGAGTAGCACTTGCGGAGTTCAGCGTAGCCTGAAAAACGATGTTCTGAAGATCCGAAGACTGAAGTGTTTTGCTGTTACTACATGATTCAATTCCCAGAATTATAAATATAATTGCACAGGTAATGTATATTGTTTTCAAAATCTTATCTGTTTTATTATTGATGAAATTTGATGTGTGATCATTTATGTTATGCTTATTTATTCTAATTACAAATAAAGGAGGAAATTGTTAATTTTAAGAAGTAGAATTTTTCAATAATGTTTTGAATAACATGAGATCTGGAGGGTATTGCCAAAAGAATTGTATTCTTCGGATTTGAAATTCTCACTCTTGAGACCAGGCAGGTCCCCAGTCCGGGGTAATTTTTGTTTTATTATTTTTGCTTTTCAGATTATGGTAATTAATGTTTTAGGAACGACTTAAACGCTTAAAAATATGAAACCTTCACCCTACCGATGGGTAATATTGACTGTATTCATGCTTGTAACCCTGGTGATCTCAATCCAATGGTTAACACATGCTGCGGTGGTACGTCCCGCCGAAGTATTTTATAAAGGACAGGTAGATCCTGCATCATTTTTTAATATTGATTTTCTCGCACTTTCCTATATGCTTGTCTATCTTGTAATGAGTTTTCCTGCATCCTATATTATTGACGAGTATGGAATAAAATTGGGATTGACACTTGGCTCAGTCATGATAGGTGTATTCAGCATTACAAAAGCCTTCTTTGCGGCAAACTTTGTAGCTGTTGTTATTTCGCAGATTGGCCTCTCTATTGCGCAACCATTCATTTTAAATGCGGTGACTGCTGTGACTGTTCGTTGGTTTCCCTTTTCTGAAAGGGGCCTAGCAGCAGGATTATCAGTACTGGCTCAATACATCGGAATAATAATCGCCATGCTAGTTACGCCATTGCTCGTGGGTTCACATCCCGAGCTTGCAAACTATGGAACAGGTTTTGAACGGATGCTTTGGATATACGGAATTATATCACTAATTTCTTCACTTGCATTAATTTTTCTCATTAAGGAGCATCCGGTGGATTTTGAATTTCCGGTTCAGGATGTCTCGAAAGGATTCAGGAAGGGTATTCTCGATATCTTACGTAACAGGGATATGCAGATTACAATGATCCTGTTTTTTGTAGGGCTCGGGATATTTAATGCAGTAAGTTCGATGACAGACCGAATTTCTGAATTAGCGGGTGTGAAAGATTCTGATGGGCTGATTGGTGGAATTATGCTAATTGGCGGAATCCTGGGAGCTTTAATCTTACCTCTGCTGTCAGACAAATTCCGGAAAAGAAAACTGTTCATTGTAATTTGCCTTGTGGGAATGGTTCCCGGGGTATTCGGATTATCCTTTGCCGGAAATTTGGGTTTAAGCCCCGCTGATACCTATTCAATACTGCTATTGTCCTCATTTATTCTTGGTTTTTTTGTAATGAGTGCGGGGCCTATCGCCTTTCAGTATGCTGCCGAGGTTAGTTATCCGGCCCCGGAATCTGCATCTCAGGGGATACTTTTATGGATTGGTCAGCTTTCAGGAATGGTGTTTGTAGCCGGAATGAGTATTAATAATAATGCTTATCTCGTATCCTTCATGTCAATGTTTGCATTACTGTCAGTTTTTGCCCTGATAAGTGTCTTTTTTCTGCGTGAGAGTCCTATGATGGTGGCTGAGAATCACGTAACAAGAAATTAGAATTAATTAAAAATACAAAACTCAGAATCGGATGAAAATTTTGTAGGGAATTTTATAAAATAGAACTATTTTCAAAAAACTGGGATTTGTTGCTGCAGATATTGAGATAGAGGACACCGTTGATATTTGTAGCATTTATGCCACACAAGGGGAAAAAGGAACAACGTACCACAATATTCGATATAGTGAAGTAAATAGATTCTTATTGGAGTTTCACTTAATTCGTCCGAAAGGTGATATGAGCTCATGCCACCTTTTGCTCGCGGACAGTTTGCACACGCTTATTCTCTGCCCCGGGTTGCGGGCGAACCTTACCCGAAGAATTATTTATTATTTGGTTTTCTGGGAGATACAAGTCCGTATTCGGCATACTGTATCCGCCTTTTTTAAATTCAAAAAATATACATTAAATCCCCAGTTAAAAACCAGGAATACAAATAGCTTCATTTCGACTCCGCCCAATGACCTTCATAATCCTGACTCTGATATTTCCAGTTTTTGTACATTCTCGTTTAATGACCGGGTTGTAAAATGTTCCGCGAGGAACAAAATATGGGTAGAAAAAGCAATAGATCACGGACACCCGTCCCGGCTGGGACGGAATGTACAATCTGTTTCATCTTCAGGATTATCTGGCCAGGGGAGTTGAAATGACCTCAGGCAGACCTTTGGATTTAAATACGGCTCTGATTTGCAACTGACTATCATCCGGGAATTCACAGTCAAACTTTACATTATGTTTTCCCTGGGTTAATGCGGGTACCGGACGATTCAGTTGAATCTCCCTGTTATAATTGCCTTTTTCATTGTAAAGTTTAATTTTCCCTCCATCACATACGATAGAATAGCCGGCCTTAAATTCCCCTTGTAATTCAAGTTTATACCAGCCATCCAATTCCATCCAGGGATTGTTTATCACACCTTCCTTGCCCATCAGTGTAAAACTAAAGATTAAAGGTTGGCTTGCATCCTGGTTATCAAATTCCCATTCAGAAAAGGTGGGTTGACCCGGTTGTAAAAGTTGTTTCACATGTTCAAATTTGTACTTCCTGAAAGGGTAAAGCTCCCACCTTCCTGCTGTCTTATCCAGGTGAAAGTCATTCTCCGGATTCTTTAATCTTGAAATCTGGTCAGGGGAGAAGATTTTTGATCGATAAGCTTCCTGCCAAAGTCTTATTAATTCGAGCAGCTGAGGTGTGAACGGGTTTTTCTGAAGGCTTTTGTAATAAGCAACCATTGCAAAGCCTGCATTATAACCTGCAGCCCTGGCCATCATCCATTCAATATCCTCCGGAGTTGTTACCGCGGAAAGCAGGAACCATCCCAGCATATTGGGCATGTAATTCCTTTCGAGAAATGGCTGATTCCCGAGCCTGTAGTCGCCCTGTGATTCCCGAAAGCCGCCATACCAGGGTTCGCCCCAGTTCCAGTAATGGCAAATATGCCAGTAGAAATGACTCGAACGGCTTGTGCCATTTACAAGAGTATGATCGGTTTCCCTGAAAACCTTTTCGGCGAATGCCTGCATCGCATAATCACCCTCTCCGGACGATTGACACCCTTCGTGACCATCAAAATCCATCTGAGAAACACCCGTCTCCGAAAAGAATCTCCCCAGGTTTCCTGCAATCTCCTGCTGTAGCTCAAAATCAGGGAATAGTGTCCTGTATGGATAATCGAGCATCATTCCGGCCGATTCTCCTTTCTTATGCCCGGTGGCAGACGTTCCAAATATGCCGCGCTGACATTCCATCAATTTGTAGGGAGGTTCTTTTGAGACTTCCCGAAAACGGATTATTTCATTCCCAATCAACACAGCATGCAGGGTACTGGGTTTTATATTTTTAAAATACTGATCAGATTCTAATTCTATTTCTGTCGCTGTTGAATCAACGAACTTTGTAAGAACCGATGAACCTGTGATAGCAAGCCGTTTGTCAGGGATTGGCGTAACATAGGGGTCGTTTGTATTTATAAACGAACTTAGAGTGTGGACACCAATGTGTAAACCGAGTTTAGAAGCCTTTTCTACACATACTTTCATTCCTGCATTCCCATTCGGGAATTTTTTGGGATCAAGAATAAAATGACCCCAGGACTTAAAAGGACCTTCCTGATAAAGGGAGTTCAGACCTGCCATTTTTGTATAGGCAAGCATAGTATCAATATTATTCTCATTAAAATCGCTGATCATATAAGCACGACCTGTTTCAGGAGATTGTTTAACCCAAATACCATTAATTGTAGGATGAGGTAAACCTTCAGCAATTTCGATCTCACCTATATACCTGAGCAACTGATTTTCCGGACAACCGAAAAGTGCGATCTTAGAACCAACTGTCGTTTCATTTGGAATAGGACCGACCGGCATATTGGGATAATTCTCTCCCCAGACTGTAATACGACGAGGTTTGGACCGATCTAGACTAAAGGCTTGTAAACTGCTCCCATAGTCCTGTTTTAGAGCCACTGAGCCACGGGAATCATCGGCTCCTTCGCTATTTTTAAGCAACCCACCAATCGTTTTGGTGTTCAGGCATTGAATACCAATTGCATATTCGTCATCTCTGACAACACCCACCACTTCGCCGATTGTATTACTAATAGTGGTAGGGTAGGGTCCCCACATTACCGCATTAACTGCATCCGAAGGAATAACATTAACCAATTCGAACACGATATGGGTTTTCTTTTGAGTTACTTTAATAGTTGCAACTATTTTAGGATCGTGATAATTAAGAGTTAAAAGATTCCCTTCCTTGTTTAGAGAGGCATGAGATACACCGGGCCAAATACCACCAATCCGTAGCGCCAATAAAGGAGCTGATTGATTCTCCGGCATATAGTTCTTACCGGAATGAGGATTTATAATTTCGATGATTTTACCCTCCTCCGATAAAGTAATTCGAAAATCACTTGTGTTAATATTTACAGGTTGCGCAATTAAAACCGAACCAGGGATGAGGAGAACAAAGATTAATAAGACTAATTTTCTCATTTGATAAATAGTTATTTTAAAAACTCTTTAAACCATAGACCAGAATCTTTCATCGTTCGCTGCAATGTGTTGAAGTCAACATGAACGAGGCCAAACCGTGGACGATAACCTTTATCCCATTCAAAATTGTCTGTTAAGGACCACACAAAATAACCATTCACATTTACCCCTTCCTTTTTTGCTTTTAACACTGCGGCCAGATGAGTATTGAAGTACTGAACCCTATTGTTATCATGAACAAATTCGTTTTCGACTTTATCGATAATGCATGTCCCATTTTCAGTTACTATCAGGTTTTTTATTCCCTTGTAATTACTAAATTGTTTAAGAATCCTGTACAGTCCTTCAGGGTAATTTTCAACTCCTATCTCATTTATTGAAACGCCACGTTTCGAAGCAGGTACCTGATTTGCACGAATTCCGGGTATCCATGACCTTTTAACGATTGTCCTGAAATAATATTGAATGCCGATAAAGTCAAATTCGAAGGCCATGCGTTCATTATCTCCGGGCTCAATAAATTTGTGTATTTTTCTTAGAATTGGAAGCGTCTCCTCAGGATATCCAAGGCCCAGTGTGGGTTCGATGAACAGACGGTTCATGAGAGCATCCAGTCTCTTTGCCGCCTCGATATTCTTTTTAAGCTGGTCAACAGGTTCAATCCATGATGTCAGAAAGGTGGTTCCAATATTTGCTCCTGGAACGTTTTTGCGAACGATACGTCCTCCTTCGGCATTGCATAATACGGAATAATGTATTGCACTCATAAAAGCATTAAGCCCATGACGGCCTGGGGCGAAATGCCCCTCCATATAACCCATTGAAGTATAAGAAAGTTGTTCATTAATCACCATCCAGTTTTTCACCCGGTCTCCGAATTCCAGCGTTACGACATTCACAAATTCAGAAAACCAGTCTACGATACTCCGGTTAGTCCATCCCCCTTTCTCTTCCAGGACCTGCGGCATATCCCAGTGGTAGATTGTTACCCAGGGCTCAATACCTTCAGCGAGGCATTTGTCAATAACTCTGTTGTAAAAATCCAGGCCTTTATGATTTATTTCCCCTGTTCCATTTGGTAGAATTCTGGCCCATGATATAGAGAACCTGAAAATTTTAAAATTCATTTTCTTCACAAGGGAGATATCTTCGGCATAATGATGATAGAAATCGGCCGAAACATCGGCATTTTCACCTCGCTCAACTCTCCCTTTTTTGTGCGAAAAATGATCCCAGTTAGACTCACTTTTACCATCTGCATTCCATGCACCCTCAGATTGGTATGCAGCTTCAGCCACACCCCACTTAAATCCGGGTCCAAAATCTGCTTTTGAAAATTCTAACCGGGGGAATGACCCTGACATACCGGATCCGAAAATCCGGTTACTAATGAACAATAACCCGGCTCCTGCCAGACCAGTCGTCCTGATCCAATCTCTTCTATTCATAGTTGCATTCATGAAAATGGCAGAAGTCACTCTTTCTCCAACCAAAAACTTAAATACCCAAAACGAATGTCGTAACACTTTCCGGAGAAACAATCACTTTCTTGTCACTGGGAAATGTCCCGGACCTTGACAGACTTTTATCTTTTGAAGTTTCCCAGCCTGTCAGCACTCCTTTGGGAATATTTTTAAACATTATTGCCTGCTTTTCCTTTCTAAAATTAATTACAACTATAACCATTTCGTCTGAACCTTTGTTGCGGAATGCGGAAACAAATATATCTTTATTCACTCTCCCCGGGACATTCAAACGCACGGCTTCAGGTCTGATAAACTGACTGAAGTTTCCTAATGCCCACATCGTCTTCGAATCTGTTAATCCCTTTCCATTCGTACCGGCATATACGAGGCCATCCTTAAAATCTGCTGTAGAGACCCCGAGCCACCAGCACCAGGCTGAGGCATTCCCAAACACAAGATCATGATGTATCACCCTCGAAACATAAAGGGCTGTGTGCATTCCAAGATCACGCCCATTGCCTGTGATATCTTTTGTCTGCCTAAGAATGCAATATTCCGACATCCAGTATTCAAGGTTCCGTTTTTGACAAACACGGGCAGTCCGTTTTCTTACCATTCTATTGATCCACAGAGGCCATTCTGTGAAATAACTGTGAGCGCAGATTTGTCTGGCCAGGTGATTCTGTTCTCCTAAATAGGTGTCCTTCCCCTTTGTGAAAAAACTGTTGATTTCATTTTGTCTGCGTGGTTTGAATTTATAACCCGGGTTTGCGAAGACCAACAAGCCGCTTTCAGGGATTTGAATCTTTGTACTGATTTGATATTCTGAAAATTCCAGATTGACTTTCCTGATTAATTCAGCAATTTGAAGGTTTGTATATGGATTACCTTCCTGACCATCGGCACGGCACCAAGTCCATTCAGGTTCATTTACCGGACTTATATAATCGAAATGGATACCTTCCTTCTCAAAATGCTGAAGCGAACGGGAGATGTATTGGGCGAAGGCAGGTTCCTTCCCGGTGGCAAGATTGGACTTGCCGCAAACGCCTGAAAATGCCTTGCCGTTGACAGTCAGACTAACGGGTGGAGAGTTACAAAACATAACAAGATTCTCAAGTCCCCGAGCCTTTGCCGCTTTTATTAACCATTGGGCACCATTTTGCTTCTGGAAGTTATAGGTGCCGTCTGAATTCAGAAATGATTCGGTCCGCCGGTTTGGATCACCTATATAACTGCTATCTCCCTGTTCAGAACTACCCGCACCAAGGTTATATCTCCAGACAGATAATCCGATTCCTTTATACGACCCATCCGGTAAAAGTTGTTTACTGAACAGCCAGTCGGCAGCAATAGTACGGGACGAATCGTTCCATAACTGAACAAGGTTGTTACTCCAGGCATCAGAGGCTCCAAATCCATGTATAGTCTGAAATGTTTTTGATTCATCGATTGTATAGGTAAGCTGGGCAGGTGCGGCTAAACTGATAAAAGAGATTAATGCGAGGATTAGAAAAAAGTTTCTCATACATTTTAACTTGAAAATATTTTAAAAATCAATTCAAAATCGTTGACAGACTTATTAAACGCTCTTTATCAGATTGTAAATTAGCAAGATACATTTATTATCTTTTACCAAAAGAAAAAGTGCCTGTTACAAACTTCCCCTTGCCAGATCAGGAAGCTTTCACAAACACTTTCTCTAATATCAGGTTTTCGTATTCAGATTATTGCTTTTTTTCTGCAATCAGTTCAAGGACTCCGTCCGGCGCATTAACTTTCCCTGTAATCTTTGCATTTTCAACTTTCCCGGTCACGCTGATATCATTGCCATCGATAGTGACGGCAAAAGTTAGAACATTCTTTGCAAATACAAGATCTGTGACTTTTAGTTCCTGACCATCTTCAAAAACAACCTTTCCCGAAAGAGCACCTTTCTCCTCAGAAACGATAAAAGAACTCTTCACATATTCATAAGGTGCATCAGCGACTGAAACTTTCCAGGTACCCAAAACATTTTTGTTGTCGTTTGCAAAAGTTCTTTGATTGAAAAAAACTAAAGTTAAAACCATTAAAAGAAACGTTACTTTTTTCATAGATACATTTTTAAAAATTAATAAAAAGAAAAATTAATATATATAATTAAAACATAGTGCATTATCCCGTAACCTTATCTGTTGAAAATGAGAATAAGCAGTTTTCTCATTTACCAGTAAGATATTTTTCAAACCAGTTAACCATCGCCTCCTCATCCGATTTATTATGCGGCCAGCCATGTCCGGCACCATCCTTGATTATCAGCTCACAGGGAACATTGTATTCTTTCAATTTATTGATGAAACTTATCGATTGATTATAAGGAACCAGTAAATCCTTTGTTCCCTGAAATATCATTGTGGGTGGTGTTTCTATTCCTACATAAAAGTAGGGAGACGAGAGCCTGAAAATTTCTTTAGCCTCGGCACGCGAAGTTTCTTTAGTGATATTAAATGCATCAACAAAAACCCCGACATTCTTAAATTCAGCGAATGTAGAATCCGGATGGTTATAACTAACCAAATTGGTAGGAGGGAAGAAACAGGCAACAGCCTGAACTTTGCTGGAAACCAGGTTTACCGGATCAACATAGTCCTTCAATTTAAGATTATGATCTTTCCTGTAAATAGCCTCACTTTCCTGACCTTTGCCAAAAACACCTGCAGAAACTGAAAGATGACCGCCGGAACTTGCTCCTGTGATGCCAAACTTGTCAGGATCGACACCAAATTTCCTTGCATTATAACGTACATACCGGATCGCATGCTGGATCTGATCTATTATCTCAGGAACTTTGAATCTTGGTTTTGAGCCATGCGAGACAAGAAACACAGTCTCTCCTTTATCTGTAAAGCATTTATAATCATTGGCTGACAAATATGCAGCATTCATTGACATCCATCCGCCGCTAACCATAAAAAAAACTGCAATTCCGTTTTGCTTTTCAGGGACCAGCACATCCATCACAAGTGCTACCCCATCCCGATGGTCATAAATTACATCAGACAATCGTGTTATTCCCGGCGAATTTGCCTTAACATTTAAAAAAGCAGACAAAAGCAGGAGAAGCAGGCAAGTTTTAAATTTCATCTGGTGTCTAGTTTTTCCTGTTAGTAGAAATTGACTTTTGATCCGTCCGGAGTTTAAATTCCAGACTTCTCTGGATTGGTTTTCCTGAGACAGGAATAATAAGATACCCACTTTCACCATTTTCAATGGATTGAATGATGGGGCTTTCCCCTTGAGGCAAAAGTTTAATGCTCTCCCTGATAATAGCCTTAAGATCAGGAATAAAAATTACAGTTGGTTGAACTATACCGAATTCTTCCATCCATTTGAGGGCAAAAATGCCACTGTCATGGTTCAGAGAACAGGAGGTCAGAGTGCCTGCTGTGAATTGGGGATATGTTCTTAATAAAGCATCTTTAAAACAAGTTTTTGTTCCCATCCCGGGCCCGTATGCCCAATAAGTATTGCCAAAATTGTAACGTTCAAAAAGTGAAACAATAAACCGGGCAGGAGAAACAGATGCGGCATCCATACTATAAAATGCTCCCCATTCACCGACAAGAACAGGTATATTCATTCTTAATGAAGTTTCATGAATCCTGCCAAAGATCAAATCCACCCTTTCATTGCTTTGATTATCTGCTTCTTCCGTATCAACAATTAAGTCATAAGCGTGAGCTGCATACGCCTGCTGAGGATCACGAAGGCCATTTTTCAACTTAACAGGCTGTATTGAAGTTCTGATTCCTGTGTTTGAAAAATACCCGTGTTCCAGGAAAACAATATGCGTTGTGTCTTCAGTTCGGATTGCCTCTGTGGCCCGCTGATAAAACGGCTGAAGTTTTGATATTTCAAATTGCCTGACAGGTTCAATTGCTGCATCTATAATCCGCGAATATTTTTTTGCAGCCGAAAGTTTCCTGAGCACTGCCAATCTGGATTTCTCATCTGCCCACATCATCATTAATTCCTGTTCTCCCGGAGGTGCCATTCCTGTTACCTCAACGAGCATTTTGGCATATTCAGCCAGAATCAGAGGCATCACACTATTCGCATCTGAGCCATTAAAAGGCTCGTTCATAATATCATATCCTAAGATATTTTGGTATCTGCAAAATCTTTTCACGACATGTTTCCACATGTTTATGTAATGATCCTGCACTCCTTTTCCATCAGCCAACGTTTTGTTAGCCCAGAAATTATCGAACGATCGTTGAACGGCTCCACTCATCAGGTATGCATCACTCCATATTGCTCCTGTCTGATGTGGCAGATTATCATCCAGTGTTGCCCAAAGTGGAGCACCATCAGAGAATTTACGGCTGTACAGGTCCTGATGCATATCCAGCATAACATAAATTTGATGCTCTGCGGCCAGCTTAACTTTTTTCTCAATCTGGTCAAGGTAATTTTCATCGTATTTACCTGCTTCTGGCTCTACACCATCCCAGATTAATCCAAGTCTTAAACAATTAATTCCCCATTTATTGAACTGACTAAAGAGTTCTGCCGAATCTTTGAGGATGTAGTTCACAACCGGATTTTTCTCCACATAATTAAATCCGCTAAGGATAATCTGGCGTCCGCGGGAATCCACAAATTTTGTCCCCTGCACCCTGATAATTCCACCTTTAAAAACTTCAGGATCTGAAGTCTGTCCATGTTTGGGTTGATGACAACCTCCAAGAACCAATACTAAAGCAATTATAAGCCAATATCCGTTTTTCATGAATCCTTACTTTTTAACCTCAAAAGTCAGATGCATCAAAAGTGCAGGCAACATCACATAATTAGGATCGTAAGGATAGGCGCAAAGAAAAAGAGCCACATTCATTTTTTCTGACGAGATCTCCTTAATCACAAACATCGCTGTAGTTGGAAAATCAAGTATTCCAAAGTATGCACCCTCGGATAGACTGACCCAGTTTTTGCCGGTAAATGTGACATTGCCATGTGCTGGGGGTGCATCTGTAGTCGTCGGATCAGAGATAGCATCCACGACCAGATTATCTGTATGAAGCGCCCAGGTCGAAGGCATTGGTTCATAAGCTGCCTGACATAAGCCTACATCTTCGGAATAACTGCCGTTTATAGTTCCCGTTGCCATGCCATAAATAAGTCCGGCAAGTGCACTTCCGTTCCTGACAGCCATCTTATACGAACCGTCAAAATAAAAAGTGTATTCATTGTCGTATTCCGCACCCAATCCTACGGCATCGAGTACATTGTCAATACTTGGTCTTAATATGGGCATTTCATTCATCACCGGTCCGGCTCCATCCTTGCCTACATTGTACTTTTTACTCAATACCCAGGTCTTGCCGTTCGGGGCCTGCACTCCTCCGGTAAGGAGATCTTTCATTGAGGTGGCTTCAATTTTTATGATTTTTGTTGTTGTAAATTCTCCACCTGTTCCTTTTACAGTTAAAGTAACTGTATAGTCGCCAAAACTTACATAGGTATGAACTGGTTGCATATCGGTCGCCGGAGCAGAGCCGTCACCAAAATCCCAGACAAATGTTGTTGCATTAGCGATATGCGGGTCAAATGTGACTGTATATTTATCGATTGTCCTGTAAATCTCAGCATTTGGCATTGACTTCTCCTTCTTACAGGCGTACAGCATGCAGGTTGCAATTGCTAATCCGCAGAGGTAAATAAATGCTTTTTTCATATTTTCTTTACTTTTAATGATTAGAATTAATTTCCCCTTACATCCCACCAGACAGGAGTGTCAATCTTATCGGGTCCCTGCGCCTTGACAGCATTATCCACATTAATCTGGTTATTAAGATATTCACTCGATGCATATTTAAACCTCTTGGGAAGGAAACCGTTCGTGACTCCGAGTGAATAGATTGAAGCATCCGTACGCTGCGGTATTTCAGGATATCCCGTTCTTCTTATATTACTCCAGGCTTCAGCGTAATTCGGGAAAAATGCAATCCACATCTGTGTTCCAATCTGACGGAACATATTTTCCTGTGATCCATTTAATGTCGCCTCCGTCTCAGTGGAAATAAAGGCTGATGCAAGGTCAGCACTGACATTCCATTGCTGCAGGTTTAAATTCATTCCTTTCTGATAAAATTCGTTGGCATCACCAGGAATAAGATTGAACAGGGCAGCTTCGGCCTTGAGAAACCAAACCTCCGAAGCACACATCATTGGTTGTGAAAGCGATTTGGAATATAAAACCGGCATAGGATCTGAATAGTCGGTCCATGTAACAAGACTGTATGCCTGATCATTGAGACCGTTAATGGCTCCTTTCTGTTCACTGTTGGCATTAGGCTGGACAAATACATTCAGTCGGGGATCATTTGTAGATTTTAGCCATTCGGTGATTTTCTCACTCATCTTATAATTCTGATTCTTACGGAGGTCATACCAGTGGTTATAAAACTCACCGTTATCACTTTCCTGATGTCTGAGTTCAAAATTCTGATCATTTGTTTCGATGAGAGGCTGCGTCATACATTCGGTAATTATTGATGCGCTTGTAGTTGGGTCAACAAAACGGATTCGCATGGCAAGGCGAAACCTGAAAGAATTGGCAAACCGTACCCATTTTGTCAGATCATTGTTATAAATCGGATCAGCGCCAACATATCCGTCACCAGGATTCGCAGATTTTAAAAGGTTAACAGCTGCTTTAAGTTTATCTGACATGTCGGAATAAATTGCCTTCTGCCTGTCATATTTAGGATATTTAATCGTTCCTCCCTGTGCACCTTCTGTATAGGGAATGTCTCCCCAACAATCAGTAGCCCTGGCAAAATTTGTTACAGAAACAATCTGCGCTATCGCATTTCTCACCTGATTTTTTGTCTTCCCGCTTGAAGTTAATGCAAGCACCTCATTTATATACCTTAATGGACCGGTGTAAACAGCCGAAAACATCTCCTTGTAGATATCCTGAGTATGAAAATCAAGATACCCGTCAGCAGCCCGGTCTTCACTGTTTGTTACATAAAAATGATCATATTGAGCAAAGAATCTTAGTTCGTGACTGCAATCCCAAAAGCTTTGACGTACAGCAGAAGTAAAAAGATATTCGTCAGGCAAAGTCGAAAGAGCCAGTGGATTAGTGTTCATATCCGAAAGTTGTTTTTTGCACGCAGTAAAACCAATGAACAATGACAATATTGCGACTATGTATTTAATTTTCTTCATTTTACATTTGATATTTTGAATGGAAAACTAACCTTATCTTCTAAAAATTCACCTTTACATTGAAACCAATACTTCGTGTAGTCGGTATTGAGCAGTGTTCAAACCCACCCCCGGTGTTCCCGGTCGAATAGCCTGATTCCGGATCTATATCCTTCAATGCATTGTAAAAGAAGAATAGGTTACGACCTGTAATTGAAACCTGAACGTCTGTTAATGGGGTGTTTACGAGGAGTTTCTTCGGAAGTGAATATCCGATAGAGACTTCGCGTAACCGGACATTTGTAGCATCTTTTAAATTTTCTGCTCCAATCTCCTTTGACCAGATATTGTAATACCTGTAAAGAGGATTAATCGCTACAGTGTTTTTCTTTCCTGTATTTTCATTTATTGCATCTTCAATGTATCCTTTTTCCGTTACACCGGTCAATGGTGTCGAATAACCATACTGTGGATCGTGAGTTGCATACCAGTCAGCACGTCCCTTAAGTGAGGCCACAGATGTCCCAAACAGATTTCGGTAAGCATTACCCATTGAATAGACGTTTCCTCCTTTGCGCATATCTACAAGAACCGATAAGTTGAAGTTTCTATACTTAATTGTGTTTGAAAGTCCTGCCATCCAATCCGGATTCATATTTCCCATCCGCTTATAATCGCCCTTTATGGCAAAGCCCTGATCATCAACAAGCTTAACACCGAAATTATCCCTCTTGAAATCTGTGACATAGATCCCACCATAAGCTTGTCCTGGCCGGGCCTGGATAGTAGTAAACCATGCATCATCCAGAATTATTGATTCTATATTATTATAAAGTGAAACGACTTCAGATCTGTTGGTTGACCAGGTCCCTATGATGTTCCACGAAAAATTGTTTTTCCTGACCGGTGCAACATCAAACTGAACTTCGTATCCTCTGTTTCGCAAGTGCGCAGCATTTGTATTAACGCTTGTATATCCTGAACCCGGAGGTAAGGGAACATTCATAATCTGGTTTTCAGAATTATTCTGATAATACGTAAAATCAAGGATTATAAGGCTATTCAGGAGATTTAGATTTGCACCGGCTTCAAAGGAAGTTGTAATCTCAGGTTGCAGATTAAATGTCGGCAAAACATCACTGAAAGAACCTGTCGGATAAGGCAGCTGTGACTGATTTACAGTATAATACTTATTTGTCTGGTAGGGACCTGTATCATTCCCTACTTTTGACAGCGAAGTTCTAAGTTTTCCTGAAGTAAGCACCGAGGATTTTATCCCCAATGCCTCAGTAAACAGAAAGCTCAGATTCTCTGAATGATACATATATGAATTGTTGTTTGACGGCAGTGTGGATGACCAGTCATTTCGAAGTGTGAAATCACAGAACAACCAGTTTTTATAGGAGATTGTCGCGAGTCCATATAACGAATACACCTGTTTTTCTGAGAACCATTCTCCGGTTCCATAAGTAGCAGCGTTTGAAATCGCATAGAAATTATTTATTCTCAGGTTACTGCCCCATTGCGACAGGCCGTTGCTTTTATTGTACCTGTCGTTACCTCCAAGGCTAAGTGAATATTTTATCTTGCTTTCTTTCTGGGGATTGAAGCTAAGAAGGAAGTCGGAATTCCATTCTAAAGAATTTCCCGTTGAGTTGTTTATGCTGCCATTCATACCTGCCGCCTTACTTCCCTTGGCAATATCACTGCTGGTATGTTGATTGGTATAGTCCATTCCGGATCTTACCAATAGGCTAAGTTTTGGATTAAATTTTATCTTGGCTGAAAATACTCCCTGAAGACGGTGCTTTTCATCACTATATGGACGGTTGTAAAGCTGCCAGTATGGGTTTACAGTATATCCGTCAGTTGTCCAAAGGAGCTCATTCCCATCAGATCCTATCCGATGACTGTTCATTTCAGAGTCGACCATATTACGTGGCATTATAGAAAGCATATAACCTGGATTGTTGTATCCTTCAGCCACTTCGGGCCTGCCACCTGCCTTTGAGTGAATATAATTTATCTTAGCATCCAGTTCCACAACCTCTTTTAATTTAGTAAACCCTCGCAGGTTAACAGTCTGACGGTTTATTTCATTTAACGGAACGATGCCAGTACTGTTTTGAGATGTTACGGATGCTCTAAGACTACTAATATCAGTACCGGATTCCAGGGATACTGTATTGATATAGGATGTTCCATTACGATAGAAATCCCGGTAGTTATTAGGCTGAGGTTTATAGGGTGATGTGCCACCCCAGAAATTTGGCAATGGCTGTCCTTCCATCTTCGGTCCGTAACTCCAGGCCCAGGGCATTCCAGGGTCAGGCATACTCGTCGGATAAGTACCAAAGGCACCATGTCCGTAACTATTTTGTAAATCAGGGTATAATAAAGGTGAGTCGACTGAATAATTTGAACTTAGCGAAATACCAAGCCCTTTCCTGAATTTTCCTTTCTTTGTGGTAATCAGAATTACACCGTTTGCGCCACGCGAACCATAGGCGGCAGCAGCTCCGGCCCCTTTAAGGATGCTCATTGATTCAACATCCTCAGCATTTATGTCTGATAAAGCATCACCATTGTCAGTTCCACCCCAGCGACCTCCACTACCATGGCCTGCATCGACTGGAATACCGTCGATTACAAAAAGTGGCCTGTTTTCCCCGGTTATTGAGGCAACACCACGAAGGATTACACGTGAAGACCCATCGACACCAGTTGCAGCCTTCGAAATTTGCAATCCGGCAACCTTCCCTGCAAGGCTGTTTATAAGATTGTTCTCTTTAGCTTTATTCAGATCTTTCCCATCGATCGTAGAAATAGAATAACCCAGTGACGCCTTTGTTCTGTCAACGTTTAGGGCAGTGACCACAACCTCTTCAAGTCGGGTGACATCTTCCTTCATAAGAATATCAATCGATTTTTTCCCCTGAAGACCCACTTTCTGAGTCGAATAACCCACGAAAGAGAAACTCAGGATCTCATTCAGAGAAGGGATCAACAACATAAACTTACCATCCGAGTCTGTAACTATGCCCTTTGTGGATCCGACAAGAACAACCGTCACTCCGGGTAAAGATTCCCCTGTCTTCGCATCTTTTACGGTTCCTGAAACAACCTCCGAAGTGGACAACTTGCTTCCGGGGACCTCCACGACAATCAGGTTGTCATCCTTTATCGTGAAGCTCAGACCAGTTTTTGCCGACAATTCTTTAACGAGTTCGTCAGGAGTTATTTCTCCCGAAGATAATGTTACTGTCATGTCCGGCTTTACTACATCGTTGTTGTAGAAAAACCTGTAACCATATTTTTCCTGAATGGAAGAAAAAAGTGCAATGAGGCTTTGAGGAGAGCTTTTAAACACCATTTTTTGTACCTGTGCCTGAGTCTGAAATGTTTGTGCAAGGATCAGCAGGCAGAGGAGAAGTACAGCTTTAATTGATTGCATTCTTCATAAATTTAAGTTTAACGATCTACAATATTTCAGGGTAATCTAAACGATTGAT
>CAINLJ010000122.1 GCA_903850335.1 uncultured Bacteroidia bacterium | reverse complement strand
TCCTGCAAATCGCTGCATTTTAGATCAAAATTCAATTTTACACCATTCCCCACAACTTTTTCATCTGATCCATTATTTCATACTTATTATTCGTTTATATTATTGATATTCAATTATTTATATTAAATTTTACCGAATTATTGATAATAATAAACAGCAAATATTCCTCAGCAAATTCAAACCCCGATAAAGTGTCTTTTCAACCCGTCTCGGGTTGAGGTTTCGTGGTTGTTAATTAACCCCCAATAAAAATTGGGGGTCATTAATATAATTCCACCTTCAGTGGAATTATTACTTTATTAATCTTATTAAAGGCCTTAACATTTAAAGAACATATTTTTATACTCAACAGGAGTTAAATGTTAGTGAGCCTCAACAAGGCTGGGGGTAAAAGATTTGCCAGTAGAAACCAACCCGCAACGGGTTGAATATTTTTCTTTTTTGCTTGCAATCTGAATTCACTTTCGTGAAAAGAAATTAGTATAATGCCTGAAAAACAGACGATACCACTCCGGATCCCTAAATTTTTTAATCACAGATCGTCTCATCTCCCTTGAATAAACAGACTTAATCAGGTATGCCAGATAGACTTCAAATATTCTGTGTTTAAAAAACCGGATAGTCCTGTTTATATGATAAAAGATAAACGATCTTTGGTTGAGATTATGTCTGAATATCAGAATTTTGGAATATATATTGGTTTCGGGAAACAATGTTTTATTCAAACCAAAAGTCTTATCAGCAAAAGCAAAATATCCAATAGCCTTTTGCTTACATTCAATAGCCTGTAATACAGGCAGTAAGGATGTGTTTTTAGATAACAGGTATAAATCGTAGATATCTTTTAGAGAGATAATACTTTCAGAATGGCCGTCACTGTTCATTTGACTGTGCACGAAATTATGAATGATTTTGTGTTTGTCAGAGAGGACATAGCATTTATTCAGCTTTTTTGAAGGCCTCATTTCTGCTGTAACTATCCTGCTGTTAAACCAGTTTAGCGTTTGCTCAGTAAGTGTTCGGTGAACCTCCAGATCTGCAACATATCCCTTTTTTGAAAGACGTGGATAGTGTTTTTGATATTCCGGAATGACGAATGCCGGGATATCTGTAGGAATAGAGTAACCATTATCCATAAGGATATTGGCTGATTTAAGATAATCCTCTTCTGAAACCAGAAAATCGATATCAGTCATTATTCTTTCACCGATATCCGAATAAACCTCATCGATTAAGTGAGCCGCCCCCTTTAAGAATATGGGAGTTATATGATTCTTATTCAGTGTTTCTGTGACCTCATTGATTTGTTTAAGGATCAGTGTATTCCGGATGACATTCAGATCGTATATCTCTTTTAAAAAGTCCGATAATCCTGAGGGTAATAGTTCAATAATATTATTTCGTTTGAATTTCAGATAGATAACCGGTAGAATCAGATTATTACTGCATAATGAAACAAATCTATTCCAGTCAATTTTTTCCTCTTTCATTGTCGCCTTGATTTCCTCCCCTAATTCAGGATGATCATCGAGCATAAGGCATCTGGCTGTAAAATAAAATAAGTCCAGGTTATTCATTTTTAAACAGATGTGTTATAGCAGCAATAGCCCTTTTATTTTTCGAATAAGTAAGCTTATAAAACGATATATGCCTGATCTGGTCAAACAGGATCCTGATATTTTCCTTCACCGGATTAATCCATACCTGTTCAAGTAATAGCTGGATTGCTTTTGTAAGTTCTAATTTCTCCCAGGCAAAATGGACATTACTGGAATATTCAACAAATATGAAATCCTTTACCGGGAAAATATCACCTAAGTAATCATTTTTCACCTTTGGTGTGAGGTATCTTACACTTTTCTCCTGTGAGATAAAATTTAATTGTTTTTCTTTTAAATCTTTAAAGTGGGGATAAAGCACTTCTACAGAACCCTCCTTTACAGACATTGCAATTGGAAAGGGGAATGCGCAAAACCGATTCTTATCGATAGGAACGAAATCGTCTGAAACAAGTTGATATCCCCTGGCCTGAAGCAGGGCGGCTATGGTTGTCTTTCCATGACCGGGAGGGGCTGAGAAAAGAATTGTTTTTCTTTGATTTGTTATGGCAGACGCATGTACAGTCATGAGCCAGTCTGAGTCTGTTTTTTGATGCATTACACTGGCTAAACTTAGGAATACTAATCCTTTAACAAGATGTGTTTCATCATGCTTCCAAATTCCTTTTATGGTTCCATTCAAACGAAAGACAACATGGTGGTCATACCCAAACAATTCAAATAAAGAGGTTTCATCTTGGGCTTCCTCTGTTTCAAGATGACTGATTAGTGGATGGAGATAGTATTCAAATTCTTTAGTCTCGTAATAAAATGTTATGATTTTGCTTCCGAACCTGTAGTGATGAACCGAAAAAGGGATAAAATGGAATTTTACAATCTTATCGGGAACAGGTTCGGCAATGATTGAATGATCAGTTTGATTGAGTATTTCGATTTTCGACTGGATTTCGCTTACAAACAACCTGCTTTCGGGTTTGTCTGCATCATATCGAAGAGAGAAATCCTCTATTATATCCTCTGGTTTGTATTTTTTTAAAGTTTTTTGGAAAACGAACCATGCTGGTTCCTCAAACTTCACATACGAATTGGTATTTTGAAACCAGACGAGATATGAGTTTCCGATCTTCTTTTTAATATGAGGAATAGCCGGCATAGGGATTCTCTCGTTTCCTATTGGTTGGTGATCAATTTAGTCTTCGATACAAATTGACTCATTTCAGGACCTTTAATTCTTTGACTTTTGAATTTTTATCCTTCTTCCCAAGTTTAAAGAGGTAAGCAAGCTTTACCTGAACCCCGTTACCCTGGGAGATATTATAGATGTATTTATTTTTATCGAACAAGTTTGGAAGGCTGTAAAACCCACGTCCTTCGAGGGCAATCGCACTTCCACTTTTAAGATGATATTCCATGCCGATTCCAACAGTGAACAGCAAGTCCATTGAATTATCAACAGGCTTTCCAAAGATATCGCGGTATCCCGGGTTGCTTGGCTCGATTAGTCCAGGATCCTTGAATTGTTCCTTTTCCGAAATCTTAAAGGCTACCTCAGGCCCAAGATTAAGCGTAAAACGGACAGCCTTTTTCCCAATATTTATATGAGTCATGATTGGGATGTTCACATAAGTAATACGACGTGCATATCCGACTGAATCCTCTTTCCATCCCTTTTGTGTATAATTTATCTCAGCCTGAAATCCTATATGTGGTTCGGAGATCAGCCTGAACAAAAAACCTCCTGAATAACCCTGATAAAAGGATTCTGCTATATTGGGATAAAACCTCACTTTTGTGAAGGTCATACCACCTGTGGCACCCATGTATAGCTCTGTTTTGAAATTAGTTGGCTGTCCGGATGCAATAATTGAGTATCCCGCAATCAGAATTGTAATAAGGTACTTTCTCATCAGATTGTTTACTATTCAAATCATTATAATCAGTCGGTAAAGATAAAAAAAAATGCAAGGACACCCAGCCTGAAAGGAAGTTGTATTCGTAAATAACAATTGGTTTCCAATGCTGTAATTGCCACCTTTTTTATACATTTGAATGAAAATTTAACAGGATGTCAATTGGAGAAAATTTAAAGAAGATATTGTCCTCATTGCCTTTAGGAGTTCAGCTTATCGCAGTTTCAAAAACCAAAAGTAATGAGGATATTATGGAGGCATACAACGCCGGACAAAGGATCTTTGGTGAAAATAAAGTACAGGAATTACTACAAAAATGGGAATCATTACCTAAGGATATTGAATGGCATTTTATCGGGCATTTGCAATCAAACAAAGTGAAATTTATTGCACCGTTTATCTCAATGATTCATGCTGCGGATAGTCATAAAATCCTTAAAACAATTAATGAAGAAGCGAAACGTCAAGGAAGGAAAATTCCATGTCTGCTGCAGTTTCATATTGCCAGTGAAGAGAGTAAATTCGGATTTCGGCCTGAAGATGTGGAACATTTATTTACAGATATAATGCTGGAGGAATTAAAATATATCACTTTTTCCGGCGTGATGGGGATGGCCACATATACTGACAATACAGTCCTGATTAATCACGAGTTTTCTAAATTGAATAATTTATTTCAAATAACAAAAGAATATTATTTCTCTTCAACTGAAGACTTTCGTGAGATTTCGATGGGTATGTCGGATGATTATATCCTTGCAATCCAGAATGGCAGTACTATGGTTAGGATCGGAAGCACACTATTTGGGAAACGATTGTATTTAAACGAAGAATAATTTTTTACTCCTCATCTAAAATTAATTGAAAACTCACTTATTAATTCTGATTTTTTTACTGATTGCCGGTTTGGCAAGAGGTGCCGATCCCTTTACAATAAATCTGAATACCAGTGATGCGGTTCAGTATTGTTCCTTGCCTGTCCAGGTAGCAAAATACCTGACAATCACAGGTACTCCTAATATACAGGGGATGAAAATTTCATTCACTCAGGGCTTTGTGTCTGGTGAGGATCAGCTCATCTATACAGGAAAGTTAATTCAGAATACTTCTACTCCCGGGACTTTAGTATTAACAGGAAGCTCACTGGTTCAGGATTATGTTGATGCTATAAAAACGATAACATATAAAAACAGTAAGAACAGGCCAACGCTGGGTGTACGTAAAATAACAATCTCCATGAGTGATGTTGACTATCTGCCGGCGACAGGTCATTTTTACAGGTATGTTGCCCGGCCCGGAATATCATGGACCACAGCATCTGCCGAGGCCTCTTCGGCTGCCATGATGTATTATGGTTTAAAAGGATATCTTGCTACAATTACAAGTCAGGCAGAGAACGATTTTATTAAATCAAAGACAAAAGGAGTAGGATGGATTGGCGCCTCTGATGCGGCTGTCGAGGGCGACTGGCGTTGGGTTACCGGACCGGAAGGGCTTATGGACAGTGGTCAGGGTTTATTATTCTGGAGAGGAACAGGAGCTCAGTATGGAGCAGGAGTTTCAGGTACTGGGCCTGTCAATGGTCAATATACGAACTGGAATACAAACGAACCAAATGATTGCTGCACTAGTGCTCCACATGAGGAAGATTATGCACATATTCTGTACATGGCTGACCCTGCACAATCCCTAAGGTGGAATGATCTTCCTAATGGCGGGGGAACAGGTGACTACTATCCCCAAGGCTATCTGATAGAGTGGGGTGGGTATGCCACAGATCCAAGTTTTAACCTGCTTACTGCCACGCTTGACTTGCAGGTTAATACTTTGCTATTCAAAACCGGTACGGTTTCTACAATTTGTGAGGGGGATACGATAACGCTTAATCAACGTGATAACAGTATCATTCCAGCAATTTATTCCTGGCATCCATCTTCAACATTAAGTGATTCTAAAATTCCCAATCCTATTGCATCTCCAATAGTTACTACTTCCTATTCGGTGATAGGTACCCGAGGAGTTTGCCAGGATTCGGCGCATTATCTTGTACAGGTAAATCCGAAACCAGTATCATTGTTAAAACCGGAGGTCAATATTTGCAAGGGGTCGCAGATAAGTCTTGATCCGGGAAATCAACAATCCTATAGCTGGAGTACAGGTTCAGCAAATCGTTCTATTACGGTTGATTCTCCGGGACTTTATAAAGTAACCTTAACAGGCATCAATGGTTGCAAGGCTTCTTATTCGTCTGACGTAATTGTACATGATTTTCCGACTGTGAATTTTACCAAACTCGATACCTTGATTTGCGGGCCGGCATTGACAACAACAGTAGATATCACAACAAATGGATCTGGCTATTCCTTAACAAGTGCCGATGGTCAGGCGACAGTAAATGGTTTTAATGTTAATGCACCGCTTTATGGTGTGTATCCGATGATTTATAGAACATCAATCTATTCCGGTTGTGAAGTTTCAAGAAAATTTAATTTGGCTTTTCGCAAAACTCCGCAGGTTGACTTCACAATAAACGCCAAAAAATGCTCCGGTTACAATCTTGATGTTAGTTATGTTGGAGATGCGGATCCGGCAGTTTCAAATTTCGTCTGGGTCTTTGGGGCCGATACTATAGCAAATGCAACCGGAATAAATACATTGATTGTGCCTTTAGGTATAAACAGAGCTAAGCGGGACCTTTCACTGAAAGTTACACAGGACGGTTGTTCAAATAGTTTTACACAGAAAGACATAAAAGTTATACCGAATCTTGATCTTAAGATCGCAACTAACCCTGGATGTGAACCATTTAATGCGGAATTTATTGCCACAAATACAGAGGTAGTGAATTACTTATGGGATTTCGGTGATGGTACACCAGCGCAACAGACAGATAATCATCCATTTCATCTTTATCAAAATCCTGGATATTATAATGTTAAATTAAAGGTAACTACAATTGTAACAACCGGACAAGGGTGTACAAATGAGGTTAAGATTGATAGTATGGTTCATGTCGCTCCTATTCCGGACGTTGCGTTTTCGCTAAATCCGGCAGAATGTCTTAATCCGGGATCGAATGAGTTGTCATATTCAGGTTTAATCGGTACGGATAAGGATCAATATCTCTGGGATTTGAGTCATTTCGATCCGTCAGAAATTATTACTGATCCTCTTCAAACCAAAGGTCCTTTAAAGTTTGATCTGAAAACACAACCCCAGGTAAACGTTGGTTTACAGGTAATTTCAATTTTTGGATGCAAGAGTCAAATTAAAAACATCCTTCTAAAACGGAAGCCTGATTTTTCAATTTTAGCAGATGCATGGGGTGGTTGTATCCCATTTGCACCTAATCTATCTGGAAAAATTCTGGACAAAGTTGATCAGGTTGATTTTTCCTGGGATATAGGGGATGGTGCAACAGGAACCGGTCCTTCGATAACCCATACTTATACGATACCGGATAAAAAATATACGGTTACATTATCCGGAAAATCACTGGTAACGGGTTGCTCCAATATAGTATCTTACAAAGATTCCCTGCGAACCTTTCCTAATCCGCACGCTTCCTTTACAGTTAGCGATTCAATTGTCTATAAAGACAGGCCAAATGTTGATTTTACAAACACAAGCACAGGAGCGACCTTCTGGGAATGGAATTTTGGTGATGCAACTATCACTACAGACGCGAATAATCCTTCTCATTCCTATAAAGTTACGGGACATCATCCTGTACTGCTTGCCACCTCAAATGAATTTGGTTGCAAGGATTCTATCGTTCATGTAATTCTCGTTGCATTTGATAAATTATTTCCACCTAATGCCTTCTCTCCAAATGCACCAAATCCTGTTGACAGGGTATTTATGCTAACAACAGAGGGTATTCATGATGAAGGGTATCACCTTTGGATCCTGAGCCGATGGGATGATGTTGTTTTTGAAATACAACACGAGATAAAAGGCTGGGATGGTCGCAATATGGACGGTACATTTGCCCCGCCTGGTGTTTATGTCTGGAGGCTCTTATATTTTGATTTCCTGAAAAAAATGCACTGGCAGTCGGGTACGGTAACGCTTTTCTATTGAAAAAAATCGACTAAATTCAGACCCAAAATCTTTTCGTGAATGAGATTACAATTATTTTTCTGGATTTTCATTTTCTTATGTTCGGCTAATGTTTTCGGGGCATTGGATCCGTGTCATAAATCAACTGAAGGGAAAGATTTTTGGTTTGGATTTATGGAAGGGAGGAATACGGCACAGTATTCGCCCTATATGGAGGTCACACTCACCTCAAGTTACCAATGCAATTATAATTTGTTCATTGGAAAATCACTCACCCCGGCGTATTCAGGTATTGTTTTTCCAAATATTCCTGTTAAGATCAGAATTAGTGACTGGAGATTGGTCCAGGCAGTGGGTTCTGAATCAATCCAGGAAAAAGCCATTCATCTGGTATCGGATAACCCCTTAAATGTGTACGCGTTGAATTTTGCATTCAACTCTTCAGAAGTAGCAACTATATTTCCAACAGAATCATTAGGTAGTGAATACTATGCAATGTGTTATGATCCGCATGTTGCCATTCATACAGACAGTATTTACGGGTTAAATATTCAGGGCAAGAACAGCGAATTTTTAATTGCCGCTACGGAGGATAACACGATTATCACTATTACTCCAAGTGTGGTTACCGATAAACTAAGGTCTGCAAACGCCCCTTTTCAGATAACTCTGAGTAGAGGAGAATTGTATCAGGTACAGTCTGCAAACGAGGCTAACCTACCGGGACAAGGCGACTTGACCGGTAGTTATGTTACAAGCGATAAACCAGTGGCCTTATTCTCTGGTTCATATTCAACAACTGTTCCAAACTCCTCGACAAGTGCATGGGACCACCTGTTTGAACAAATTCCACCGGTACAGACCTGGGGTCGGAAATTTATAACGGTTCCCTTGAAAAGCAGATTAAAAGATACATACAGGATTTTGGCTTCGGAGGATAATACCTCGGTCCATGTGGGAAATTTGATGCAGTTTGTGATTAATAAGGGTCAATTTAAGGAATTTTCTCTTCTTTATACGCAGCCTTCGCTTGTCGAAAGCGATAAGCCAGTTCTGCTAGCTCAATTTAGTAATTCGAATAGCGTTGATTATGGATGGAATGGTGGAGACGGGGATCCTTTTCTTGTGATCGTAAGTCCTGTTAATCAACAACGTCAAAAGGTAGCGTTTGTTGCCTATGACTCACCGGAAATTACGAAGAAATTCTTTATAAATGTTGTTGTCCAGGACGATGCAATTGGTAAAATTCAGCTCGATGGGACAAACATTGCTTTTACTTCGGTAAAAGGAAGCGGTTATTCGTATGCTCAGGATAGTCTTACAAAGGGTAGCCATTATATTGCATCAACAGATCCAACTAAGGGTTTTATTGCCTACGTGTATGGTTTTGGAGGTTTCGAGGGTTATGGTTACGGTGTGGGATACAACCTGGATATCGTACTTGATGTAGGCGGAATTGTAGACCCAAATGGAGGGAAATCCATTTTTCAATGTTTTGGTTCACCCCCGGTCACTTTGAATGCGGGTAATACATTTGA
>CAINLJ010000121.1 GCA_903850335.1 uncultured Bacteroidia bacterium | reverse complement strand
CTGTTCTACAAATATAAACGGTGCTCTGCACCTTTGAACGTTAAAAGTCAGATATTTTCATTTAAAATTATGAGGCAGAACTTTTTCAAGCAATATCAAGCAATTAAAAAGAGTTATATAGGAGGTCGCAAAGTGAAGATGTAATGAATCGCAAAGCATTGTATATTAGATCGTTTATTTTTCGCAACATTCTGTTTTCATTATTTTACCTGGCGGTAGAAGACTTTTGATACAACCTCTTCTACGTATTAATAAGGTTGCAATTGACAGAAAATAATTATTTTGGATCGTTATGGATACGAGAATTGCAGAATTTTAATATTTTGGACTGTTTCGAATTCGGGAATGTCAGAAAATATTTGTTGAAATCACTTTGGTATTCTGGAATGGCAGAAAAAATCTCCTGGAACATATTTGGGCTTCGGGAATAGCAGAAAAAATCTCCAGGAACATATTTGGGCTTCAGGAATAGCAGAATAAATCCCCTGGATTGCATTTAGGATCCGGGAATGGCAGAAAATAAGTATTGGTGGCTAATCCATATCTTATTTCTTTATCTTCGCGTGAAGGTTAATTTTGTTAACCAATTCTTAACTTTTTATCGTGTAAAATGTTGATGGAAAGAAGTAAATTTGCGAATTATAAAATTAATCATTGAATTATGAATAAAATATCTGATGTTGTAAAGCCGGGTGTTGTAACTGGAGACGATTTACAGTACATTTTTAAGGTGGCTAAAGCTAATGGCTTTGCTATTCCGGCAGTTAATGTGGTTGGATCTTCAACTGTAAACGCGGTTATGGAAGCTGCTGTAGCTGTTAATGCCCCTGTTATGATTCAATTTTCAAACGGAGGTGCTGCCTTCAATGCTGGTAAAGGATTGAAACTTGAAGGTCAGAAAGCGGCAGTCCTCGGAGCTGTTGCCGGAGCAAAACACATTCATACTCTTGCTGAAGCTTACGGAGTACGCGTGATTCTTCACACTGACCATGCTGCAAAGAAATTATTACCATGGATCGATGGTCTTCTGGATGCAAGCGAAAAACATTTTGCCGAGACAGGAAAACCACTTTTCAGCTCGCATATGCTTGATTTATCTGAAGAACCAATCGATGAGAATATCGAGATCAGCAAACGTTACCTCGAAAGAATGTCAAAAATGGGTATGACACTCGAAATTGAACTTGGAATCACCGGTGGTGAGGAAGATGGCGTTGATAACAGCGGTATTGATAATAGCCTGCTTTACACTCAGCCTGAACATGTTTGTTATGCATACCAGGAATTGAGTAAGGTTTCTCCAAACTTTACAATTGCCGCTTCATTTGGTAATGTTCATGGTGTTTACAAACCAGGAAATGTGAAACTTAATCCAGTAATTCTGAAAAATTCACAGGATTATATCAAAGAAAAACTTGGTCTTTCCGATTCACATCCTGTTAACTTTGTATTCCACGGAGGTTCAGGTTCCACTCATGCCGAGATTCGTGAAGCGATCAGCTACGGTGTTATTAAAATGAACATCGATACAGATACACAATGGGCTTACTGGGATGGCGTTCGCGCTTTTGAAGCAGCAAACCATGGGTATCTTCAGGGTCAGATCGGCAATCCGGAAGGTGCTGACAAACCAAATAAGAAATTCTATGACCCACGCGTTTGGGTACGTAAAGGTGAAGAAGGTCTTATCGCCCGCCTGAAAGTTGCTTTTGAAGACCTGAATGCAATAAACAGCATTTAAGTTTTTTATATATGTCACGATAAGTGCCGCTTCGGTTAATTCCGGAGCGGCATTTTTGTTTTGTTAACCCAAGATTTACTCTCAATTTTTAAAACTATTTTTGGATGAATATCGGGACTTTTACCGATGAATCAAACAAATTGAATGAAGAAAACAGTTGGTATACTTATTCTATTTCTGATCGGATTCAACTTAGTTGGACAAAATGCCCAATCGTTGTCAGCAAAGGTTCAATCTCTGTATAATGAGGCTAAAAGCCTTGCCCAGGCAGGCGAAAGCAAGAAAGCAATTGAAGCACTTCGCCAGGTATTGAAAAATGATCCTCAATATTATATGGCCTGGTTTGGATTGGCCGACATTTACCACGAAACAAAAGATCGTAAACTGGAAAAGGAGTCTCTTGAAAATGGTTTGAAGGCAGGTGCTGATCGTTTTCCGAATGGATACAAATACCTCGCAGCACTTTTCTATGAGGATGCAAAATATGACGAGGCCTTAAAGAATATTGAGCAATTTAGCAGATTGAAATCTCTCTCCCCGGATGAAAACAGGCTGCTGGCCTCATGCCGGTTTGCCGTCGGTGCTATTTCCAATCCTGTGCCTTTCAATCCTGAAAATGCAGGCCCTGCAATAAATACTTCAGCTGATGAATATTGGCCTTGCTTAAATGCAGAAGGTAATATACTAGTCTTTACGAGATTGCTTAGACAGGGCATCGATGCCAGAAAACTTGCCTATCCACAGGAAGATTTTTTTGTTTCAAAAAAGGATTCTACGGGCTGGCAAGAAGCAATTCCTCTGGGACCGCCCATAAATACGCCTGAAAATGAAGGGGCACAATGTATTTCGGCAGATGGTCGTTTGCTTTTCTTTACAGGTTGTGGACGTACCGATGGACTTGGAAGTTGCGATATTTATATGTCCGTTAAAATAAAGGATAAATGGTCTGAACCTGTTAACCTTGGTGAGCCTGTTAATACTAAATTCTGGGAATCACAACCCTCTGTGTCAGCAGACGGACGACGGCTTTATTTTACGAGTAACCGTCCGGGAGGGAAGGGGAAGATGGATATCTGGTGCGCCGAAAAACTTGGAGTTTCAAAGACAGGATATCCTGTTTACGGGAAAGTAACTAACCTTGAGGGTGTGAATACTCCAGGAAATGACCTCTCACCATTTATTCATGCAGATAGCAAGACACTCTACTTTGCATCCGATTACTGGCCCGGAATTGGAGGGAAGGACCTGTTTAGGTTCAGAATTGACTCCGCTAAAACAAAGCCACCTCAAAATCTTGGATTCCCGATCAATACTTCGGCCGACGAGGAGGGACTTGTAGTTGAGGTGTCAGGCAGAAGAGCCTGGTATACTGTAGATAAAAAGGATTCTGGGGGAAGGGAAATCTACTCGTTTCTAATCCCGGATACATCAAAGCCTGAACCGGTGTCATGGGTAAAAGGTAAAATATTCGACAGCAAAACACAAGGTCTTATTGCTTCGGATATAGTACTTAATGACTTGTCGTTGAATAGTCTGATACAGCATCAGTATCCCTTTGAGAATGAAGGGGAGTTTCTTTTTTGCCTACCCTCAGGTCGCAACTACGGATTGAATATAGCTAAAGAAGGTTATCTTTTCCATTCAGAAAACTTCAATTTACTTGGAGACTTTAACCTCCAAAAGCCCATGGACCTGAGAATCAGTCTGGATCCTATCGAAAAAGGTAGAACGACTATATTAAAGAACATCTTTTTTGATACCGATTCATTTAATTTAAAGCCTGAATCAAAAGGTCAGCTCCTCGAAATGGTTGATTTCATGAGAACGAACCCGGGTCTGATTGTTGAAATCGGCGGGCATACAGATGATCAGGGCTCTGAGGCCCATAACCAGATTCTGTCTGAGAAACGCGCTGGAGCTGTTGTAAGTTATATAATAACCAAAGGCATTTTACCAACCAGACTCAAAAGCAAGGGATACGGATTTTCAGTTCCGCTTACTGATAATTTAACTGAAGAAGGGAGAGCTAAGAATCGAAGAACAGAGTTTAAGATTCTGGAGAGCAAGGCCAGAGATAAGTAAGGAATTTTGGTGAATAGCGTATTTTCAATTGGCGAAATTTCTTTTTCTAAGCCTATGGAAAAGTTATACAAAAGGCAATGAGGTTGTATCAAAAGTCTTTTTACCGCAGAGTAATCGGGAGTTGTGAAACTCCAACCTCAAAACAGATAACATTGGAACATGATTAAATAATAATAAGGTACAGAGTACCGCAAGATTTGTAGGAATGATGAATATGCGTTGTTAGGAGGTACAGACTACATTTTAATTTCTGT
>CAINLJ010000120.1 GCA_903850335.1 uncultured Bacteroidia bacterium | reverse complement strand
CTTTGGTGCATAGCCCATCGTATATTCTACAAATATAATCGGTGCTCTGCACCTCTGTCTCTTTGGTAACAAAACTTCTGCAAATCGCTGTTTATGAAATAAAAATTCAATTTTATACCTTTCCCGACAACTTTTTCATCTGATCCCAAGATAGGTATTTACAGTTTGTTGAAAATATCGGCTCTTTTTGGGAAGAAAGAAAAACGCACCTAATTACTACTATGGTTGCGTAATTAAGTGCGTTAATTTTGTAACGATCTGATCTGTAATCTTTATTGCGGAGAGAGTGGGATTCGAACCCACGGTACCCTTTTGGAGTACACACACTTTCCAGGCGTGCTCCTTCGACCACTCGGACATCTCTCCAGAAAAAAACAACCGGAAACCATCGGCTATTCAAAACGTGGCACAAAAATAGGACAATTTTTTATCTTGTGCTCAATAATTCTGTAAAAACCTTTCCCGACGGGGTTACCATAATAAATTTCCTCTCCCAAAATGTTCGGAACCGTGCAATAAAAATGCAAAACCGGACAGAACAAATTATTCAGTAAAAGATTTAATATATTGATTTATTGTTATTTACATACATTGGCACGTATGTTGTAAAATCTCTTGTATTATTTTATAAACAATCAAAATTTAATCTACAATGAAAAAATTATCAATTCTCACACTTTTAGTCGCCCTTTGTTTGGGTACTATTCAGGCTAAGGCCGCTGATCTGAACGCCAACACCATTAACCTCAAAGGGAATTCCAATACAATGTTTGGAAATTTTGAAATTAAAGAACTACCTCTATCCAATCAGGCGGGTGAACTCGTTCGTACATTTGAACTAAGCTATGAAAAAGCGCAAAAAACAGTCTTGATTTACCTTGCACAGCGAGCCAATTGCAGAGATTATGTCGTTCGTTCGAAAAATCTTGAGGTTGCCTACAGATGTAAAAAGGAATCGTTTGGTGTGCAACTGGTACCCGGGAAATATATGAAATATAAACCGGAGCTAAATGCATTATTCCTTTCACAAAATGAATTTGACAGACAAAGGCAGATTTCCGAAGGAGGTCAAACGGTTGAAGAATCATTAGGAATTATTGCGAGTTACTATCCAAACCTGCTTAGCAGAACCGATTTACTCAATTAAAAAAAAGCACGAAGAAAAAGATAACCCTTAGTCAATTCATTTTAATCTCCGTAAGAGCCTGTCAAACTGCAATTTGACGGGCTTTTTTATTCATTTTCATGGTGTTATGCCATTTATGGACGGGTCAGGAACAAAGTTAATAATTATCATATTATTCAAGTATTTATGCCCGAATTTGTTAATTTTACGGCGCATTTTTCTATAACACTAAATATTAATATCAGATGAAAAAAGCGGTCTACTTATTTATTTTTATTGTCCTTATGAACGTCCAGTTTTCCGAAGCCAGAGAGAATTATAAAAAAGAAAAAAAGACAGATAAAAACGGCTACTCTTACGATCAGGTGCCTAATGATCCTTTAAAAACAAGGATTTACACCTTAAAAAATGGATTAACAGTCTATTTGTCAGTCAATAAAGACGAGCCACGTGCATTAGGGCTCATCGCTGTGAGGGCAGGATCTATCAACGACCCCAAAGAAACAACAGGATTAGCTCACTATCTGGAACATATGATGTTTAAAGGAACAGATAAATATGGTACGACCGACTGGAAATCAGAGAAAGTTTTATTGGACAGTATCTCAAATCTTTTTGAAACGTACAAGGAGGAGACTGATTTAACCAGGAAAAAAGAGATTTACGCCAAAATTGACCGTATATCTCAGGCTGCTTCCAAATTAGCTATACCAAATGAATTCGATAAAATGTGCTCCTCCCTTGGGGCCAAGGGTACAAATGCATTTACAAATTATGACGTAACTGCATACATGAACGATATACCAGTGAATGAGCTTAAAAAATGGATTGGAATGGAGTCTGAGCGATTCAGAAACCCTGTTTTAAGATTATTCCATACCGAACTTGAAGCCGTTTATGAAGAATTTAATATGTATCAGGATATGGATCATATGCGTCTTAACAACGCACTCATGAAGGGACTATTTCCATCACATCCCCTGGGACGCGATATCATAGGATATCCTGAACACCTGAAAAATCCATCCATGGTTAATATAATGAAGTTCTATCGAACATGGTATGTACCTAATAATATGGTCTTCGTTCTAAGCGGTGATATAGATTGTGATGAAACAATAAAAATAATTGACGAACATTTCGGAAAATTTGAGTCTAAAGAGTTGCCTAAAATTGAATTCCCAAAGGAGGCTGAAATTACAAAACCCATAATAAAAGAAGTTACTGGTCCGGAAGCTGAACAAGTACAGCTGGCATACCGCTTTAAAGGGTATAACTCCAAAGATCGTCAGTTTGTGACTCTAATTGATAATATCCTCGCAAATTCCGTAGCAGGTCTGATCGATTTGGATTTGAATCAGCAACAAAAAGTTCTTAAAGCCGGAAGTGAAACAAACTTTGAAAAAGACTATGGGTATCATCTTCTTTTTGGCAAACCGCGTCAGGGGCAAAACCTGGATGAGGTAAAGGATAAACTTCTTGCAGTAATTGAAAAAATTAAGAAAGGCGAATTTGACGATTGGATGATACAGGCAGCTGTAAATAACCTTAAATTAGAAAGGACCCGCAAAAACGAAAGCAACCAAAGAGCATTCACATACCTTGAAGCTTTCGTGAAAAACACAGACTGGGCAGAGGAACTAGGTTACATAGATCAACTTTCACAAATAACTAAATCTCAACTTGTTGCTTTTGCTAACAAAAATTACAAAGACAATTACGTGGCAGTTTATAAAAGAAATGGCATAGCCAAGGATCTTGTAAAAGTAGAAAAACCACACATTACACCTCTGGCAATTAATCGTGCCGATCAATCGGAATACCTTAAAACGTTTATATCTCAGACCTCAGCACCCCTTGAACCGGTTTTTGTAGACTATTCAAAGGCAATAAAAGAGCAAAATCTTTCTGAAAACGTGTTCTTTGATTATATACCTAACACAACTAACGATTTATTTACTCTTATATACAGTACTGAGATAGGAAATATCCATGACCTTAAACTTGCGCTTGCAGTAAAATATCTGCCTTATCTGGGCACAGACAAATATTCGGCAGAACAATTTAAAAAGGAGTTATTTAAACTGGGGGTAACTTTAAGTGTAAATACAGGGCTGGACAGGTCGGAAGTTGTTTTAAAAGGACTTGATCAAAACAGGGAAGCTGGAATAAAATTACTCGAACAGTTACTTTCTGAAGCTAAACCCGACAACGAAGCGTATTCAAAACTTGTTGAAGGTATTTTAAAAGAGAGGGAAGACCAGAAAAAAGATCAACGAGTCATTTCGAGTGCATTACGCGATTTTGGAAAGTATTCAAACAGTTCCCCCTTTACAAATATTTTGTCAGAGGACGAATTAAAAGCAACTAATCCAGCTGAATTAACTGAAAAAATCCATGAGTTCAGTAAATTTCCACACCGTGTATTATATTATGGGCCTACGGAATTTAATAAATCCTTCGAGTTAGTGAAATTGAATCACAAGCTTCCTGAAATTGCACTTTCAATTCCAGAGGAAAAGTCATTTAAGGAACAGGTCACTGACCAGAATAAGACTTTTTTCGTTAACTACGACAAATCGCAGGTCAATGTTGTCCTCCTTTCACGGGATATTCCATTTGATGTGAAAACACTTGTAAATTCCCGTGTTTTTAATGAGTACTATGGGAATTCCATGAGTTCAGTCGTATTCCAGGAAATCAGGGAAGCTCGGGCCCTCGCCTATTCAGCCTATGCCAACTATATGCGTCCGGCAAAAAAGGAGAACTCCTTCTACATTTATGCTGCTGTATTTACTCAGGCAAATAAAATGATGGATGCCATTGGCGCAATGAATGGTCTACTTTCAAAAATGGTTGTTGACGAAAAGTCATTCAATATAGCTAAGGAAAGCGTTACAAAGAGTATTCAGACTGAAAGGATTATAAAAATAAATATATTTGCTACGTGGCTTCAAAACAAAAAGCTGGGTATCGATTATGATATCCGTAAAGACTATTACGAAAATGCGTCTAAAGTCCGACTTACTGATGTTCAACAATTTTTTGATGAGCATGTGAGGAATAAAAAATTCACCTACATGATTGTGGGAAATAAGAAGGATGCAGATCTTTCTAAATTAAAGGAAATTGGTCCTTTAAATGAATTAACTCTTAAGGATATCTTTAATTACTAATAAGTAAATTTTTAAAATCCAACAATATATGACTACCCTGCAGAGTATTTTGATCGCAATTGTTGAAGGAATAACTGAGTTTTTACCTGTTTCTTCAACAGGGCACATGATCATTGCCCAGAAGATCCTGATGGTTCCAAGCACAGACTTTGTCAAGGATTTCACTGTTAACATTCAATTCGGAGCTATTTTATCGGTTGTTGTGCTTTACTGGAAAAGGTTTTTCCAGACCTGGGATTTTTATTGGAAACTGTTGATCGCAGTTCTTCCTGCACTGGTTATTGGATTTTTACTACATGAAAAGATTGACAGCCTGCTCGAAAATGTTAATGTAGTGGCTGCAATGCTTGTAGTAGGTGGTATTTTGATGCTATTTGTGGATAAATGGTTCAATCACCCTGCCGAAAATCAGGATATGGATTGGAAAAGATCTTTAAAAATTGGCTTCTACCAATGCATTGCTATGATTCCAGGTGTTTCGCGATCGATGGCAACAATTGTTGGTGGCATGACGACGAAACTGACAAGAAAAAACGCAGCAGAATTTTCATTTTTCCTGGCGGTACCAACAATGGCAGCAGCCTCAGGATATAAACTTCTTAAACTGATTAAGGATCCTCAGAGCGTATCTGTGCTATCCGACAATCTTGTAACCCTTCTAATTGGAAATGTGGTCGCCTTCCTTGTTGCGATGGTTGCAATTAAATTCTTTATTGATTTTCTTACCAAACACGGGTTTAAGGCATTTGGCTATTATCGTATCGTTGTTGGACTTATCATTCTCATTCTTAGCTTTCTGGGCTACGATCTTAGTATACTTTAGTTAAAATAAATAGTAAATTATCATGGCAATACTGGTGAAAACTGACAATCCTGAGGGATTATTAAATGAAATTAAACGTGTTATTGATGAAAGGGTAACTGATTTATGGTCCTATGACTCCTCGGGTGACTTTTCACATACCCCTGACAGATGGATTAACCGTGCATGGCTTCGCCCTGAAATTGGTGATGGAGAATTGAAATTTGGCATTCTTGGAACCAAAGATGCAGGAATGACCGCCTCATTATACAGTGCCTATCATGCTTATTTTATTGAACTTTTGCTCACCCATCTGGATAAATATTTCGTATCTGCAGCAGCAACTGCAAAGAAAACAGCACCGGATTATTTCTGATCAGATGGCTGAAATTGGCAAATATAATAGCCTCAGGGTTATAAAAGAAGTGGATTTCGGGGTTTACCTCGATGGAGCTAGTGAAGGCGAAATATTAATGCCTATCCGCTATGTACCTGCCAATTGCAAACCTGGTGACCTTGTTGATGTTTTTGTTTATCTGGATTCTGAAGATCGTCCGGTTGCCACAACTGAAAAACCCTTTGCAGTAGTTGGTGAATTTGCCATGTTACGTGTAAACTCAGTAAATAAAATTGGAACCTTCCTTGACTGGGGCATAATGAAAGATTTGCTTGTACCCTTTCGGGAACAAAAGGCAACCATGATGGAAGGCAGGTCCTATTTGGTTTATATTTATGTTGATGAAGAAACTAAACGAATTGCAGCATCGGCTAAACTGAATAAATTTTTGGATAAAACATTGCCTGAATATTCAGTAGGTCAAGAAGTTGATTTGATAGTTGAGAGTGAGACCGATCTTGGATACAAAGCTATAATTAATAATTGTCACTGGGGAATACTCTATGAAAATGAAGTCTTTGAACAACTTGCCAAGGGACTAAAGATCAAAGGATACATAAAAAAGATACGACCGGACAATAAAATTGATCTTTCACTTCATCCGCTTGGATACGAGAAAGTTGACCCAATAACCCAGATGATTCTGGACGATTTGAAAAAAGCCGGGGGTTTTATTGCAGTTTCAGATAAAAGTGATGCAGAAGAGGTTTACCGGGTATTTGGTATCAGCAAGAAAACATTCAAACAAGCTATCGGATCCTTGTATAAACGTCGCATAATTTCCATAACAACTGAGGGAATACGGTTCATAGACTCACAAAATTAAATAAATCATCAATTCCCTTTAAACCATTGGCAATTAAGAATATCTAACCGTTGTATTTAAAACATTACAGCGATGAAAAAATTATTTTTGGTTATTCTGGTTGCTATTATTGCAATGGGTACAGTTATTGCTCAGCCTGGGGGGCAACGCGATCCTGCTGCCCGCCTTCAGCGGGAAATTGATAATCTCACTACAGAACTTGGTCTCTCAAAAGATCAGGTTGCAAAGGTGACGCCAATCGTTTCGGAGGCTCAAAAAAAACAAGCAGAGTCGTTTGCAAAAATGCGCGAGGGCGGTGGCAACTTCGATCGTGAGAAGATGCACGAAGAAAGAATGAAAATGGCAGAAGAAACTGACACGAAAATCAAGGCAGTTCTTACGCCGGATCAAGGCTTAAAGCTTGACGCTTTAAGAAAGAAACAAATTGAGGAACGTAAAAAACGTATGGAAGAACGCAGATAAAGTTCCTAACCGGTAAAATTGCAAACGGTCGTCAAAGTTACATTTGTTCTTTGACGACCGTTTTTTAATACTATTTTTCTTCCCTGCAAATATTTCTTTCTTGTGCTAGTCTCTCAATGTTTATGCTTTCTTTTTGAATGCCTTGAGAATAAAATCAAAGTTTCTAAAGTTTAATTATCATTGATAAGATTAGTTCATTATTGTTTCTCTGGTACTTAACCGGATCGACATTCCCGTAAATATAATTGTAGTCTGTCTTGCGTCCAAGACTGTAAGATACATCAAATGATACATTGTCAAGACGATAACCAATACCAAAATTAATTGTTTTAAAGCTGTAATCGCTGTTTGGCTGTGTAATCATAATAGTTGGATCTGTAGGATCAGGAATTGATTTCTTGTATGGGTTTCCATAGAGCTCATATCCTGCACGCAGACTCAGTACATCAATTGGTTTCAATTCACCCCCAAACCTTAAATTACTTGTTGGCCTGTATTTTAATCGTATACTGGAATTATCCCAAGAGTAGTCATTGCCGTTAGTGTTCATATACCGGGAATTTGAATAGTCAACATTTTCATAATCAAAAGATAACATTGCAATCTTTCCAAATTGATACGCTACACTTCCTATGACTCTCATTGGTGTATTGAATTTGTAATCGTTATTTCCAATGGGCGATTCGGCTTTATGAATTCCATCTGAACCGGGACTTACATTTTTAAGATCTGACGACATTACTGAACTGTATGTCTCTTTAAATTTAAAGAAAGTCGGTGTGTGGATGGCAGCCCCTAACCTTAATCCGGCAATCGGTTTAAAGATGGCGCCAAATTTAAAATTAACCCCATAACCTCTTGTACTTGAATTATTTGAATATTCGAAACTACCAAAACTAGTGGTATTAATGTTCCCATTTTCCGAATAGGTGGCTGATTCACTATAATAAAGATCCTGCAAACCCACAGTTAATCCAAGGTAAAGTTTGTGATTAAAATTTGCTCCCGAAGACAATAAATATTCGTTCAGGTATCCTTCTTTGTTGACAGTAAGATTCTGATTGACAAGCTCCTTAGGAAATAAAAAACTTGAGTATTGATTGCCGTCCCCATTAATATCCGGATTTGCAACATTTATCAGATAAGTCTCCCAGGCAAGTTTACTTTCCCACGGAACATTAGGATTATTATATGGATTATAACCGGATGCATCAACTAAATCGGAATTTGGTATTCCATTTGATTTAGAAGCAAAGTCATCCATCCGGGAATGGGGTGAGCCAGATTTACCTACCGAAATGGTCTGATTGAAATTGTTTAATTTATTGAATCCGATACCGAAGTTACAGGATATTAATCCGGAACCGGCATCCCTAACCGGACCAGCATAAACATATCCAAAGTTTCTAAAACTGAAATTGTTACTTCGCGCATCGCTCGACTGACCCTGATAGGTAGTATTTGTATTCATGACCCCGATTGCATCAATGGTTGTGGAGAGTTCCGAACGGAGGTATATTCCAATTCCGGCCGGGTTAATGCTCAGCGAGGAGAAATCTCCGCCTATTGCCCCAAAG
The DNA here is from genome assembly GCA_903850335.1 of uncultured Bacteroidia bacterium. GTDB lineage: Bacteria > Bacteroidota > Bacteroidia > Bacteroidales > Prolixibacteraceae > JAAFHB01. The sequence continues at coordinate 39,200 of CAINLJ010000120.1, read as the reverse complement.
GCATTACCCATTGCCTTTGATCGGGCTGTTGAACCAAAATTTTGTTGGGAGAATAGTAATGCCTGATCAATATATACATTCTGGCCAAACGAGAGCGACACTAATTCCGTCAATATAAATAGTGTAAGTATTAATTTTTTCATTTCAATGACTAATTATTTTCGATTGAGGTTATTTCAATTTTAAGCCGATTAATGTCTGCGACCGCCGCCGCCACCACCGCCACCGCCGGAATTTCCTCCGCCGGAAAAAGATCTGCCGCCACCGCCACCGCTGCTGAATGAACTGCTGCTGCGTGCTGGGGCAGAATATGAGCCTGACGATGAATTGCTCCGTACTGCTCCTGATACCTGTCCACCACTTCTGGGCTGACTGGCAGAGGCAGGGGAAGAACTACTCCTGTAGCTGTTTATTATTGTTGATCTTCCCGAACCTGTGTTTGTTGAATAACTTTGTGGTCTTGAATACTGCCTTGCAGAACCACTATTGTAAGTAGCCTGAATATTTGTTCTGGGTCTCGAATAGGTTGGTGTATATCGCACAGCTCCGTTAGGCGTTGTTGATTGTCTGGAAACCTGTCCGCTTTGACCAACAATCTGATTCCTCCGTAAATTCAGGTTTGTCTGAGATCCGGAAGTTGTGCCCTGTTGACCGGTAGCGTTTATCGATGCACTGCGGGTTATGTTTGGGTTAACCGTGTAACGTGTTCCAGCCTGCCTGGTTGACAGGTTGGCTGATCCTGTAGTATTTAATCCGGAACTGCGTGAGGTCATTCCTGATGTCCCGGACATTGTTCTGCTAATCGACCTTCCTCCGGAATAAGATGAACTAACGGCACCGCGTCCGCTGCCATTGATTCCCAAAGTACCCGAGACACGTGAACCCGCCTGATTTTGCCTTCCATAATAGTAGTTTCTGTTGTCGGCATATCGTTCGTGATGACCCCAGCCGCCATGATGTCCACCCCAGTAAGGATAGTAACCACCATAATATCCTCCCCAATAAGGATAATAACCGCCCCATCCATAAAATGGACTGTAATATCCTCCGTAGAATCCACCAAAACCAAATCCAAGTCCTAATCCCCATCCAAAGCCAAACCCAGGGGTGTAATACGAATCCCAATATGGATCATATGCATAGGGATTATAAAATGTCCTGATACGTGTAGTATAATCAATATCTTCCGAGTCATCATAATTTTCGATAAAATCCCTGGCCTGTTCGTCCGCCTCATAGGTATTGGCAGCACCGGATTGATCTGTATTTAAAGTATTTGCATCATTTTGTAAATTATCATCCTTTTTATCTGAATAATAATTATCGACGATTTTCCCTGCATCCTCCTGCCGCAAACCGGTTATTGTAGCAGACTGTTTTTCTTTCTGCTGATGGTTAATTCCAGAGCCGGCAGCTAAAAGGGGATGATCACCCGGTGTAAAATATGCATCATCGGTATAACTACTGGATGTAACCATAGATCCTGTCGTACATGCACTTACAAGAAGTGAAATGACAATAAGCAGTTTTACATTTGTTTTCATGATTTGTTCTCCTTAGTATTAAAAAATCCCTGAACTTTTCGTTAATTTGCGAGCTAAAATTATGAAATTTAAAGCAAATATTATACCAAATACTTAGTAATGGCAAAAGTTCTCACATCAAAGGAAGAAAATTATTCTCAATGGTACAATGACCTTGTAGCAAAAGCTGATTTAGCCGAAAATTCAGCAGTCCGTGGTTGCATGGTTATAAAACCTTACGGCTACGCTATATGGGAAAAAATGCAGGCTCAGCTTGATAAGATGTTCAAGGATACAGGACACGTAAACGCGTATTTTCCACTTTTTATTCCAAAGTCATTCTTTTCAAAGGAGGCAGATCATGTTGATGGCTTCGCAAAAGAATGTGCAGTAGTTACACATTACAGGTTAAAAAATGATCCCGATGGTAAAGGGGTAATTGTGGATCCTGAAGCAAAACTTGAGGAGGAGCTGATCATCCGGCCAACTTCAGAGACGATTATCTGGAGTACCTACAAAAACTGGATTCAATCCTACCGTGACTTGCCAATTCTTTGCAACCAATGGGCGAATGTTGTACGTTGGGAAATGCGGACCAGAATGTTTTTAAGAACTACTGAGTTTCTTTGGCAGGAAGGACATACTGCACATGAAACCAGAGACGAAGCCCTTGCTGAAACCAATCAAATGATAAATGTATATGCCAGTTTTGCTGAAGACTTCATGGCTATTCCAGTTATTAAAGGAGCCAAATCGGCAAATGAAAGATTTGCAGGCGCACTCGAGACCTATACAATAGAGGCTTTAATGCAGGATGGAAAGGCATTGCAATCCGGAACTTCTCATTTTCTGGGACAAAATTTTGCCAAGGCTTTTGATGTACAATTTGCCAATCGCGATGGTAAGCTGGATTATGTCTGGGCCACTTCGTGGGGTGTGTCTACTCGACTGATTGGCGCATTAATTATGGCTCATTCAGACAATAACGGCCTTGTACTTCCTCCAAAACTAGCACCATATCAAGTTGTTATAGTTCCTATATATAAAAATATGGAGCAACTGTCCGAAATATCGGTTAAAGTTGAAGAGATCATGGCCAAATTACGTAAACGGGGAATTAGCGTTAAATACGATAACCGTGACTCCCAACGTCCCGGATGGAAATTTGCTGAATATGAGCTCAAGGGTGTTCCGGTAAGGCTGGCTATTGGTCCCCGTGATCTGGAAAGCGGTTCTGTGGAGGTTGCCCGTCGCGATACTCTGGAGAAATCGGTTGAGAAACTTGAAAATATAGACCAGTATGTCGAAGATCTCCTGAAAACTATTCAAAACAATATCTATTCAAAGGCCTTTCAGTTCAGAGCTGAAAATACGACGAAAGTTGATTCTTATGAGGAATTTAAGGAGCTTTTAGTCTCTAAAGGTGGTTTCTTCCTTGCACACTGGGATGGAACAACTGAAACTGAGCTTCGAATCAAAGAAGAGACAAAGGCTACAATACGTTGTATTCCGTTTGATGCTCCCCGGGAGGAAGGGAAATGCATGGTTACAGGCTTACCTTCGGATAAAAGGGTGATTTTTGCTCTTGCATATTAGTCTGACTTTGTCTGCTTTTCCTACTAAACTGACTATTTTATTAATTGAGCATATAAAATCATGAGAAATAAGGTTGTAGACCGGTTTATCCGCTACGTTAAATACAATACAACTTCCGACGCGGTAAGCGGCAAAACACCAAGTACTGACGGACAAAAGGAATTTGCCCTCGCACTTGCGACGGAATTAATTTCTATAGGCCTTCAGGATGTTGAGGTTGATATATGGGGTTATGTATATGCAACCCTTCCCGGTAACTTACATCATGAGATTCCTGTAATTGGTTTTGTTTCTCATCTGGATACTAGTCCTGATTACACAGGCGCAAATGTTGTTCCCAGGATTGTATCTTTTTACGATGGAGGAGATATTACACTTGGTGAAGATAAAAATATTATCCTTTCACCCTCCGTTTTTCCTGAGATAAAGAATTACCTGGGACAGGAACTCATTGTAACTAATGGTAAATCACTCCTTGGAGCAGATGATAAAGCAGGTATTGCTGAGATCATCACTGCAATGGAGTATCTAATTAACCATCCTGAGATAAATCATGGAACAGTTAAAGTGGCATTTACTCCGGATGAGGAAATTGGTGAAGGTGCTGATCATTTTGATGTGAAAAAATTTAATGCCTCATTTGCTTTTACAATGGATGGTGGTGAGGTCGGTGAACTGGAATACGAAAATTTTAATGCAGCAGGTGCGAAAATTATAATTCAGGGATCCAGTGTCCACCCCGGCTACGCTAAAGGAAAAATGAAAAATGCAATTTCAATCTCAAATCAGCTCCTATCGATGATCCCTAACCATGAAGTACCTGAGCATACGGAAGGATACCAGGGATTTTATCATGTGACAGGCTTAAATGGCTCCGTGGAAAAGGCAGCTATTGAGTTTATCCTTCGCGATTTTACAAAAAGCGGATTGGAGGGTAGAAAATCCCTTTTGCAATCAGTAGTTAGAATGATCAATAATGAATATGGAAGTGGAACCGCAGAACTTTCTCTGAAAGACCAGTACTTCAATATGAGAGAGAAAATTGAACCTGTTAAATATATAGTTGATTTAGCTGAACAAGCGATGCTTGAATGTGGTGTAATTCCTAAAATTGTACCTATTCGTGGGGGTACTGATGGTTCTCGCCTCTCTTTTATGGGACTTCCTTGTCCTAATATATTTGCCGGCGGACACAACTTCCACGGGAAATTTGAATATATCCCGGTTCCATCTATGGTAAAAGCCTGTGAAGTAATTGTTCGGATAGTTGAAAAGGTAAGCTTACTTTCTGAAATCGAAATTTCATAAAAATCTTCCTCAGAGTTCCTCTGTGCTCTCCATTTCTCCGTGTTATATTTCAACCTCTTGTAAGTCTTCTGATTATCTCAGAATGTCTGGGAAATTTCCGGATCATCTCACCACACACTCCAAGCTCAAAATCCACGAAATCAAATCCTGGGAAAGGCTGAAAATGTCTCGGAGGTAAGCAAAAAATATATGGAAGTCGAAAAGTTCCTTATTCCGGTATAAGGTTCAATTGTTCCATCAAAAAACATTGATCCTTTACTCCGGTAAATCTCACGGTAGAACCCGCCTTCAGGATGTGGCTGAAGCCCGAGTTTATTAATAATAGTCTGTACGCTGGTTTGATTTGATTGTAAGTGTGACATTTGCTATTCGTTCCTGCTTTTTCCAGGGTTACTTTTCCAAATATACCATTTAATATTTATATTTACTCGAAGAAAGGATATAACTGGTTTTTGCCAACTCTGACAAATGCCTTTAAGCTAATATTACTAATAATGATTCAAAGATTCATCAATTATATCACCGGGAACAATCTGTTTAACAAAGGGGAGACGATCCTTGCAGGAGTAAGTGGCGGTATAGATTCTGTTGTCTTACTTGATCTTCTCAACAAGGCAGGGTATCAGGTGGCTATAGCTCATTGTAATTTTCGCTTACGGGGAAAAGCTTCCAACGATGATGAGATGCTTGTTTCAGACCTCGCCCGTAAATATAACACACAAATACACTCCACTTCATTTGATACTTTGGAGTATGCGCATGCCCACAAAATTTCGATCGAAATGGCAGCACGTGAATTAAGATATGCATGGTTTGAAAAAATCAGAATCGCTAATAATTACGCATGTATTGCGGTTGCCCATCATCGGGACGATCAGCTTGAGACATTTTTTCTTAATCTGGCAAGAGGAACCGGACTCACCGGTCTAACTGGGATGAGTCCAGTTAACGGAAAGATAGTCAGACCCTTACTTTTTGCTTCCAGAATTGAAATTGAACAATACAGACACGCTAATTCTCTTGAATTCAGAGAAGATGAATCAAATCAGAGTCTTGATTATCAAAGAAATCGTATAAGGCATAATTTGCTGCCGGTAATGGATAAGTTAAATCCCGGTTTCAGAGAAGGAATGATTAAAACCATGGGATATCTTGACGACGTTTCAAAGATTTTAGATGATTCTGTAAAGATGAAACTGGAAAAGGTGGCAATCCGGCAAGGAAATGCTGTTATTTTCTCAATTGAGAGTCTTAACTCCCTTAATCCTTTACCCGCATACCTCTTCGAGTTTCTCAAGCCTTATGGATTTAACGGAACAGTTGTAACAGAACTTTTGACCGCACTCGGGGGGACTTCAGGCAAACAGTTTATCTCTCCCACGCACAGAATAGTGCATGATCGTGATTCATTGATCCTTACACCTTTGGCACAGGAAAATACCAAAATGTATTACATAAGCGAAGGTATTGCAGAAATTAAGATTCCCGTTCACCTTAGGATAACCGAGGCAGACATTTCTGAACAGGTTAAGATCACTGATTCAAAGTTTGTGGCTTTTATTGACCTGGACAAGGTGCAATTTCCCTTAGTGCTAAGAAAGTGGAAGAATGGTGATTACTTTAAACCTCTCGGAATGTCCGGATTTAAAAAAATAAGTGATTTCTTCATCGATTTAAAGTTAAGCCTGCCTGAAAAGGAAAATGTATGGATCATTGCCAATGGGGAGCAGGTAATCTGGATAATTGGATACAGGCTGGATGAACGTTTTAAAATCACCCCGTTTACTCAATCAATACTCAAAATAGAGCTTGTTAAGTAATTACAATTTAGATTTTTGTTATCGTGGCTTTAATTTGATCATATCACCAATCAGATATCCCATAATAATTCCATAACTACACATTGTATACCAGTGTGAAGTAATAGGACAAGTGCCGGATGTACAACCTGCAAACCTCCAGTAACAAAATCCACACAAGAGTCCAAGAATACTAAAAATCACTCTAAACCGGTTTTTAATCATGAATTTTTTCATCCTATATGTATTAAAGAGCAATTAATCCATCAACCTTAGCCGCCTTCTCATAAATTTGAATGATCGAGTCGGCATCCGGCATCCATTGCTTGCACGACATCCCGATAAAGCGGATATCTCTGGAGGTCTTGTAAGTGATAGTAGCTGGATCAGTGAACAGTTCTTTAACCTGATTGAGCTTCTCCTGATTATTTTGGACGATGAATTTGAAATAATAAAGCATCGGCCATTGCTTATTGTCTGCAAGAAGCTGACGAAATTTATCAATATTTTCCTTCATTTTCTAAATCTTTTTGGTAACGACCCGTGGGAGATGAATTAATCCCCTTTATATTTTTCAGCATCTACCAGATCATTTCTACAAATCCCTTTTTTCGTCGTCGTTTCCCATCTCGACCTTCTGCATCAACAACATAGAAATAAACTCCTGGCGATGCCAACTTGCCGTTTATCTTACCATCCCAGGTTGCAAATTCTGAATCACCGGGGATAAATCCGATCTTACGGTAATGATGCACAATCTTTCCCCATCTGTTAAAGACCTGAAAATCGAGAGACAACAATGATCTTGTTCGTATTGTCAGCACATCGTTCACCCCATCACCGTTAGGCGTAAATGCAGGCGCAACCTTGACAAGCGAGGTGTCAATGACAATATAATCCTTCATATAAAAAGTGTCACGACAGGTATAACCCGGACTTTGCCTGGCTGCGACGAGTTTGACCATGTAACTGCCTGTATGATTATAGGTGTATGTTGGATTCTCAAGATAAATTATATCCATTATGGAGTCAACTTTTGCACCGGATTTAGCCTCTTTTTCAATTTCTGTCTTTTCCTTAAAGAGCATCCATTCATATTTGTCAACGTCCGCATTCACGGATTCATTTACAAACTGAACCTCAAGAGGTGCCTCCGGATTAGTGAATTGCGGAACGGGTGGCTGACTGGTTTTCCACGAGAATTTAGCCATTGGAACTATTGACTCATAGGTAACCTGGGTTCTTTCGGAGCAACCTGCCCGGTCGGTAACCTGAAAGTTATAAACTGTATTTATTGCAGGCGGCGGATTGATAACAGGATTCTGAATTGTCGCCATCAATACACTGTTACTTTCCCATATATACTTATACTTTGGATCAACTGAAACAGGCTGATTTGTCGTTAAATCCGCATAACCATAATTTGAACCTGTAACAGTACCTAAAAGATTAAAAGACTGACAATTTGAATCTGTGATTGCTGCTTTGGGAATAACCGACGTGTTGATGACCCATGCTCTGAACTGCTGGTCAATACCGTTTTCCCGGAATGACACTCTGTAACATCCGTCAGCGAGGCCACTAACCGTTGATTCAATTCCCGTATCATTCGAATAAAAGCTAAATGACCCTGATGTAATAGTATATTTATCCCAGACAAAAGTTACCTGGGCACCGGATGAACGCGCAGTTAAAGATCCGGTCTGATGACCTGATGTGCCGCAGAAATAATAGATAACATCCCGACCGGCATTTACTGGATATGATGTTTGTTCTGAAAAGGAGGCTGAGGGTGAGGCAAGAGTTTGTCCGGCAACATATTCTGCAGAAAATAAAAGCAGTGTGCAAATTAAAATTCTCCAACTGACGATGCTCACATGTTTCATTCAACAATTCTGACGGTTAACGATCCACAATATTACAAAATTATTCCCTATCAGAATATGGAAATTTTTATCCAATAAATTGCACGCAGGATTAATCTTGCCTCAACAGTCGTGACGAATGTCGGATTCAAATAGGAATATTTGTTTATTTTTGTAAAATTCAATTATGAAAATTGATTACTAAGTGCTAAGTGATTAAATTATAATATTTTGTCAAATTATCTTGAGTCTCTGAATAGTGCCCAGCGTGATGCTGTTGTTAATACAGAAGGTGCATCACTTGTGATTGCAGGAGCTGGTTCCGGAAAGACACGCGTTCTTACTTATCGTATTGCACATCTTCTGAGTAAAGGTGTTTCTCCTTCATCAATTCTGGCTTTAACATTTACAAACAAGGCAGCAAGGGAGATGAAGGCGCGTATCGAAACAGAAGTGGGAAACAGCGTATCCAGATATTTGTGGATGGGTACTTTCCACTCTGTGTTCTCCAGGATTTTGCGTATTGAAGCTTCTGTTATTGGATTTCCGGCAACTTTTACTATTTATGACACACAGGATTCTAAAAGTTTGTTAAAGACCATAATTAAAAGTCTGAACCTGGATGATAACACCTATAAGCCCGGCATTATCCTAAACCGGATCTCAGCTGCCAAGAATAATCTCATAACCTCAGTTGCTTATCACCAGAATCCTCTTCAACGTGAGGCAGACCAGGCTTCAAGAATTCCAAAAACTGCAGATATTTACCTCGAATACGCCAAACGCTGCAAGAACGCCGGAGCAATGGACTTTGATGATTTATTGCTAATGACAAATATCCTGTTCAAAAATCATCCGGAACTACTTGATAAATATCAGCGTATCTTCCGTTATATATTGGTTGATGAGTATCAGGATACGAATTTCTCACAATATCTGATTGTAAAACGATTGGCTGAACAACATCACAATATTTGTGTTGTTGGTGACGATGCCCAAAGTATTTATTCCTTCAGAGGGGCACGAATAGAAAACATCCTGAACTTTAAAAACGATTACCCTGGTTATCAAACCTATAAACTCGAGCAAAATTATCGTTCCACTCAGGTTATCGTTGACGCAGCAAATAGTCTGATTGCAAAAAATAAACATCAGTTGCCAAAGACTGTATTCAGCGAAAATGCGATTGGAAACCGTATTAAGGTTCTTGCTGCTACAAATGAACATGAGGAAGGCTACCTTGTTGCGAATGAGATCTTTGATCACCGGATGAAGGAGAGAGACGATTATTCTGATTTCGCAATTCTCTACAGGACAAATGCTCAGTCAAGGGTATTTGAAGAAATACTTCGTAAGCGCAATATGCCGTATAAAATTTATGGCGGACTTTCATTTTATCAGCGTAAGGAGATCAAGGATATTCTATCTTATTTTCGTCTGATCATCAATACGCGTGATGATGAATCTTTTAAAAGAATTATCAATTTCCCTGCACGTGGAATTGGATCGACAACTCTGAACAGGTTGGAGGAGGCAGCGGCAGCTTCAGGAAGCAGCATCTATGAAATTGCCACATATCCTGAAAAGATGTTGATGGCTGGTCTCAATGGTGGTGTCATTAAAAAAATAAACACGTTTACTCAACTTATAAATAAATTTTCCGAACAGTATCAAACTGCTGATGCGTATGAAATGGCAAATAAAATAGCCTCCGAATCTGGAATCCTTGCAGAGCTGTATCAGGATAAATCACCCGAAAACCTTAGTCGGTACGAGAATACTCAGGAACTACTCAATGCGATTCAGGATTTTTCTCTGACTGCCATCGAAGAGGGAAAACCTAATGGTTTGCATGTATTTATGGAAGATGTAGCGTTACTTACCGATCAGGATAACGACAAGGATTCAAATACCGACAAAATAACTCTAATGACTGTTCATTCCTCCAAAGGGTTAGAATTCAAGAATGTTTTTATTGTAGGATTAGAAGAGAATCTTTTCCCATCGGGATTCTCCGGTACACTTACCTTATCGGAACTCGAAGAGGAAAGAAGGCTGTTTTATGTTGCTTTGACACGATCTGAGAACCAGGCCTGGCTGTCGTTTGCCCAACAACGATTTCGCTGGGGAAAAGCCGAGTTTTGCAATCCCAGCCGGTTTATTGGTGAAATTGACAATCAGTTTCTTGAAATACCAAACAGCCGGTTGTTCCCACAATTCAGGAATCAGGAAATCAGGGAAGAAAAAAATAATCATTTTGTGGCACGCGAAAAGAACAGTTTCACACCTCCCCCACGTCCTCAGATGGCAAGTCAGCGGATACAGATCTCAAAATCAGCAATTCAATCAGGCAATCAACTATTTCAGGGAGATAATCCTGAATCAGTTGCAGTTGGTATGATGGTTGAGCATGAACGATTTGGGAGGGGAAAGGTGCTTAGTCTTGACGGGAAAATGCCTGATCTCAAGGCTAAAGTGTTTTTCCCAAACGCAGGTGAGAAAAACCTCCTCTTAAAATTTGCAAAACTTCGGATAATAGATTCCAATGAGTAGATCTATTCTTTACACTTACGTTTTTCCAATAATTACAGTAATACTTTTCCTCTGTTAAAGGATGCTTTGAAATTGGTGGCTTGAATTATAAACTATATTCAGAATTATTTGTTTTGAATATAAATAAGGGTCTTTCCTATCTTTCTTTATAGACCTTTCGATCAAAAAGCTACTAAATCTCAAACGGAGTAAAAGATGAAAAAAATTCTTACTTTATTACTGCTTGTAATCTCAATGCATTCATTTGCTCAGAGTTACCCTATTTCAGCCATAAATATAATCCTTCCATCCTACCCTGATGCTAACACTGCCAATTGGGGAACCGGAACTTCTATGCTGATGATAACCGCAAATTCGAAACCCCAAAATGGACGTGTCGATGGGTCTGTGATGGAAAGCAGGTTGCTAATAACCATTAAAAAGGGAGGTGCAATTGCCTGTGGATCCTACACGAGTAAATCTGCGCCCCAGGCAAATTTCAATCTTCCTACTAAAGTCTGGAATGGCAACAATGCACTTGCCTTTTTAGGTAAGGAGTGTTTGTTGGGTCAGGGAGAATATGAATTGTGTGTTCAGTTCTTTGGTTATGGAACGACTGGAGTTGTACCTTTAAGTGAAGAAAAATGCAAGCCATTTTCAATTAAAGGGAAAGAGTCTTTGTCATATGAGCCACCTCAGGCCATCAGCCCCGCCAATAACGCCATGCTAACCACAGCAGAGGCCGGCATGCCTGTAAGTTTTCGTTGGACTCCTTTGGTTCCGAAACCACAGAATCCGGTTACATATAAAATTAGTATTTGGCAACTTCTGCAGGGACAGAGTGGAACACAGGCAATAAAGGCCAATCAACCGATTGTCTCTAAAGATGTTGAGAATCTGACTCAGGTAGTTATAAATAACCTGATTACCGGACCATGCAGGCCACCTTACCTGTGTGACTTTATTTGGATCGTTCAGGCTTTGGACCGGGAAGGGAAACCTTTGGGAGGTAATAGTGGGATGAGCGAACCGCTAACATTTAAAATCAGTGGGAACTCAAACACCGGTGGTAATACACAACCTTCATCACAAATGATGATGGGCGGTGCCAATGCCGAATTTAAAATTGACTCTGCAGTCTGTCTGGGTAAAATAAATGGTCAATTTAAGTATCACCTGTTTGCACATTACAGCAATCTGACCGGAAGTGCAAATAATATACTATTAAATGACAATCAGGCTTTTGCCGGATATCCTGTAAATCCTAATCCAGGGCCGGGATTAAATCTTCGGAATAACATCCGAATGAAATCAGGTTCATACAATGGCGCACTTACCATGAATGATATCCTTGAGTCCAGCTCCGGAACCATAAGTAATATTACACCAGTTCCGTCGTCAGGATTTACGCCCGCCTCACTTGCCCCAAATTCCACACACAATTTTCAATTTGATTTTGCTACCCCGATAAATAATCCAGTTCAATTCACTTATTATGGGTTGGTGGATGACGTATTAAAAGATAAGGCTAACCGGAATGCCAGAAACGAAATCGATAGTCTTAAATATCCAAGGTGCCCGTGCAATGCCTGTGATGAAATAAAGATTACCGCCAATTTAGCAGGTGAAATAAAAAATAACGGTAACGGTAATCTGGGATTTGCAGTGAATCTTTTTGCAGGACCTAAAAAAGTAAAAAGGATCAAAGCGGAACTGGTCTATTTTGACATGAAGGCTGATGATGAAAACTGTCTGATTTGCAATAAGTCAAGCAATACCTTCGGGAATTTCAATACGGCTTCGACGACAAACAGTAACTTTTCAGGAGGAGTCACAACAGGACATTCTGCCCAGTTTGATGCATTGGGAGATATCGATATTAGCAGCGGAATACCTTTGAAATTTACTCTGAGTATTCCTCCATTGGTAAGTTGTTGCAATGCGACGGTAAATTTCTGTATCCGTTATGTGCTAACTTTTGAGGATTGTACAGTATGCAATTTACTGGATTGCTATACATACAAAATTACAGGATGTCCAAAAAACTAAAGGGTATGAACCTTAATATTATGACAATGAAAAAATTAAAATATATTTTTGCAATTATAGCGGGTGTATTTGTTCTTGCACAGGCATCAGCTCAAACGCAGACTCTGGGTATAAGCCAGAGCCAGTCAGGTAACTCAGGAAACAGTTGTGGTGCCTGTTACACAATCACAGTACAGTACTCAATCAGTAATATTGCAGCTACGGGGACAACAATAGTATGTACCTTACCCAATAATATCTTTGACATCTGTAGTTTTGGTGGTTCTTCTTCCTCATCAGTTGGCTCAACAACAACACTAACCTTTAACCTTGGGAATCAGCCTACCAGTGCAAACAGTATAAGCTATCAGGTCCGGTTTAAACCTGGAACAACCTGTAATGGAACAAATGGCATATTAACTGCAAAAATTTCGACTAACGAGCATCCTTTACCGGTGTTAAGCACGCCGTTAACCTTAACGGCTGTTATTACAGAAGGCTGGACAATAACCAAATACATTGCAACAAGTGGTTATCAGTGGTTTTATGGTTATAACAGCGGAAATCCTTTCCCATATACTGTTTCAATTTGCGGCAGTACTGTTGATGTATATTACCATGTTCGTCTTTCGAATGCAGGCTGCACAAATGTTTCGAATGCATCAATTACAGACAATCTTCCCTCGGGTGCAACCGTTGTCGGAGTACATACTGGTTGGCCGGTTACATTATTAAATCAAATTCCTTCAACAACTGGTCCGGGAACCGTCACATGGAATGCAGGGAATATTTCAAATACTTTGGATGTTAATACGTATGCATATGATTATTACATTCATCTTACTTTTCCACTTTCCAGCTTAAATACAATTAAGTGTAATTCAGCAACATTAAATGGAACTAATGTCTGTACGAACGGGGCAAAAACTGCGACCTCACTAACGGAATGTATTACGTTACTTGGAGCTTATCCAGGAACATCCTGTGGAGCCTTTGGAACTTCATACTACCTTAATTATAGCTGGTATTATTTTATTGGCTGTCCTGCCTGGTTAAATATCAGTCTTTCGCAAACTAACCAATGTGCGTCGAGTACAACCACATTGAATAATATCGGATATAACACACCTATACCTGTTCAGATGCATGTCGATTCGTTCAGGATGAATGCCATACCCGCAGGGAAAACAGTTACAATTACTGTTAATACTACCTGTGGGCCATATACTTACACTTACAATGGTGCATTGCCTGTTACAACAATAAATTTCTATGCAGCGCCTTTCAATATTCCCCTTGCCTGTGTTATCACAAATTTCAGTTTGACTTCAAATATAGGAATTACAGGCAATGCAACTCAGGACTTTGGTCAGCTGTATTTTACGATTCTTACGAATACCTGGAATACGAATGCACCGGTATTGGCTGGAACAACTGTGGCCATGACAGGTGCAACCTATAATACGTCGAATGGTCCGGTGGGTTGCGTACCTTCATTTGTAACAAGCAGTAAAATTCCTCAAATTGAAACCATAAAGGATTTTTGTAATTACCCGAATTATTACAGTTGTGTGAATCCAAATGACACCCTTAGCTATTCAATCGCAGTGCATAATTACGGTACAGGTAATTTCACAGGAGGAAGTATAAGAGATGTTTTGCCAGTTGGTTTGCAATATGTACCTAACAGCAGCTCCTTTGGTAAATACTCGGTTTATACCAAGTGTAATGGAACAAATCAAAATTCCACAGGAATCTCTGTTGCCCATGCAGAATCAACCGGAACAACAAATCTTCAATGGAACCTGCCGGCATTAAATGCAGATTGTGGTTATGGAAGCGATTGGTATGTTATTAATTTTAAAGCTGTTGTGACTACTTTAGCGCCGGCGGGATTACTTACAAATCATGAAGATTGTTATAATGGAAGCAATGTTGTCGTAGCGGAGTATAACTATTGGAATAATAATGCATCGATTTATGTTTGCGAACGAAAGGTACCTTTAGAACTTACAAAAGAAGTAAGTTCGAATAATCAAACATGGGACAGTTGTGTTTCGGTATCTCCCGGAGCCACAGTTTATTATAGACTTAAAGTTAAAAATGCAGGGAACGTTGCATTTTCGCAAATAAAAATGATGGACCTGCTTCCCACTCCAGGCGACAAGTATGTAGTTAATTGCAACAGCAGGGGAAGCACAATTCCTATTTACCTGACGAGTGCATTACCCCTTGGCAACGCAAGTACAATAGAATATTCGACCAATTTTCTGCCAACCCGTGGCTCATATCTTAACCTGATACCTGACAATACAATCGGGTGTAATTCTGCTGCAACCTGGCTTTCGTATGCCTTGATACCGGGAATTCCTTCCGCCATACAAAATCAAAAAGCAATACGGATCGATTTTGCATCCTACTCACTTGCAGCCGGACAGACTGAGACTTATTTTTTCTCAGCTCAGGTACCTCCGGGGGCTCCCGTTGGTTCTGTCGGATGGAATAGTTTTGCCGCTACCGCCTCTCAGAATTCAGTTCAGACGCTGGGAGCCGAATCGAGAAGGGTTTGTGTCAATATTGTTGATTCCGGTTGTGGTTGTATAGGAAACTTTGTTTGGTTTGACGCAAACGGAAATGGGTTGCAGGACGCTGGCGAACCAGGGATTAATGGTTGTACAATAACCTTATTTGATGCTTCAAATAATCAGGTTGGACTTCCTCACATCTCGACGAATAATATCGGTGGGCAACCTGGATATTACCAGTTCTGCGGATTGATTGCGGGAACCTACCATCTTGTCGTTACCCCTCCTGCTGGCTATATGCTGACAATTCAAAACAATTCAAATCCAGCTTTAAACAGCGATATTAATCCAAACACAATGATGAGTGCTAATTTCCAGTTCTCCTGTCAGGACAATAATGATCTGGATATTGGATTAGTACTTGATGATGGTTGTAACTGTGATCAAAGTCATTGGGGTGGTATAAATATTTCTGATAGTCAGATCATAGCAGATAATCCACATAACTATGATGGCATGGCAGTAAATAAAATGAACAAACAAACTTCCTCTGTAAGCTCAACCGGTGGAGGTCAGGCAGGATCGGCAGTTATTCCAAATGGTAATTTCTCATTACAGCTTGTTTGCGGCAGAAAAGATACTGTCACACTACAATGTAAAACGACCTATACATTTACAGCTAATTATGTTTGTAATAAACCCAAATGCGGTTCATCACAAATTGTAATAACAAACCCATTAGGTGGAGTTTCCACCTACACCAATACAGCAAGTTTCACAACTAATAACCCAGGCTATTATACTGTTAATATTTATGGTAAATGTGGAAACAAAACCTGCGACAGTTGTGTCTTTAAATTTAAAGTAATATGTCCAATTTGTCCGTGTGAATATAAACTTGGAGTTAAACCCGGAAAAAATTCCCAGACGGTAGTTGAAACGGATCCAAAATATACATTGTATGGACAGCAATTTAATATTACAGCTCCGGCGGGTGCATTGTTTACACAAATCAGGGCCGAAGTTATTAGTTTTAACCTGTCAGGAGGTTTTAACAATGAATGCCTAAGCTGTAAGAACCTGCCCTATACCTGGGGAAGTATATATAATGCAACGGATATTAATACAAATGCAGTTGTGCCGGACAGTATCACGATGGGCCCAAATCCTCCTGTTACGCAGTTTACTCCTGTTCCTGCAAACACCTATCAGAATCCGAGAGAAACAATCTGGAATAATTATAGCGGCTTTACTTTACCGTCAACAATTGGAATTCAATTTGTTTTGCCACATCCGTCTTTGATCGGATGCTGCACACTAACTGCAAGAATTTGTGTGAAATTCGTGTTCCGAGACAGGAATTGCAAAGAATGTGAGGTTATTTCATGCTTCAATGTTATAATTCCTCCACCAACAAACGGAGGTGCGGTACCTGTTGATAATACCCCAAAAGATTTGCCGGTAACGGCAACGGCACAAGATGCAGGATGCGCAACTTGTGGAACTTCCAACGCCAATGCTACTGAAATCAAGAATGGAATTTCTGAATCGACTACAACAGTTAATAAGTTAAAATCAGTTGAACCATCGGGGGATGAAGATCAATTAAAAATTCTTGAGCAGAAAATTAATGAACTTAAAAGGATTAAGGATAACGGAAGTCGCAGGGGTGACGTTGAGCTCCTTCCTGATCTTGAGAAGCAATCGAATACGATTAAAGATAGACTGAAGAAGTCGAAGTAAACTGATTTTATTATGTATTTAAAATTCATAGGTCATTGGATAGTTCTCGTTTCATTCCTTTCATTCTTTGCGGTCTTAGAATCTAAAGCAAGCGAGAAAAAGGACTCTCTTACAATAAAAGGAGATATGGGAATCTTTTATGAAGGGTATGGGCTAAATAAAACCCCGGGATCTTCTACCCCTAATTTTTACAAGGCACGCAAGCCCTGGAACCTGGTGAGGTACTCATTTAACCCTGTCTTTTCCTATGGTAAATGGGAGATTCCGGTTAATTTTAATTTTAACCTGAATTTTGGTCAGAATAATTTCAATCCTGGTTATAGTGGTTTTGGTATGCCTCCCGGTATAAAACAGAATTTTTGGCAATTCCTCACCAATCCGGTTAATAATTTTGGTATCCGGCCCAAAATTGGAAACACAGAATTTCTGCTAGGTACCCAATATGTGAAGTACAGTGATCTGAGCACCGGAGATCTGGGAATATTTGGCTATGGGGTAAATCTTGCACCAGGGAAATTCAGGCTAAAGCTCTTTAAAGGAGTATCCCAAGGTCCAATAAATTATGTAGCACCCACTATAGCAAATCCTGCGGGAATTCCTGGTGCATTCCAGCGAAACCAGTGGATGGCACAGCTTGGATTAGAGAAAGAAGGTAAATATTTTGCAGGTTTCAATGTCGTAAAATCGGTTGACAAAACCGGTTCTGTTACCTCACCACCACTATTCCCTATTGAACCTCAGGAGAATATGGTAGTAAGTTTTCTCACTGATTTGATCACGGAAAAGGGATGGAAATATCATATCGAACTGGGCCAGAGTTTTTTCACACGGAATTTAAATGCCCCATTATCTGTAACCCCGGTTCAAGATTTTAAACCATTTATCAGTTCGCATACCTCTACCAATAAAGATAATGCTGTGATGCTTGGCATTACCAAAAAGGGAGTTGACTGGGAAATAGGCACTAAATTTAATTATTATGGTGCAGGCTATTATACTGCAGGATATCAGTTTATGACTAATGATAAAATGGAATATCTTATAAATACCCGTTTCAATGCCTGGAAAAAAAAGATGAACATTGTCGGAAGTATCGGTGAACGTTATGGAAATCTGAGCCGAACCGCCGGGCCTGCATTGACTAAACAAATTATTGCCAACGTTAATGTATTCACCCAGTTCACAGATCGCTTTAGCATGAATACCGGATTTAATAACTTTGGATTTAATTCGCCTGCACTTTCAGGTTACAAAAGTGTCAGTAATGAATTAACTGTTAATCCGGTTTATACATGGAACACCACAACAATGAGTAACCTGTTTAGTGGAACCTATACCTGGAGCAAGTATGATGAAACGACAATAATCCCGCCGACTACAACCAAAAATAATACCCAGACTGCTTTACTGCTTTATGTTCCTACCATTTTTAATAGTAAGATAAGTCCTGATTTTAGTATAATGTGGTTTAAAAATTCGGCTCCATTAATTAATCTGAAATTACTTACCGGTACTGCCGGAATGAACTGGAAGATTAACCCTAAGTTTAAACTTAAAAGTCAGTTGCAATATAGTCTGAGTACAACATCTCCATTCACTGCAAATAAAAACCTCCTGGTTACAAGCGGCTTCGACTGGGAAGTTTTCAAACGATTTACCTGGCAATTGACTGCGACTGCAAATGTATACCACTACGGAACAGAACTTCCGGGAAATTCTTTAACACCCATTTATTCAGGCTACCCGGCTTACTTCGAAAGTATCCTGCGAACAGGATTACAATACAAATTTTAGAGATAAGCCATAACAATTAACTGAAATGAAAAATTACAGATTACTGTTGATCTTTAGTATGTTTCTGATGATGCAAACTTTAAATGCTCAAATCACATTGAATCTTGCATTAAATCCCAGACCTCAGCCTTACCTGGCTGATTGGATGAATCCAGTTAACGGGCAGATGATAATATCATTTATCCCGGGAACAGTTTTAAATGATCCTAACATCAAAATTAAAACAACCTTGATGGATCAAAGCAGGAATATTGTTGGCATTTCAAATATCAATGCATCAAGAGTATATACATTGCGACAGGGAGTTAACCAGTTTACATTAGCTGATGCCCTGCAAATTGAGAATTTAATGTTGCCTGGAAACGTTCGGAATTTACTTCAGCGCACAGGGCGTTTGGCTGCCGGAGACTATTATTTACAATTAGAATTATATAATGCAGGAGGTGATATCGTACGGGCAAAGCAAGTTGCAAGGTTTTCTGTGATTTCGTACCAGTTGCCTGTATTGATGCAGCCTGCCAATGAGGCTAACCTGGACGCACATATTGCACAGAATATGATAACTTTCAGATGGACAAGTCTGATTCCGTCATCAGCAGAACAGACTTTCTACCGCGTACAGGTATTTGAGATTCTGCCGGGGCAGACTCCGATGCAGGCTCTGCGTGGAAATCAACCAATACTGGATGAACCGGCAATGAGAGGAACGACCCAATTTATCTGGCAGCCAAATCTTCCGATGCAAGATTCCACTGCTAATCATAAATTTATATGGACGATCCAATCCATGGACGCAAAAGGGATTCCCGTTCCGAGTATGGATATGACCACTCAGGGCAGAAGTGAACCGGCTGTCTTTACAATTGTGAATCAAACTTCTGTCAAAGGTGGAGAGAAACAAAACGAAGTATTAAAAACACACTGATGATGAAACAATTGATCTTCATATTTCTTCTCTGTTTTAGTATTGGTAAACTTTTCGGTCAGGATCCGGATGAGAAGAAGCCTTCAACACTTGTTTTCCATTCCTTTTATAATGATTTTACAACGGCACAGCAAATTCGAACCAGTTCACTGAAAAATGTACTCGACAATCACCTTTGGAGTAAATTAGGTCAGATGCAAATGGGATTTGGTGTTAATTACATGAAAGGGATTAATAAAAACCTCGATTTTGTGTCGACATTAGATGGAAGTTCGACAGATTATTTATACAAGAACGCTACTACCAATGGGAAAAGTGCCTTTTTGCTTGATGCCAACGCTGCGGTTAACTTAAAATTGCTATCCGACCGGCATAAAATTGTTCCTTATTTGTCAGGTGGCGCAGGATTTTCAATGTATCAGAGCAAGTCCGGGTTTTACCTTCCCGTGGGTGCAGGACTTCAGTTTAACCTGATAAATGAGGCTTTTGTATTTACAAATTTTCAATACCGGAAAGGACTAACTTCCTTTGTAAATAATCATTTTCAATATAGCGTTGGTGTAGGCACATCTATTGGTAAAAAGAAGCAAAAGATACTAAAGACTGTTCAAGCTATACCAGTGGCAGAACCTGTTCAAAAGGAAATTGAAATATCGCCTCGAGATCTGATTGTCTCTGTATTGGATGAAGCCACAGGACAACCACTTCCATTTGTTGCAGTTAGCTTAAAAGGTAATGACGGTAAATTGATTTATGGTTCCACTGATGATTACGGAAGGGTAATTTTCAGAGGTGTCAACCCCGGAGATTATTCAGTAAGTGGTACTCTTAATCAGATTACATCAACAACGAAAGAGATAAAAAAAGAGGGTTTTAATATAAAAGAAAGTCAAATTAATATCTCGTTAACTCATAACGATCCCAGATTTACACTAGCCGGAACAGTAATAAATAAAACAAGGCAACTCCCTGAGGGGGACGCCGAAGTTAATGTGACGAACCTTACCGAAAATACGAATACAAAAATTGAGAGCAAACCAGTTGATGGTACTTTTCATACCCAACTCAAAAATGAAAGTGACTTTTCTCTTGTGGGTAAAAAGGCTAATTATATATCTAACATTGAGAAGATTACAACAAAGGGATTGAACAGAAGTACGACTTTGTATGTAAAACTTGAGCTCGAAATTGAAGAAGCAGGGGTAGGACAAAGCATAAAACTGAAAAATATTTACTTCGAAGTTGGGAAGGCTAATTTGAATACATCTGTATCGTCTGATCTGGATAAGCTAATTCGGTTTTTAAAGGATAATCCTGATGTAAATCTTGAAATACAAGGGCATACCGATAATAAGGGAAAAGCAGAGATGAATTTAAGGTTGAGTCAGTCCAGAGCTAACAGCGTTGTCGAATACCTGACTAAAAATGGGATACAACCAGGTAGATTGATAGCTAAAGGTTATGGCTCATCATTACCAGAAACAGAAAATATCACTCCGGAAGGAAGGTCGCAAAACAGACGTGTCGTTATGAAAGTAGTGCATTAGCGTTTGTCTTTTTCTATACGGGCGCTTAATAATTCAACGTGTTTGATTAAACCATTTAAAACGATTAACTTTGTAGATGAAAAAACAGGTAATATCCTAAACTTCGGTCTTTACCTATAATAACTTGAAAAGATGCTTGAACGCGATTATAATACTCAGCGAAAGAAGATGAAACTTCCGGAATACGGAAGGAGTATTCACAAGATGGTAGATCATATCATGCAGATTGAGAACAGGGAAGAAAGAATTCTCGCTGTAAAAGGCATCATTGATGTTATGGGTATGATGTACCCCTATCTCCGTGATATTAATGAATTTAAGCACAAACTTTGGGACCATATTGCAATCATGTCAGATTTTAAACTGGACATTGATTACCCTTATGATCCTCCAAAACCTGAGACTTTTATAGAAAAACCCAAATTAATTCCTTATTCACAAAGCGATATCAAATTCCGCCATTATGGAAAAATCATGGAAAATTATATCGCTGCCACTGCCCAGCTGGATGATGAGAATCCTGCAAAGTCTGTAAATACTGAATTACTTGCCAACCAGATGAAAAAAACCTATCTGGTCTGGAATAAGGATGCCGTTGAGGATTCGAAAATATTAAATGATATGTCATTCCTTTCGCATGGAAAATTAAAACCGGATCCTGAAATGCGATTACAGGAGGTTACAGATATTTTCAAGCAACAATCTAAAAAGGGAAAAATTACTTCTATTTCAAACCAATCCCGAAAACATAAATAGGTCCAACCGTAAGAATGGCAAGGTTTATTATTGAAGGCGGACATACTTTAAAGGGAGTGTTGTCACCCCAGGGCGCCAAAAATGAAGCCTTGCAGGTGATTTGTGCCACGCTACTCACTTCTGAAAAAATTACAATTTCAAATATTCCTGAGATTAGCGACGTACTTCGCCTGATTGAAATACTTCGAAGTCTGGGCGCATCAGTTGAACGTTTGTCAAAGGGAGAATTTGTTTTTCAGGCCCTGAACATTAATGTTAATTATTTATCCTCGTCTCAGTTTTTTGCACAGGCCGGAAGTCTGCGCGGATCACTGATGATAGTGGGTCCGATGCTCGGCCGATTTGGTGTTGGAATTATCCCTCAGCCGGGCGGTGATAAGATTGGCCGGCGGAGACTTGATACACATTTCCGTGGCTTCGAAGCACTGGGGGCAAAATTCACTTTTGACGAGACAGAGTCATCATATCGTGTTGATACAAAAAAACTTACAGGATGTTATATGCTTCTCGATGAGGCATCTGTAACCGGAACTGCCAACCTGGTTATGGCTGCGACCCTAGCCGACGGAATTACAACGATTTATAATGCTGCATGTGAACCTTATCTTCAACAACTCTGTAAAATGCTCAATTCAATGGGTGCCAATATTCAGGGTGTTGGTTCCAATTTATTGACAATTACGGGTGTAACTTCCCTGAATGGTTGCAATCATGTTTTATTGCCCGACATGATTGAAGTTGGCAGTTTCATTGGTTTAGCTGCTATGACGGGCTCTGAAATTACTATTAAAAACGCCGGTTTCAATCAATTGGGAATTATTCCTGAATCATTTCGGCGGTTTGGTATTCAAATGAATCTTAATGGTGATGACTTATTTATCCCGGCTCAGGAACATTATGAGATTGAGTCATTTATTGATGGTTCAATCCTGACTGTCGCCGATGCGCCCTGGCCCGGATTAACACCTGACTTGCTCAGTATTTTTCTTGTGATTGCCACCCAGGCAAGAGGAAGTGTTTTGATTCATCAGAAAATGTTTGAAAGCCGTCTTTTTTTTGTTGACAGGCTCATCGATATGGGTGCAAAAATTATATTGTGCGATCCGCATCGGGCAACTGTTATTGGTCTTGACAAGGCTCATCCCTTGCGGGGAATAAGGATGAGTTCACCGGATATCAGGGCAGGTGTTGCCTTATTGATAGCAGCACTCTCAGCTCATGGAAAATCAACTATTGATTACATCGAGCAAATCGACAGGGGCTATGAGGATATCGACTTAAGACTTAATGATATAGGGGCAAGAATAATCCGTGAATAACCATCCTTTATGATTTGAAGAATCAGGATTCTAAAGTATTTCAGAAGGATTTAGTCTAAAGTCTAGTGCTTTCCCAGTGATCAGTCTGACAGTTTTTAATATTTAATTATGCCAATTTGTCCATTGGTTAGCAATTGGCAAAATTTTTGTCTGATAAAATTTAAACTTTTAAAGATAATTATTCAGTAATGAAAAAGAGAGAACACAGAGATAACAGTCACGATATCAAAGATAAAGCCACAAATCTGAACATTGAAAATAGTGACTCTAATTTAGAGTCTGAAAAGATACCGGCAGAGGATGATAGTTCATTAGCTGAAGAAGTTTTAATTGCTCCCGATGAATTGTCATTAACCCAGGCTAAAGTTGCCGAATTGACAGTATCACTAAAAGATATGAATGATAAATATCTGCGATTGTCAGCCGAATTTGATAACTATCGCAAAAGAACTTTAAAAGAACGTATCGAACTGACAAAGACTGCCAGTGAATCTGTTCTTCTGGGTATTTTGCCTGTTATCGATGACTTTGAAAGAGCTATGCATTCAATTGAGCAGGGATTGGATTTTGAGGCTACGAAAGAAGGTATATTATTGATATATAATAAATTCAATGATTTCAGCAAACAAAATGGAATTACTGAAATTAATGCCCAGGGTCAGGTTTTTGATACAGATTTACATGAAGCATTAACAAAAATTCCTGCTCCATCGGAAGATATGAAGGGAAAGATTGTTCAGGTAATTCAGAAAGGGTATTATTTGAATGAGAAAGTTATACGATTTGCCAGAGTTGTGGTGGGCGAATAACAAAAACAGGTTTAATCCTCACAAAAACTAAACATGGCAAAAAGAGATTACTACGAAGTTTTAGGTGTAAGCAAGAATGCAAGTGCCGATGAGATAAAAAAGGCTTTCAGGAAGAAGGCAATTCAGTACCATCCGGACAAAAATCCTGGTGATAAACAATCTGAGGAAAAGTTTAAAGAGGCTGCGGAAGCCTATGAAGTACTGAGTAATGCAGAAAAAAAACAGCGTTATGATCAGTTTGGTCATGCAGGTTTAGGGAATCAGGGTGGATTTAGTGGCGGTGGAAGATCAATGGATGATATCTTCTCCATGTTTGGCGATATTTTTGGTGGCGGAGGTTTTGGTGGATTTAGTGGTTTCAGTTCCGGGGGCAGGTCTCAGCGTGTAAACCGCGGATCTAATCTTCGCGTAAAGGTAAGTCTGGACCTGAATGAAATCGCCCATGGCGCTGAAAAAAAGCTCAAAGTAAAAAAATACATTACCTGTACAACATGTCATGGCAGCGGGGCCAAAGGAAGCAGCGGATTTACAACTTGCTCGAGCTGCAGGGGATCCGGACAGGTTACCCGGATGAGCAACACCTTTCTAGGGCAGATGCAAACAACCTCCACTTGCCCTACCTGTGGAGGCGACGGAAAGATTATCTCTCAGAAATGCGATTCATGCTATGGTGAAGGGATCGTTCAGGGTGAAGATGTTATCACAGTGAAAATTCCAGCCGGAGTTGCAGAAGGTATGCAGCTTTCTCTCGAAGGAAAAGGTAACAGTGCCCGCAGAGGAGGTATTCCGGGAGATTTACTTATTCTTATTTCTGAAGAGGAACACCCGGAACTTACACGTGACGAAAACGATCTGATATACAATCTCTACCTTTCCTTCCCTGATATTACACTCGGTGTTACCACTGAGATTCCTACTATTGACGGGAAGGTAAAAGTTAAGATTGAATCGGGAACACAACCTGAAAAGATTCTTAGGCTGCGTGGTAAAGGACTTCCTGATGTCAATGGTTACGGTAAGGGTGATTTACTTGTGAAAATACATGCATGGGTACCTCAAAAACTTTCATTGGAGGAAAGAAAAGCACTGGAAAAACTTCAGGCTTCACCGAATTTTTCATCTCCTCAGAATAACGACAAAGGTTTTTTTGATAAAGTAAAAGATATGTTTGAATAGTTCCTGAACTGTGATCAGGAAGAATCCTCTGTTTAAAAATTTATAAAAGTATTTTCCCCGGGCTTCAGTCTTAACTCTTTTGTTTTTGTCTGATAACCTAATTTGCAGGTTCCTCCGGTTTTCGAATAAATGGAAGCCTGAACAAGCTTGTTCCTGCTCCATTTAATTGAAACCTCATATCCTCCCCGTGTACGTAAACCTTTTACCTCTCCATCGTGCCATGACACTGGTAAGGCAGGCAAGAGCGAAATAATCCCGTTATGGGACTGCAAAAGCATCTCGGCTATTCCAGCCGTTCCGCCAAAATTACCATCAATCTGAAAAGGGGGTCCATCATCAAAAAGATTAGGCAAAGTATAATCAGAAAGAAGCTTCTTAAGATGAAAATTCGCCTCATCACCGTTTTTTAGTCGCGCGAAAAGGGAAATAAGCCATGCCCTGCTCCATCCTGTGCTTCCACTTCCGTTTTTAACGCGAAACTCGAGACTTTTTTGTGCTGCAAGTGCAAATTCAGGATTTATATCTGGGGTGAAAAGCGAAGCCGGATAAAGCCCGTACAAGTGTGAAAGATGCCGGTGACCGGTTTCATGCTCCTTATAATCACTGATCCATTCCAATAACCTCCCCGTTTTCGCATCTATTTGCAATGGAGCCAATTTGTCGAGTGTTAATTCCAGTTTTGCTTTAAAATCCTTGTCTGTCTGCAGATTATTCATCTCCAGCTCTACCATGGCAGAAAGGCAGTTTCTGAAAAGATCAGTAATTATCTCGAGGTCCATTGTGGCTCCATAGGTAAATCCGACCATTGAACCATCTTGTAAATCATAGGCATTCTCCGGTGAATTTGAAGGACAGGTAATTAATTTTCCGGCCATAAATGACCCCTTAGGCGACTCGGTTAAGAAGTCAAGAACAAACTCAGCAGCACCTTTCATTTGAGGCCATGCGCGGGTTTTCAAAAAAATCAAATCCCTTGTATAGAGGTAGTGCTCCCAGGAATGTCTCACAAGCCAGGCAGCTCCCATAGGCCATATTCCCCACACTCCGTCCACAGGTGCCGCACCCCGCCAAATATCAGTGTTGTGATGAAGGACCCAACCCCGGCATCCATAATAATCTTTTGCAACAACCGCGCCTGTATTCATAAGATCGTCGATAAGATCATAAACCGGATCGCTGCATTCCGATAAATTTGTAACCTCTGCAGGCCAGTAATTCATCTCCAGATTTATGTTGGTTGTATATTTACTTCCCCAACCCGGAGATTTTTCCTTATTCCATATTCCCTGCAAATTGGCCGGTTGTGATCCTGGTCTCGAACAGGAAACGAGTAAATACCTGCCATATTGAAAATAGATCGATGCAAGACCTGGGTCATTCTCTCCCTTTTTAATTCCATTGATTCTTTTATCTGTCGGCATGGATTCACGGGATTCTGTATTACAAATGTCCAGACTCATGCGCCTCATTAGCCTGGAGAAATCACGCACCTGATTCTCCCGGAGTATTGAAAACTTTTTTTCCGAAGCTGCCTTAATAATCCGTGGCCATTCTGCAGAAGGATCACCAGATATATTTTTGAAGTTGACGTAACTGGTGCCGGAAGTCAAATAAAGAGTTACTTCGTTGGCGTTAACGACATGGATTGTCCCGTTTTTCTCAGAAAGCTTACCACCATTGTTTTTAACTTTTAAAACGGTGGAGAAACGAATTCCGGGATCCTTCCAGGTAGCGGCCCAATCCTTTGTTTTGCCGTCATCCTGCCATTGCCCGTTCATGACAAGCATATTCTCATTTTCAAATTGAACTGAATTTGGAAATTCACAACCTAGACCAGCATTAAAAGATATTTGCCCCGGTTTATCTGCTGTCAGATGAATAACAATCAATCTGTCAGGGTAAGATACAAAATATTCCCTTTTGAATGTAATTCCCCGATTTCGAAAAACTACACTGGCAATGCCTGTAAATAAATCCAGTGATCGTTTGTAATATTCGTTCTGAGGTTTTAAAGGAAAAATCAGGCGTAATTCCCCAAGTGGCTGGTAAGCGGCCTGATATCTGGGATTTCCCATAAAAGTCTTACCCGCAAATGCTGTAGCCTCCATTTCCCTTCCTTCGAAAAGTAATTTGCGAATTTGGGGTAAACTTTTGAAAGCAATTGAATCAGAATAATTATGAGGTGATCCTGCCCAAAAAGTATTAATATTCAAAGGAATAATCTCTTTGTCAATGGAACCGGGTATCATTGCACCCAGTGTTCCGTTACCAATAGGAAGGGCTTCATTCCAGTTGTTTGCAGATTGCCTGTACCATATTTTAGGATTATGGGCCTCACCAGTTGAAATGAATACAATACTAATCAAACAAGATATAGCAAACTTTCTCATTATAAATTATTTAATTATGTTATAAATCCATTATTTTACCTGACGTTACTCATCAGATTCGTTGAGAAACCTGCAAAGTGTTAGAATTGAATTGAATTTCGCTGGTTTCGATTTATGTATAATTGTCCATTCAGGATATTCAACCAACACCTGAATACATGATTCATCAGATGAGGTAATAATTTCATATCCATTACGAATCAATGCTTTTATTGTCCATTCAAAAGCTAAACCATTTCCTTTGACAGTTGCAATTCTTTTGTTCTCTTTTCTGATTCTAAAATCACCCCTTTCCTGATCGAAATAGAGTTGTTTATTAGGGAAGATGTTACTGAATTTGCCATTTAGAATTAAATCTTCGGGAGCTCCCTGACATACGGTATCGTTCAACATTAACCAAATCCTGTCTGATTCCGCTATGGCAGTTGACAAATCATGGGTGGAGAACAATATGGTCTTCCCTTTTTCAGATGCCAGACGATGAAGGATATGAACGATTTCGTATTTATTCGAAAGATCCAGAAAAGCAGTTGGTTCATCCAGAACAATTATTCTTGTATTTTGTGCTAATGCTCTGGCAATCATAACTTTTTGTCTTTCACCATCTGAAAGGTGATCCACGAGTCTGTTTTCATATCCCTTTAGTCCGACATTCAAAATACACTCTTCAATCAGATCACAGTCTGATGCAAGCAATTTTCCAAACCAGTTTGTGTGAGGATACCTTCCAAGGGCAACCAGGTCGAATACGGAAAGGTTTGTAACGTGTATGATTTCAGTTGATACAAAACTTTGTAATAAGGCGAGTTCTTTTTCGTGATAATTTAAAATTGATTTTCCTAAGATTCTTATTTCACCGCTAACAGTAGGTTGAAATCCTGCAATTGTCTTTAGTAAAGTACTCTTTCCAACTCCATTTTCACCTATCAAAGCCACTAATTCGCCTTTAAGCGCATGAACTGATATTTCAGATTTTACTATATTCTGTGATCCGGACTTCCATTTATAGCCAATGGAAGTATTCTCGAGTGAAATAATCTTTTCCTGCTGAGTTGAAATCATAATCTGTTCCGGTTATTATTTCGTATTATAATCCAGATCACAATGGGAATACCAAGTAAAGCGGTAACTGAATTAACTGGTAGAATATGCTCGCTGCCAGGTAATTGTGAAATAATGTCACTTATCAGCATCATCAGGGCTCCGATAAGGATGGAAGCAGGAACAAGAAGACTATGTCTGGCACTTTGTAAGGCCATCCTTGCAATATGAGGCACTGCAATTCCAATAAAGCCTATTGGTCCGCAGAAGGCAGTAATACTCCCTGCCAGGATTGCTGTGGAGAAGAATACTATTAAGCGGGCAAACCGGACATTCATGCCCATGCTACGGGCATAATTTTCACCGAGTAAAAAAGCATCCAAAAATTTAGAAGAGAGAAATGCAACAAGTGTTCCCACCAAAACAGAAGGAAATAATACTGTAAGCTGCGCATTAGTAACACTTCCAAGGCTCCCCATAGTCCACACAACGAAAGATTTTAATGTTGATTCGTTGCTAAAATACTGGAGGATATTGACGATTGAGGATATAGCACTCGAAATAAGTATTCCGAGTATTAAGATTGTCATGATTTCTTTTATGCGTGATGAGATCATGAGGATTAAAAGGAGGATTAATCCGGATCCAATGCAGGCAGCAGTAACTATACTCCAGGAACTTACAGTGGATATAATGGCTCCCCCTAAAAGCCCTCCTGTTCCTAGCACAAGCAAGGCTACACCTAAACTGGCACCAGAACTAACTCCGAGGATGTAAGGGCCCGCTAAGGGATTTCTAAAGACCGTCTGCATTTGTAAACCTGCCACAGACAATGCTGCCCCTGACAGGATTGCAGTAATAGCCTTAGGAATCCTAAACTGACTAATAATTAATACAGTCTGGCTCTCAGCCTTTGAAGGGTTAAACAGAACTCCGAAAATTTCTGGTATAGAAATGTAATAGGACCCAATGATCAAATCTATTATAAAAAATACGGGAAGGAGGAATGAAAACAAGGCTAATACCTTTAATGCCCTGTTATTCATATTTCTGTTATTTAAAGTTTTATCTCCCACTAATCCGGTAGTTTTTTATAAAAATTAAAACCGCTGGTGCTGTCACATTCGGGATGAAAAATTTTGACAAGATCAGAAAGTATTAAATCGGGTCTTACCACTCCTTTTTCCCAGTAGTCATTACCTCCTCCGGGTCCAACCTTCAAATTGTTGTTAAATATAGCTCTTTTTTGAACCTGTGGAAAAGATCCGAACCGGGTATCTGTCGAAATAAGTTCACTAACAGAATTTACTGTTCCGCAATTTATCCAAACATCAGCCTTCGATGATCGTACCACTACTTCCTCAAGAGATACCACAAAGGCTTCGCGTGAAAGGTTATCCTTCCATAGAAATTCTGCTCCCGCGTCCCGGATAAGAGATGCCAGGTTTGAATGTCCCCCTGCCATCCACCAGGCATCCTTGTAAGGTAATCCGGTTAACACTACCGGCCGGTTTTTAACTGCCTTGACCTTTTGAGAGATCGAGATGTAATTCTGCTCTACGTTCAAAAAATACTCATTGGCTTCTTTTGCCTTATTAAAAAATTCACCTGCAAATTTTATCCATTCTGTTTTAGCCAAAGGTGTCTCTTCAAGATATTCTCCGTTTAATATAACATTAAGCCCTAAATCCTGGAGTTTATTGATGAATCCTGTTACATCCCCACCCACACCATAAGCCATAATCAGGTCTGGTTTAAGCTTTAGAATCAATTCATAGTTAATCCCCTGATCATAACCAATATCGACTATTTCCTTTGCAGCCACAGCTTTTTGAGCTTGAGAATCAGAAACAAAGGCGGTTCCTGACAAACCTTTAAGTGTAGAAATTTCATTTAATGCGCTTAAAAAACCTACATGAGAAGTCGACAGGCATATGACTCTTTTTACAGGTGTTCTTACTATCTGCTTTCCTTCTAATCCTGAAGGTATATCTACATTATTGTCAACAAGATAATATTCCAGATTAACCCCGTTTGATTTTTGCCACGGGTTAATTACAGATATTTTCCGGTAATTCCCGTAATTTGAAATCTTAAACCCTTTTGCATAATTAAGTTTGGAATCCTCTGCTATAATACTTTTCCCCGGAGCATTCTTCGTGGATGAACTACAATTATAAATGATGGCCCCTAATAGAATGACAAAAATTTTGTTTAAAACGGAATTCATTTAAAATCTTCTGAAAATTGGGTGAGGCAATCTTATCGGGGAAAATTTACCTGAAATTTAAGAACCTGTCGGGTATGCCCGTCCTCAAAAGTCAGAAAATATAAACCTGAAGCCAAATGTCCTGGAGAAACACTAACCTGAGAATTTTTAGGGAGATCCTGAATATTTTCAAAGAGTTTGCGTCCTATAATATCGTAAAGACTAATATTTACACTTTTTATTTCATCTCCGGTATTCTCCAGCAACAGATAGTCATTTAATCCAATATTTTGTCTGATAATTATAGTATTCCTCTTGAATATGGGCACATCAGTTTGATCTGCGGGGATACTGTCAGACGAAAGAGTATTTTCGCAACTGTTTGTATTGATGAGCAATGAAGTGGATATTCCAAGCCCGGTAGTAGTATAAAAAGGTCTCCAGATACCGCCTGATTTTGCATAAGCCCTGTTTTTGCTTGTCTGAACCCTGTTTGGTGCACAATACAGAGCAAAACTATCTGTCGGATTTGAATAATTGATCTCAATTCCAGCAAAATATCGGTTTTTTACAACAACCGGGTTAGAAAGTTCAATATAGTTCATCTTTTTTTCACTCAATAGACTAAATGGAATATCCATAGAAACTAATTCATTTCCAGGTAATCCTGTTGCAGTTACTTCATCAAAGACTTTAAGTGTAATTTTACTGTTTTGATTTGAACTTTGCGAATACAACCTTCCGACTCCAAGGGAAACTGAAGTCAAGAGTGCCTGCTGCGTTTTTGTGAAACGTTCAGCATAAAAGCTTATTTTTTGTGAGTTAGTGCCCGTTTTATATCCAGCTGTTTTATTAGCCATCATCAGCAATGTGTCTTTTTCGCCCACGCTGCTATTTGTAAACAGAGTGCACGAAGTTTTGATGTCGAAAGGTGAAAGTCCGGCAAGCTCAGTAACACCAGTATTATTTGGGTCAAGCCAGGGTTTTAGCTGTTTGTCAGACCCTTTTTCAAAATCCCACTGCTTCGCAAACATAGCAAACAGGTCATTTGTCGGATCAGAACAGACTGATGTTCCACCCGTTAATGTTCCAATTATTTGTTTATTTTGATTTAACAAAGAACCCCCTGAAGATCCTCCCTCCGTAGTTCCAATTTCCCATTTTCCGATTATCCAGAAACTATTTGCTGTAAAATCGGAATCAAAACTTCCAATCTTTGGTGGATCCATATCACGGCTGATTTTTTTTACATCGCCTCGGGGATGTGTGATGGATGCCGAAGAAGTGGGAATAGCATTCGAATGATTCCACCCGGCAAAATAAGGCCTGTATGTGGCAGGAGGGGATGTTTCAAGTTCAACAAGTGAAAAATCAAGAGAGTCAGAACGGGCTTTGAGGATGGATCCGGAAAGAGATTGGTCAGAAAAACCATTAATGCTGCCCTTGCCATAACCACAGGCCGGACTCTCATAATTAAAGCAAAACAAGGTATGCTGGGCATCAGAAGTATTTTCGATACAATGTCCTGCAGTGAGCAGAAACGGAGTTTTATCCTGTTTTGTGTTATTAATCAATGTGCCTGTGCATAGGGTATTTCCATTTATTAAAAGGCAAACTACCGACTGCTTTTCTGTTAAATAATTTGATGCATCAGGACAGTAGACATCCATATTACAAAGTCCTGATTCGCCCAATGGCCGGGTTCCAAATACGTTTTTATAATCGTGGTTTACGGAAGATATATGCAATTCGCCTGGGTATGTTACTGATTTGGGTTCATTGTACTCAAGGATAATTTCTTCGCCGGCAATAGGTGCAGTAGAAAAATTTCCGGAAGATTGCTCACTTCCAGAGGTAAAAGCACCCAAAACTCTGGCATGATCAGGACTATAAATATAAAGTGAAGCCCCCTGAGGCATAATCATTTTATCAAAAATAAGGTTGAGCGAAAATGCACCCTTTGAACGTAAGCCAAGCAAATAAATGTTCATGTCTCCATCTTTTGTCCAGATTCCGGAATTTGATGGAGTAATATCCACATTAAAGCTTTTCGCAAACGTCAGTTTCTTTAAATGTTTTGGATTTGCCTGTTCCAGCCTAATTAATTCTAAATTGTTGACAGGCGCCATATCAATAAAGGGGATGGCGGGTGCCGACTTTAAATTTACGCTGAATGATGCAGGATTGCCACCAAATGATAACTGGGCTGAACTTCGAAAGTAAGTACATGCCAACAGAACCAAGATCAATAAAAGCCGCAAATTCATTATGTTTTAATTTTAACGTAAAAATACTTTTTCCCTGCAATTATTCCTCTTATTTCGCGATATTTGAATTATTTGATTATATTGATCGACAATTAAAATAGCATGAAGGTTTTAGTTATCTATTGCAAAAATTTCTCGTATTTACCTGCAGCAAAATCGTTGATTGATACTGAGGAAGTTACAGAAGGCAGGGAATTTCAAGACTGTATTGTCGCATTTATTCAGGTGGAAGATGAGGATGAGAGCCGGGAGCTTTCCGGAAGGGAAAAAAAACTTGTTAATCATCTAAAATGGACCGCCAGAAAAAACGAAACAAATACAGTTGTCTTGCATTCATTTGCCCACCTATCTGACTCTAAAGCCTCGTCAGGTTATACACTTTCTTTATTTGATCTTGCCCAAAAACGACTTCAGCAAGGAGGGTATACTGCTGAACAAACACCCTTTGGATATTTTTTGGATCTTAAAATAGAGGCTCCGGGCTTTTCGCTCGCCAGAATCTGGGCTTCACTGTAAGAACGGACCCGACTGGTTCATAAATCATTTTTTCCAAAATTGCTACCTTTTCAGTTTAAAATATCCTGAGGCAAAATCCATATAACAATTCCAGTCATACAATGTCACATCATGTTTCCCGGGTCTTACATGGTAAGATATTGTCCCTAAAACTGGAGTATTTAGTGGTGGCATGTCTGATGCACTGAATTTGCCTTCACCCAATAGTTCATAAACCGGAGAGGCAAATACACATGACAAAAACTCTCCTTTCGGATCAGCCCAGGCGTCTTCTGCTGCACTTGCCACATAAACAGGACGTGGAGCTATTAAGGATAGTAATTCATGCTGATCGACAGGTAAAAGTTCTTCTTTTTGGTTATATTTTCTGAAGTTCATGCAGTACCAATGTGGGAACGCATTATTTATACTACCGACAGTTTCCCCAAAGATCCGTTTGGAAAGTGCTGCACCTCCACAACCCGAATTATTTGATACAACCATTGCAAACCTTTCATCAGCGGCACCGGCCCATAAAGCTGCCTTACCAAGTCTCGAATGTCCCATGACAATAACTTTACCTGTATTAATCTCCCTGTCAGTCTCTAAATAATCCATAACCCTGGATAAACCCCAGGCCCATGCGGCTACCGAACCCCACGATGTACTATCCCGTTTCACATCAAAAAGCTGATGTACACCATTATTAAACCCATCATCAAAGTCAGGATCGATATCGCCATAATAAACTGTAGCAACACCAAAGCCCCTTGAAATAATTTCTTTCAGAGGCCATCTTGAGGCTTCTTTCCCTCTGCCTTCAGGGTTCGCACGGTGATCAGTTATATGAAGATTTTTGTCATTTCCCACCCAGGAATCAGGGATTAAAACATCTGTTTCTGTGGATACTGCATGATTTCCATTGAAATTACAACCTAAAAACAACGGCACATCTTTTGAATTCTTTGGAAGGTAAATCAGGATATTTAATGAGATTGTTTTATTCCCGTTGACAAGTTCCAGCCGGACCTCTTTCCTTTTTGCAATTCCATTCAATGCACCATCCTTTCGTGACAAAATCTCTGATTTTGTGCTTCCTATCCATTGCGGAGAATATCCAAAAACCTCTTTTTCAAATAATGAGAAAATTTCCTTCCTTCTTTTTCTCCAGTCCTTTTTGCTTTTAACCGGTTTCCCATCTTTAAAGATTAGTGGATCAGGCAATGTGTATGGAGGCACTTTAGATTCATCATAATTAGCAACAAATGACTGGGCAAAAAGACAAGAATGGACTATGAAGAATATCAGGATCAGCGTTAATTTTTTCATATTTTGCAGATTCAGGAAAGATCAATAGCAGATTAAAATCTTTATTTTTGAGATTGAAGGCTGTTTAAATCCCAGTTTTATCATAAACATGAGCCTCTACTTCACCTCTTGCTACCATTAAAGCATTCATGGCCAAGGATTTTAATTCATCCTGACCCGGGTAAATTGATACCGGGGCAATAAACTCAACGCGTTCGCGGATCTGTGCCATAAGTCTTCGGTCGTAGGCAATACCTCCGGTTACTAAAATTCCGTCTACCTTACCCTTTAGAACAGTTGCCATTTCGCCGATTGATTTTGAAACCTGATACGCCATTGCTTCGAGATACAAGGCTGCTTTTTCGTCACCGTGGTTTACAGCCATCTCCACTTCCCGGGCATCATTTGTTCCCAGATAGGCAACGAGGCCTCCCTTGCTTGCCACCATGGCATGAATCTCATCCTTTGTATATCTACCGCTGAAACAAAGCTCAACAAGTGCACCAACAGGTAATGTTCCGCTTCGTTCAGGAGAAAATGGGCCTTCGCCGTCCAGCCCGTTATTGACATCGATTACCCTGCCATGATGGTGTGCTCCAATTGTTATTCCCCCGCCTAAGTGCACAACAATTAAATCAAGCTCATCGTAATGCTTACCAATTTTAGCAGCATGCTGACGAGCAACAGCTTTTTGATTTAATGCATGGAATATAGACATCCTTCTGAACAATGGATGACCTGAAATCCTTGCAATATCGTCCATTTCATCAGTAACAACAGGATCAGCTACCAGAGCTGTCGTTCCAGGATTCATTTGAGCAATCTCAAAGGCGATAAGACAACCCAGATTTGAAGCATGTTCACCCATGACTCCCATTCGGCAATGATTGACCATTAATTCATTAATGTAATACACGCCCGACTTGAGCGGATAGGTGAGTCCACCTCTGCCAATGATAATGTTGATGGATTCGAGTGCTATCCGGTCATGTTTCAATTCGCTCAATATCATATTTTTTCTGAACTCAAACTGATCGCTTATGGTTTTAAAAGGTGCCAGTTCAGAAAGTGAATGATGAAGTGTCTTTAATAACGAGCATACTGTGTTGTCATAGACAGCAAACTTAGTGGAGGTTGATCCGGGATTTATTACAAGAATTCGGGCAAATTTCATAATCTGTTTAGTTTAGTTTTTAATCTTTTTCATACGACAAAAGGACACCTAAGGCAATTGAGTTTAGTTTCACCTGGACTGAATCACCCCGGGACGCTAATACAACAGGTATTTTAGTTCCAACAAGGATAGCTGCCGATTCGGACCCTGCTAATTTAGTATTTACCTTATAAAAGATGTTTCCGGATTCAAGATTTGGAAACAAGAGGCAGTCTGCATCTCCAGAAACGCTGGAGCTTAACCCTTTTATTTCGGCGGCCTCATGATCTATGGCAACATCCAACGCCAGAGGTCCTTCGACAATACATCCACGAATTTGACCTCTTTCATTCATTTTTGAAAGTAATGCAGCATCTATGGTTGATACTATGGACGGAATGACCTGCTCGGTAGGGGTCAACACGGCTATTTTAGGAATTGCTATTTTAAGGCTGGTTGCTACATCAACAAGATATTTGATTATTTGTATTTTCTGATTCAAGTCCGGAAGGGGAATAACCGCCACATCAGCGACAATTAAAAGTTTATGGTAGTTTTTATTTTCGATTAAAGTAACGTGACTCACAATTTTACCAGACTCAACCAGTCCTTTTTCCTTATTGAGAATTGCACGCATGAACTTATCAGTAGAAATAAGTCCTTTCATCAAGATATCACCCTCGCATTGGTTGATCATCGCAACACCAATCTGAGCAGCCAACTCATCTGAAGGTTGATTTATAATTGTGAATTTGTCACTGTCAATACCGGCTTCCTTACAGATTGAAAGTATTGATTCATAATTACCTATCAATATTCCCCTGATAAGATTTTGATCCGCTGCCTGACTTATTGAAATTAACGTGTGTTTATCGTGTGCGCAAACGACGATTATTTTTTTGGTTTGTCTGCCTTTAAGTAACTCAAAAATATCATAAAGTTTATTGACTGTCATGAGGGGAAGTTTTGGTTATAATAATAGTATAAAATTAGTTTTTCTCTACAGATTCTACTATGACAAAAAGCATTAATAATTTAGTCCGGATCAGACTTTTACAAAAGGTGATATAGATGTATCCAAAAAGTTAATACAGCGAGAAACCTTGCTTCTTACATGCTATTTGAGATTAAGGCAAGTATGTTCGTGTGGGTTATAGCGATTTTTCGGATCGATTCAAATTGATGCTGGCATTGATCTTCAATAAACGATTTGATAGGTGCTATTCATTTGATAATTTCTTATTCTATTCAAAAAACTGTTAATAAATGCATAGAAGAGGCTGTATCAAAAGGAAAAATTTAAACGCAGAAGTCGCAAAGGGAAAACGCGAAGAACCTTAAAGTATTGTATATCTGATTTTTAGTTTTGCAAATCATTCCGTTTTCATTATTTAACAGGCCGGTATTGCGACCGTGACAGTCTACTGCAGGTTGCCCGCACATCATCTCTGTGGGAGATCGAAACTTCCACGGAGCTTATAAAATTGAGTCCTCTCAACCTTATCAACCTGGAGACTGGTGCACTTTGAAGTAATCTGCATCAATTATCTTGCAGATCTATGCCGGTATCTAAAGGATCATACCTGCTCCAACAACATTATTTGTCGCTTCATCTATGAGGATAAGACTTCCTGTATCCCGATTTTTCTTGTACGGATCAAAAAATAATGGCTTAGTGGTTTTGATTGTAATACGGGCTATTTGATTTAGTCCAACGGTTAAATCTTCGTGAATTTCCTCAATAGTATTAATATTCACCTTATATTTTACCTCTGTTACAATACACCTCAGCTCATTGGAATTATGTTTCACCTGGTATTTTCCTCTGATGACAAGCGGTTTTTCGTTAAGCCAGCAGACCATAAGGTCGATTTCCTGTGATTGTTGTGGTTGATTTATTGCATCAACGATCATTGAACCACGACTCACGTCGATCTCATCCTTTAATCGCAGGGTAACAGATTGTGGAGGGAATGCATAATCAAGACTTTCTCCAGCAAAATCAATCGCTTCGATAATTGTCTTCAAACCACCAGGTAATGCCACAACCTCCTGCCCTACCCGGAATACCCCACTTGCAACCCGTCCGGCATATCCTCTGTAATCATGATACTCGTCCGAAATAGGGCGTATTACATACTGAACAGGAAAACGAGGATCATCAAAATTCCAATCCTTCCCTACAGGTAAAGCTTCGAGTAAACCCAAAAATGTTGCACCGGTATACCAGGGCATATTCATCGAGGCATCGACTACATTATCGCCAAGTTTTGCGCTGATTGGCAAAAAGTGAATATCCTGACTATCAAGGCGACTGGCCACATCAACAAAATCTGTCTTAATCCGTTCAAAGACCTCCTGACTAAAATTAACAAGGTCCATTTTATTAACGCAAACCAAAATATGCGGAATATTCAGCAGAGAAGCAATATAAGCATGGCGCCGCGTTTGTTCAATAACTCCGTTGCGGGCGTCCACGAGAATAACTGCCGCATTTGCAGTTGATGCGCCTGTAACCATATTACGTGTATATTGTATATGGCCCGGGGTATCAGCGATAATAAATTTACGTTTGGGAGTTGCAAAATACCTGTATGCTACATCAATTGTGATCCCCTGCTCACGTTCGGCTCTTAGTCCGTCAGTGAGTAGTGCAAGATTCACCTCCTCACCACCTCTGCTGATACTTGCTTGTTCAAGAGCCTCCATCTGATCTTCAAAAATAGCCTTGCTATCGTACAATAGCCTACCAATCAGTGTGCTTTTCCCATCATCAACACTTCCTGCCGTCGTAAAACGGAGCAATTCCATATCGAGATATCCGTGATCTTTTCCAGACATATTTTTTATCCTTTACTTTTACTTTCAAAAATAACCTTCACGTTTGCGATCTTCCATAGCCGCTTCAGAACGTTTATCATCGGCTCTGCTGCCTCTTTCCGTTACACGGCTTGATGCAACTTCCTGAATAATATCCTCAAGAGAATTGGCTTCGGATAAGGTTACACCAGTACATGTAATGTCGCCAATGG
Organism: uncultured Bacteroidia bacterium; assembly: GCA_903850335.1. GTDB lineage: Bacteria > Bacteroidota > Bacteroidia > Bacteroidales > Prolixibacteraceae > JAAFHB01. The sequence goes on along the minus strand of CAINLJ010000120.1, from coordinate 60 downwards.
TCCTGCAACGCACTTTTTTAATTTCTACCTTTTCGTTGGGTTTCAATTGCATAAACGGAG